>DATCJY010000041.1:0-51327 GCA_036562565.1 Flavobacteriales bacterium | reverse complement strand
AACACTTTGCGCTTATTGATCAAAATGGAGATACCCAATGTTGCCTCCACAATACCGGATGCAATACCGACATATTCCACATTATCACCATTGCCATTTGCAAGCATTATGCCGGAGATGATCGCACTGGAAGCTCCGGCCACAATAGCGGCAACAGTTAGACGCGTCTCGGTTTCTCCCTCTACCCCTTTGAGATATTCTGCTATCTGGGTGATGCGCTCTTCCTCACAATCCAGTTCAGAGGCTGCTGCTGATACTTCCAGCGATGCGAGGTTGATGCGCTCAGTAATGGAGTGCGACAATATCAACTGCTCCATGCGGTTTTCAATTGTCGGTCGCTCTTTGTATCGCTTGGAGGTTTCTACATATTGCTTTAATTCTCCAAGCAGACCAATAGCATTTGCAACATTGAGGCTCTCCCATGAAAAATGATTGGTGAGAACCGTATCTAGTTCTATCTCGTGCAACGGAAGCGGAATATCGCGCTGTGAGTAATGCGCTGCATTCTGCTGGGTACAATCGCTGCGCTCTGCGTAATGCTGGATGGTGGTAACACTCTTGCAAGATGCCAAAACAATCATCACCAACATGGTGATACATTGCCTTATATGTACAGTTTGCCCCGCCATAAATCTTAGCAAACTTAAATACCCATCTCCTAAAACAAAGTTATCTTTCACTAAAGCGCTCCACACTGCAATCTGATACATATTTGCGCTTGTCATGAAAAAGAAGCTGGTTGTATTGACAGGAGCCGGAATGAGCGCTGAAAGCGGCATTCCAACGTTCAGAGGTAGTGATGGTCTTTGGGAAAACCATCGCATTGAGGATGTAGCCTCTCCTGAGGGTTGGAGAAGAAATCGTGCACTGGTACTTGAGTTTTACAATCAACGAAGGAAACGCATCTATGAAGCCGAACCCAACCGCGGACATTATATTCTTGCTGAGTTGGAAAGAGACTTCGATGTACACATCATAACTCAGAACATTGACAACCTGCATGAGCGAGCCGGTAGCAAACGTGTGCTGCACCTTCATGGCGAAATCACCAAAGCGCGCAGCACAGCGAACAGTGAACTCATATACGAGCTCAAACATTGGGAACTTAAAGAAGGAGATGTGTGCGAATTGGGCTCTCAATTGCGCCCACACATCGTTTGGTTTGGTGAAGCTGTACCCATGATTGAACCTGCTGCATTGATTACACAACAAGCAGACATTGTTGTTGTGGTTGGCACTTCTCTTCAAGTTTATCCGGCAGCCGGTTTAATTCAATACGCACCAGTTCACGCTCCAAAATTCATTATTGATCCAAACATGCCTGCCGTCAGCAATATCAGCAATATCACGAAGATTGAAAAAGGTGCCAGTGAAGGATTGGAAGAGTTGAAACAACTTTTGACTGAACAGACTACTTCTGGGTATAGGCTTTGAGTCCAAATGGGTCCACTTGTCGCCTTTCGACAGGGATAAAGCCGTCTTCAATTTGCTGAACGATGTTTTCTATCCATACATCTTCGCCTTCGGCATCATACTCACTCTTAAGGTTATGGCCAAACATCCGTGCGAGTCCTTGCCACATGAATGCCGAGAATTTCCCTTTCAACTCTTGAACAAGGGTATAACTGTTGCTGCCGGTTTCGCGGTCTATTAGCTTGATGAGTATCACACCTTCTGATACAGTAAGGCTGCGCAAATCCTTTTCAAACTGGCGTTTCATCTCGTCTTCCGCCTGGTCGAGCAAGCGCTTGCGTTCTTTTTCATCCGTTACTTTGAGGCAGACTTCCTCATACATTTCCATCACATCGGCAGCGGCTCGTGCATAGGGATATACCTTTATAACTTTTTTCTGCAAGCGGTCATATTGGCGAACCTTGCTTCTGTTGGTTGCATTTGCAGTAACATCAATGGGACTGTGTGTAGCTTTCACCAAAGTGTCATTTCCTTTGGTGTACCACACGGCATTATACACATCAGTCGTCTGCTGATAGATGATTTTATAGGAAGAAGTATCCGATAGCGGCACTTGTGCGGACAATGCTCCGAACAGGAATAAAAACAGATATGTCAGTTTAGTTTTTAGAACCATTTTTCTTGGTCTGTTTTATCCGAACGTCATCATCCACTATTCCATACGCCCGAAACCTCGAATTGTTTCACCAATTCAGTGAGCTTCACGAATATAGAAAAGCCTTAACGCACACGTTGTGTTCTCCAACCACTCTTAACGTTTGTTGGAGTACTTACGGGGTGGGCCATCTTCGCGGAACGCTCTTCAAACGCAGCTACTGCCGCCAAAGCAGCAATCAATTCTTCGTTGTCATTCTTCTGATTGAGAACATCCGGAGTATAGTATTTCTTTACAAAATGCGTGTCAAACTTTCCGCTAACAAACGCTTCGTGTTGAATCGCCCATTTACAGAAACCTAACGTGGTTTGACAACCGGTGATTTTGTAATCATCAATCGCACGCACCATGCGTTGGATTGCTTCTGTGCGGTCTTTGCCATGTGTAATCAACTTCGCAATCATCGGGTCATAGAAGATGGGAATATCCATTCCCTCTTCAAATCCATCATCTACGCGAACACCCGGCCCTGTTGGACGTTGGTAGGTTGCCAACTTTCCGATATCCGGTAAGAAATTATTAGCTGGATCTTCGGCATAAACGCGTATTTCCAATGCATGGCCGTTGATTTTCAAATCTTCTTGTGTAAAGGATAACTTCTCGCCACGCGCAATTTTGATTTGCTCTTTTACCAAGTCGATACCGGTAATCATTTCTGTAACCGGGTGCTCCACCTGCAAACGTGTATTCATCTCGAGGAAGTAATAGTTCAAGTTTTCATCCACGAGAAATTCTACTGTACCGGCTCCGGAATAATTACAACTGCGTGCCACATCACATGCACTCTTACCCATTGCTTCACGCAACTCTGGTGTGAGGATGGACGATGGCGCCTCCTCAATCACCTTTTGGTGCCTGCGCTGAATGCTACACTCACGCTCAAAGAGATGAACTACGTTGCCGTAATTATCTGCAAGAATCTGTATTTCGATGTGACGAGGTCCGGCCACGTACCGTTCAATGAAGACCGCACCATTACCGAAGGCACTGACAGCCTCACTGATGGCGCGCTCCATTTGCTCAGGAAGTTCATCAATGTTTTCCACGATACGCATTCCTTTACCACCACCACCGGCACTTGCTTTTATCAATACAGGTAATCCTACTTCTTTGGCTGTGCGGATAGCCTCTTCCACATCGCTTACAGCACCTTCGGTTCCAGGAACCATAGGGATGTTGTATTTACGTGCAGCATTCTTGGCTGAAAGCTTATCCCCCATGATGTCCATCGCTTCCGGGCTTGGTCCTATCAAGATTATGCCGGCCGCTTTGAGCTTGCGCGCAAAGTCCGCATTTTCAGATAAGAAACCATAACCGGGATGAACGCCATCCACGTTGAGCTCTTTACAGATTTCAATAATCTTATCGCCTAAGAGATAGCTTTGAGCAGAAGGAGGAGGACCTAACAATACCGCTTCATCAGCATAGCGCACAAAAGGCGCTGTTCTGTCAGCTTCACTGAATACAGCTACTGTAGCTATCCCCATCTCTTTAGCAGAACGCATGACGCGCAATGCAATTTCTCCTCTATTGGCAACAAGAATTTTCTTCATCTGTTTTTAAAAATTCGAAGCGCCAAAGGTATTGGCGGAAAGCTCTTTTCCGAAGTGTGATTTCTGAACACTATTATTTGACTGATAAACACTAATATTGTGCGTCAAGCGGGAATTACAATCCCGGCTGTTCCTGTCTCAAACAATTAGAACTATGCGATTCATTTTTACCGTTTTCATTTTCTTTTTCTCTCTGCAATGCTTCTCACAATTGATGCCAGCTACCACTCAAGCTGCCTGGCCGGAACTCATCGCTTTTGCGAAAAAAACCGACCAGCTAGAAGAACAGGAAGTCAAAGGCTGGCCGATTTATAAAATCCGCAACAAGTGGCACCTTTCATTGATGGGGAAAATTCGCTCCTACCCTCAATGGTCTGCATTGACTTCTATGGGAATAATGAAAGGAACGGTAATTGGCGATATCGCAACAATTAAAGTCCCATTGCATTTGTTGACCGGTCCCATTCCGTTTGAGGAAGTTTTCACTTACATCGAATTGCCGGGGATGATTCAACCCCACTTGGACAAAGTGCGCTTTGACACCCGCATTGACAGTGTTCACCAGGGGATTTTGCTCCCTCTGCCATACACAGGAGAGAATGTGTTGATAGGTGTTACCGATTGGGGTTTCGATTATACTCATCCGATGTTCTATGACACATTGTTACAACATACGCGCATTCTAGCCGCTTGGGATCAATTCAAGCAATCCGGCAATGCACCGGCACTTTATCCATACGGTGCGGAATACAATACTCCTGAAGAACTCTTAGCAGCTAATTGTGATACCGTAAACATCTATAGTTATGCAACGCATGGCTCACACGTTGCAGGTATTGCAGGTGGAAGCGGTGCCGGCACCAACCTCAGAGGTATGGCTCCGGCTGCGCAATTCTTGTTTGCAACTTTCCTCATCGATGCAGCTTCCGTTATTGATGCGTTCTATTGGATGCATCAAAAAGCGTTAGAAGAAAACAAACGACTTGTTATCAATATGAGCTGGGGATTATACTACATGGGCACGCTGGATGGTAATTCCTTACTCTCTCAGGCGATTGACAACCTTAGCAATGAAGGTGTAGTTTTTGTGACCTCCGCGGGTAACAATGGAAACGATGGTTTCCACATAAAAAAGACATTCAACAACGATGAGATGACAACACGGGTTCGCTTCGATTCATATTCCAATCCAAACATGTGGGGACAAAGCATCACGATGTGGGGAGAACCTTATAAATCTTTTGAAGCAAAAATTGGTGTTTACTCAAACGGCAATGTATTGCTGACTGAAGCCCCCTTCTATTCTACTGTAACAGCAGGTGCTTATACCGTGGACACCCTGGTAACCTTAAACAATGACAGCATTTTTTACAACGTAACCGTGGATCATCAACATCCTTTGAACAACCGCCCACACATGCGCCTGCGCGTGAAGTGTACCAACACCAATCTACGCATTGGCCTCACTGCACGAGCTGAAGAAGGCACAGTTCACTTCTGGAATGTAGTTGAGCTCACTACTGAAGTTGGCAACTGGGGCATGCAATTCACCGGTTATGGAACTTCCCCGGCAGTGGGTGACTCCGAATACAGTATTGGTGAACCCGCTTGTGCGCACAGTGCAATTGCTGTAGCTGCATATACAGCTGAATCAATGACCAACGGAACCCTGAGTGGTGGACAAATCGCGGCATTTACCAGCATTGGTCCCCTTATTACAGAAGAAATAAAACCTGACATTGCCGCACCCGGTGTCAATGTCGCTTCATCCATCTCTTACTTCACTGATAATAGCTATAACACTTACACAACAGTTGAGTTCAATGACCGCATCTACCCGTTTGCCAGGTTAAGTGGTACTTCAATGTCATCACCTTGCGTAGCCGGAATCGTTGCGCTCATGCTGGAAGCCAATCCCACTCTTACACCATCGGAGATAAAAGAGATTCTGCAAACCACCGCACGAAAGGACAACCATACAGGTCCCATTGCATCAACTGGCCATGTTCGTTGGGGATATGGTAAAGTCAACGGATACAAAGCAGTGAAGAGTGCGGCTCCAACCGTTGGTGTAAAAAACATCTACCAATCAACTAAACTACTTAACTTGTATCCCAATCCTACGGTTGATCATTTCCGTGTCAACATTGGCAACGAAACCATTTTACAAGTTAGAGCCATTGATATGCTCGGAAGGACAACCACATTACCATTTCAACAGAATGAAATTAACTGTGAGGTATTGACCGCAGGTCTTTACAAAATTGAAGTTGTTACGATGAACAATGTTTATCAAGCGGGGATAGTTAAACAATAACGCTGCGATTTGCGTTGAACTTTTTTAAGGAGATAAAAAGATTAATCTAATTGATATGTTACTTGAAATTCATCCTCAGAACCCAGACCCCAGAAAAATCAAACAAGTGGTAGAATGCTTGCAAGATGGAGGGGTTATCATTTATCCTACGGATACCGTTTACAGTTTTGGCTGCGATATCCTCAACACAAAAGCTATTGAGCGCGTAGCTCGGTTAAAACACCTGAGAGCGGATAAAGCGAATTTCTCGATTGTATGTTATGACCTGAGCCATATAACTGAGTACTCTAAGCAAATGAGTAACCCCGTTTTCAAATTGATGAAAAGCGTTTTACCCGGACCTTACACATTCATTCTTGAAGCCGGAAAAAACATTCCGAAAATATTTTCAGAGAAAAAGAAAACCATCGGGATTCGTGTACCTGACAACAACATTGCGCGTACGATTGTGCGTGAATTTGGCCGACCAATAATTGCTTCTTCCGTACATGAAGAAGATGATATTTTGGAATATGCAAGCGACCCCGAACAAATTCATGAGAAATATGAAAAACTCGTGGACCTAGTGATTGATGGAGGAGCCGGCAGCTTGGATGTATCAACAATACTCAACTGCACCGGTGAGACCATTGAGGTGATTCGCGAAGGAAAAGGACCGATTGACATGCTTCAATAAAGCTTATTAAAGCACTAAGTTCGATGGATAGGCTCCATTGAAAGAATCATACGCGGCAGGCAGCATGGCAATGATATCTCCGGCAGTCATGCTGGCATAGCCAAACTGCTCTGCCGCTATATCTCCTGCCAAACCATGCAAGTAAACTCCGAAGCGAGCTGCTTCAACTGAGGAATATCCTTGCCCCAATAAGGATACAATAACCCCGGTAAGCACATCACCGCTTCCCGCTGTGGCCATTCCCACATTACCGGTACTATTGAAATACAACTCTCCTGTTGGTGTTGCTACAATGGTATGGGCTCCTTTGAGCACAATTATCAGGTCGTACTCTATGCTCATTTGTTGCATGGTTTCAATGCGTGATGCCGTATGTTCATGCTTACCAAAGAGCCTGTCAAACTCTCCCACATGTGGAGTCAAAATACTCCGCTGAGGTATATCTCTAAATAGGTTCTTAGCTGCAATGATGTTGAGTGCATCGGCATCCAACACCAACGGATGTGTTGCCATTTTTAAAAATCTGCGCAACATAAGGGCCGTCTCCGGAGCTTGATCTATTCCCGGCCCCAAAGCTGTTGCACTATACTTTGCATCGAACTCCACATTGCACAGGTTATCGGTTTGCACATCCGTTTCGCACATCACTTCTGGCAATGCTGTTTGCAGAATACTCAACCCGTGAGATGGAATGGATGCAGTGACCAATCCGGACCCCGTGCGCATTGCCGCTCGTGCGCTCATGATTGCGGCTCCCATCTTCCCTTTACTGCCGGCCACTATGCGCACATGACCATACTGGTTCTTATATCCGAACTTACTGCGAGGTTTAAAATCAAGCTGTGCCAATGATTCCCCATAATAAAAATGGGCACAGGGTGTATGCGTTGCATATTGTTCATCAAGTCCAATATCAAGAATCGTAAAATTTCCTGTAAACTGATAATTTTCCGGTACAAGGAATGCACGCTTGGGCAATTGAAAAGTCAAAGTATGCTCAGCATGAATGATGCTACCTGACTGTGGTTTCATATCATCAGGAATCAAACCCGATGGTACATCCACGCTTATACACGCCTGTGGCAATTGATTGACGTAATCGATTAATTCAGCAAGCTTGCCTTCCACCGGTCGGTTCACGCCTGTGCCGAGCAAACAATCAATCAGAATGGCATGCTCCTCCGCATGAAAATCCTTTACCGAGTCATTGAGAAACTTTACTGGTACTGTTGTCTCAAGCAATCTCTGAAGGTTGAGTTTGAAATCAGGTGAACCCTGTTCTGAATCACCCACTACTACAACATCAACCTCTAACTCCTCGGCTGCCAATAGCCGTGCGATGCACAGACCATCGCCTCCGTTATTGCCGGTTCCACAAAGAATGGTGTAACGGTTGGTAGTCATCTCCGTCATCAACCATTCTACAACGGATTCTGCTGCCACTTCCATCAAGTCGGCAGAATTCTCATAATGCTTCTTGATGGTAAACTGGTCCCATTCACGTATTTCTTGAGCGGCAAAAAGTTTCATGTCAATAAGGAATTAGTAATTGCAATGCCAGTGAAGCCAACAGTTCACCTCTACGCTACTAGTTATTGAACGACAAAAGTGTCAACCAAGCTTCATTGATTTTCTTATCGGCAATGAGCTCCTTTGCACGTTGATGCAATCGTAGTTCCAGTTCACTTGGCTGATCTTCAAGTTCAATAAACAAATCGGACAATTCCAAGAGTTTGTATTCGTTCACATCGGTCTCATTTGGTAGTTGTTCCACACCCGCCAATTGAGCCAGCTCGCTACCAGTAAGGATAGAAGATTCCAAAATATCCTTTGGTAATTGATCGAAGCCAATACCAATTTCCTTAGTGGGTTGTTTGATTTGGAAAAGCCCTTGCGAAGCTCGTGTATACCAACTTCCTCCCATGCGGGCTACCAAGTCAATTTTCTCCGGAGCAATTTTTCCATCCGTATCCAAGATAGATTTCTGGATGTGCACCATCACTATTTCACAAATGATAAGGTTACCGGCACCGCCTCCAGTTCCAAGTTCAATCACATCTTTCACGATGCACTCCATCTGAACAGGCGATTCCTTTACTCGTTTGGGTTTCACCAATACAGAGTCAATTGGGGTCAATCCGGCTTTTACAAATTCACTCACTCCATCAGCATACTCAGTACTTGCAAGTGACATCTGTTGGGCCAACTCATAGTTTACAATATTGATAACGCATTCGCGATGTTTCTTGATGTTCTCGTAGGTATGCTTGGTAGTGTTATCTCTTCCTCTGCGAGCCGGAGAGAAAATGGCAATAGGAGGATTGGAACTAAAAATATTGAAGAAGCTGAACGGGGCAAGATTGTCCACTCCCTCTTCATTCACTGTACTTGCAAATGCAATTGGTCTTGGAGCAATAGCACCAAGCAAATATTGATGAAGTGTTGGTTGGTCAACACCTTTTGGGTCAATTGTAATCATATGAAAGAACTATCAAAAAAAACAGGCTGAAAGGCTTACTTGCCTTCCACTTCAGAAATGGATTCGATTACCTTTTTCTTCAATTCCTCTTTGAAATTGGCTATGCGCTCAAGGACTGCAGGATCAGACGCACCAATAATTTGAGCGGCCAATATGCCTGCATTGCGACCACCATTGAGGGCTACTGTCGCTACCGGAACTCCTGCGGGCATTTGTAAAATTGACAGCACGCTGTCCCAACCATCGATGGAATTGGATGACTTGATGGGTACACCAATTACAGGCAGTGGAGTGAGTGAAGCCGTCATTCCCGGCAAGTGCGCTGCACCACCGGCTCCGGCTATGATGACCTTAATTCCTCTCGAAGCCGCATTCTGTGCATATTCAAACATTCTTACCGGAGTACGGTGAGCACTGACCACCGTCATTTCATATGCCACTCCAAGATGCTTCAATACCTCAGCGGCCTCTCCCATAATCGGAAGGTCGCTCTTGCTCCCCATTATAATGCCTACCATGTTATATACTTGTGATTATAGGGGTCAAATATACCCTCCTCCTGCCACCCTTGCGAAACGATGGAATTAACGCTAGTGCTGAAAAAGTTATTCAGCCTTTGGCCAACTTGCATTCTCTCCTTTCACAACAAACAACTGAGCACCAATTATTAGTTAGCACTTTAATTTTTCGACATCACCTAGGTTCTGCAAAATATTTAGAATAAAGCAACGCGGATACATAAGAATGAGTCTATAGGTGTACCGGTGTATGGTAATTTTGCCGTGCATTTATTGTTTGTTTTTCCAACTAAAAACACTCTACCAATTGAGACAGATTCTACTTGTACTAATTTGTATTCTTGGCTACTCTAATGCGTGGTACGCACAGATAACCGCCAACGGTTCTCCTGCTCCTTGCCAAGGAATGACTTCCTATACGAATGGTGCACCAAACGATCCTATATTTTATTATCAACCCGGTCAACTTGGTTCTCTGACGGCTACCCCTCCTGGTGGAACTCCCGGATGGACATTCACTTGGTCAAAAGCCAGTGGCGGCAGCTGGGTAAATCTCATTACACTCAGCAACTTACCAAGTTCCACCATGAACAATTTAGCTCAAGGTGCTTATCGCGTAACAATAACCGATGGCAACGGAGTGATTGTGGGTTGTTATCGTGCTTGGGTACTACAAATGACAACCTTGCCTGAAGTATCAATTGATCCAATTACGGGTGATTGTGAAGGGCCAATAACACTTACCGGACATGTCACTCTACCGCAGGTTCCACCACATTATAACCTGCCACCGGATCCTATGATTATTAATGCTCAGACCCAAATCACTGTGTGCTACTCGGCTGTTCATACCTACGTGAGTGATTTGGCTTTTCACCTGAAAGGACCGGCATCCTGTGGTAGCCCTAACATCACCTTGTACCCAACTCCAGCTATCTGTAATAGCGGAGACAATGTCAACAACTTGTGTTTTACTACACAACCTGCAGGCAATTTGAATGTTTGTGGGATGCCTACTCCACTTACTGGCACCTTCAGCTCCTCTAATGGAACACCCATTAACTGGTCTCCATTATATGGATGCGATGCAACTGCCAGTGGATGGCGCGTAGAAATCTGGGATTGCACGGGTGCAGACCAAGGCTACATGACTGCGGGTTCTTTGTCGTTCACCGGTACTACTATTTGTGGTGAGCCGCAAACCATCACTTATCAATCTCCTACCGGCTTTAACTCTCCCATTGCAACAGTCTCTTGCTCATCTAACCTTGCTGCCGGTTACTCTATAGCGGCACCTCCTCAAACCAATATTAACTGCTCTTTTGGTTACCAATGGACAAGTGAACCTCCATTGCTTATCCCGAACTCTACCAGTTCACTTAACATTGAACTCACTGAGCTAAAAGACTTGAACAATAACGTTATACCATGGCAAGATGTTGAGTTTAATTTGGGAATCACAAGCACTTGTTCAGATGTTGTGGCTTGCTTTGGTGAAAGTGCTTTTGACACTGAATTATTTGAAGTCACACCAACCGATCCAGCGGTAATCAATACTCCACCTGCTGTTTGTGTATCGGGTGCTCCTATTACACTCTCAGCCACTCCTTCTGCAGGAACATGGAGTGGCCTGGGTATTACCAACGCAACGGCTGGCACCTTTGATCCTCAAGTTGCAGGATTGGGAAGCCACACTATTACCTTCCAACCAAATGACCCTTGTTTCGGGGCTGCAACCATTGTGATAAACGTCCAAGATCTTCCCATCCTCGCCATCAACTCTCCTGACGGTTTTTGTATTGATGGTGATCCGTACCAATTCACCAGTGCCGTAGCCGGTGGAACTTGGAGCGGTCCGGGTATTACTTCCTCCGGCATGTTTACTCCTGCCACAGCAGGTATAGGTGCGCATACCATTACGTATGAAGTAACCGGCTCATGTCCGGCTTCCAATACAAAGACTATCAACGTATATAACCTACCCGTTATTAGTGCTGGCAATGACTTAACAGTATGTAGCGGGTCCACTACACAACTTCAGGCTTCAGGAGGCGTGTCCTACAGTTGGACACCGACCACCGGTTTGAGCAACCCAAACTCGGCTACACCCAATGCTACTCCACCATCTAACAATTTCACTTATACTGTTGTAGGTACGGATGCAAATGGTTGTTCATCCAGTGCTCAAATGACATTCACATTCTTTGCCCCACCAAGTGTAACGGCAGTGGATGATCCTGAAATTATTTGCCCAGGAACTCCCACCATGTTAAATGCTACAGGAACCACTGCAAATGGCGCACCAGGAACGTACTCTTGGTCACCATCCACCGGTGTTACGGGCGCCAATACTGCCACTCCGACTGTGGCCCCTTACCAAACAACAACTTATACGGTAACATTTACAGATAACTGTGGTCTTACCGCCACCGATGAAGTTGTGGTAACAACTGAACTATTCCATAGTGTGGATTTGCCCGCTACAGCTCAATACTGCTATGGCGAAAGTGTTACTTTGAATGCCACTGTTACCGGCACTGCTCCTTCACTCCTATGGTCATCCAACGTTCCCGGTTTTGGCACACACACCTCTCCGACTTTGGAAGTAAATCAGCCTGGTGTATATACCTTGACGGTTACTTCTCCAATGGGCTGTACACATTCTGATCAAACCCAAGTGATTGAAATTCCGTTGCCCAACCCTTATCTGCCATCAACGGTGGATTTGTGTCCAAACAAATCTGTAACGCTCAATGCCGGTAGCAACTGGAATCAGGTGCAGTGGTCCAACGGAACATCTGGCCCTACCACCACCGTGAGTGCCCCCGGTATTTACACAGCTACCGTAACTCATAATGGATGTCAAAACACCGTATCCACCACAGTTGTATTGGTACAAATGCCCATCGTAAATCTGGGACCTGATATTGCTATCTGTGACGGAACCCTGGCTTCACTCACTATTCCTGTAAATGGTCAATGGAGTACCGGTGCGTTTACCAACTCCATTCAGGTGAGCAGAGCAGGAACATACCACGTTACAGTCCATGTTGGTTCTTGCGTGGCTTCTGATACCATCAATGTGCAGATTAAGCCGCGCCCGATTGCCAACCTTCCTGATCAAGTGATTGGCTGTTTGGATGGCACCGTAACAATCAATGCCGAAAATCTTGTAAACACAACCTATTTGTGGAGTACCGGAGAAACTACTCCAATGATTGAAGTTTCGGATTTCGGTACCTATTGGGTCATTGCTAGTAATGAATGCGGTAGCGCCACAGACTCTGCACGTGCATACTTCCAAGATTGTACATATGCCATCTATATTCCAAATTCATTCACCCCTGACAATGACGGTATCAATGAAGTATGGCAAATAACCACCTATAATGTTTTAAAACTCACCTTACGAATCTATAATCGTTGGGGAGATGCCATTTTCACCTCTCACGACCTTAACCCGGTTTGGAAAGGTGAAGTCAACGGTGGAGAATACTTTGCCAGAGATGGTGTGTACACCTTTCATTTGGTGTATGAGACCATAAATGGCGAACTAGGAGAACGCTCTGGAAATATCTTCTTGTTGCGATAATACTTTCTAAGAAATTACACCACTGCCAATCAGTTCATTGTCTTTATACCAGGCAATGAACTGACCTCTGGCAACACTCTTCTGTGGCTCGGTAAATACACAGTAAAGGCTGTTGTCACGTTGATACAGTCGACACTCAAACAAGGGTTGTCGGTATCTGATTCGCACCATAAAAGTAGCCGATTCTCCCACCTTGAGTGCAAGATCAGTGCGAATCCAATGCACATCCTGATTGTTCACACTGAGACCTCGTCTCAACAAGGCCGGGTGGTTTTCGCCTTGAGCTGTATAAACCGTGTTGGTTCGCGCGTCCGTGTCCACTATAAATAGCGGTTCCTGTTTACCACCAACGCCCAAGCCTCGTCTTTGACCAATGGTATAAAAATGTGCACCGTTGTGCTCCCCAATAACTTTGGGGTGGGTAGTTTCGAAATCAAAAGGAGCCGTGGCAATTGCCAAAGATTCTTCATCATCCTGTTGGGGAAAAGCCGGAATTTCAAGCCCATGATTTTCCAATGGAACTTCCACAATCTTCCCTTTCTTCGGTTTAAGTTGCTGTTGTAAAAAAACGGGAAGTTTCACTTTACCGATAAAGCACAATCCTTGAGAATCCTTTTTGGCTGCATTGGGCAATCCAATCTCTTTAGCAATTTCCCTTACCTGAGATTTTTGCAAATGACCTATCGGAAAAAGGGCTTTAGCCAACTGAGATTGACGCAATTGACACAAGAAGTAACTCTGGTCTTTATTAGGGTCAGCACCGGCCAATAAGCGGTAAATGGTTTCGCCTTGTTCATTGATAAATGAATCCTTTTGACAATAATGTCCGGTGGCTACAAAATCAGCCTTGAGCTGCAAAGCTGCCTCAAGAAATAGATCGAACTTGATTTCACGATTGCAGAGCACATCCGGATTAGGAGTACGCCCTGCCTCGTATTCGGCAAACATGTAGTCAACGATACGGGTTTTGTATTGGGCACTCATGTCCAAGACATGAAACGGAATCCCCAACCATTCAGCAGCCAACATAGCATCATTGCTATCGTCAATCCAAGGACATTCATTATTGATAGTAACAGACTCATCATGCCAGTTGCGCATGAAAATTCCTATCACCTCATATCCTTGTTCCAACAACAAATGTGCTGCTACGCTGGAGTCCACCCCACCGGAGAGACCTACTACGACCCGTTTGCTCATTGCATAAAAAATTCGGTTGCAAATTTACATACGGCCACACCTACGCCCCGGAAAGAGTCATTATCCACATCAACAAAAGCAGTTTGTTTATATTTGTTTGGGCAACCCACCAAATAATTTCTCGTCTTTAAATCAACTTTAGTGGCAGAAAGCAAGCAACTACAAGCGCTCATCGATGGCTGTCTGAAAGGAGACAGGCGTTCGCAACAAGCGATCCATAAAATGTTTTATGGAAAGATGAAAGCCATTTGCATGCGCTACACCCGTGATAATGACCAAGCCATGGACATTGTTCAGGATGGTTTTATCAAAGTATTCCACAGCCTCGACAAATACACCGGTGTAGGTTCATTTGAAGGCTGGATGCGTAGAATCATTGTCAATTTATGTATTGACCGATTCAGGCGAATGAAGCGTGATGTAGTGCTCTATGAAGACGGTGTCACTTTAGAAAATTATGAAGATGAACCAGAGGATGAGACGGACGAAGATGTAAGTGAAATCTATAACATCACTCAAGAACAGATAATTGAAGCTATGCAACAATTATCTCCGGCTTACAGAACTGTGTTTAACTTATATGTATTCGAAAATTACTCACATCAAGAAATAGCGGAAGCTTTGGAAATAAGCATTGGAACATCCAAGAGCAATTATGCCAAAGCCCGCAAGAACATGAAGAAACTCTTATCAAAAGCCCTCGGTAACAAGCATGAGCAACAGATTGACACAATTTGAGAGTATCTTAAAAGAAAAGATGGCCGATTATGAAGCACCATACGACATCAAAAGTTGGTATGGTATTGAAAGAAAAATGGCTAATCGCGCCAAAAGCAATTCCCCTTGGATTGTGGCATTAGCTGCTACCTGCTTAGTTAGTGGAGCTCTCGGCTATGGTCTCTATAACTACAAATACAATGGTGCTTCTGCATTATTGGTAAATCACACCTCTAAACGCTTCGAGCAATCATCTATCGACAATGTACGTACAGGTACTAGCTCCATCGTTCTGAACTATGCCCAGAACTTTGAAGAGGAAACGCTTCCTATTCAACCATTAGTACCGACCAAATCCAGTACCGCAGTTCTGGCTAAAAACCACGCTTCTTCCGAAGGCTATTCTGTATCTGATTTAAATTCCGGCAAAGACAATCTTGTTTCTGAAATTGTAGAAAACAATAAAAACGTACTCGCTTTTGAAAGTAGCACGCGACAAGGCTGTGCTGGGGATGAAATTGAATTCAAAGCCACCAATGGCCCAAGCTCCGGCAGCTATCTGTGGAACTTTGGTGACGGCCGTTTCAGTAATGAAGCCAACCCAAAACACAAATTCACCAAACCTGGCAAATACGATGTTTCGCTTTCTGTAACATCTAATGACGGTCAAATTCGCACCGTGGTGATGAATGACATGATCACCATCTTCCCCGCACCGGATGCTAACTTCGGATGGAATTTCCTAGCTGAATCTCCGGAAAAGGTGACTGTACAAATAGTGAACACTTCCAGCAATGCCAACCAATATGAATGGAAGTTTGCCGATGGCACTGTAACCAATCAGGTGAACCCCATTAAACCAGCTCACAACGGTAAAGAGAGTGTAGTGCTCATCGTGAGCAACGAATACGGATGCAAAGACGAAGTAATCAAACAAATTAGCGTTAATACCGACCTTAACATTGGTGCTCCCACGAGCTTTTATCCTGACAAAGAAACCTTTATGCCTACCGGTCTGAAACTAAAAGACTTGAACTTCATCTTGACCATCTATGATCAAAATAACCAGCAGGTATATCAGACAACCAATGCTGCCAAAGGATGGGATGGCAAATTAAAAGATGGCTCTATGGCACACGGAGAATACAAGTGGACTGCTGTAGTGACCAATAACCGCGCTGAGCAAAAATTCTTCAGCGGCTCTTTCAATGTTTTTCCTTAATCAAAAATAAATACACCGGTAAAGCCTTTATTGGAGGGCCAAACCAAAAGAAAAACCCGGATGAATTCATCCGGGTTTTTTATTTATTTAAAGTTCGCATCCTCTTAGATTTTGCTCAGCACTTTAGGTGCCGCTGCTAGAATCTCATCGCTAGCATAAGCCTTGAACTTCTCAAAATTCTGAATGAACTTCTCAGCAAGTTCATTTGCTTTTGCATCATATGCAGCTTTATCACTCCAAGTGTTGCGTGGATTTAGCAATTCAGCAGGAACATCCGGGCAGCTAGTCGGCATGGCCAAACCAAACACTTCATGAGTTTCATATGCCACATCGTCCAACTTGCCTTCCAAAGCAGCGGTAATCATTGCACGAGTGTATTTCAATTTCATACGCTCGCCTTGACCATAAGCACCACCACTCCATCCTGTGTTGATCAACCACACTTTAGCACCGCTTTCTTCCATCTTTTTACCAAGCATCTCCGCATACTTTGCAGGATGAAGAGGTAAGAATGGAGCTCCGAAGCAAGCACTGAAAGTAGTTGTCGGTTCAGTAACACCAGCCTCTGTTCCAGCCACCTTCGCTGTATATCCACTGATGAACTGATACATCGCCTGACCTTTGTTCAGCTTGCTGATTGGAGGCAATACACCAAAGGCATCACAAGTAAGGAAGAAGATGTTCTTTGGAATACCTCCAACTGAAGGATTCATTGTATTATCAATGTGAGTAAGCGGATAGCTCACACGGGTGTTCTCTGTCTTATCAGAATTGCTATAGTCAGGAGTTACACCATCTTCTTGGAAACCGATGTTTTCCAAAATGGCTCCGAACTTAATAGCGTCATAAATCTGAGGCTCTTTCTCACGACTTAAGTCAATGGTTTTTGCATAACAGCCTCCTTCAAAATTGAAGACTGTAGTATCCGCCCAGCCATGCTCATCATCACCAATCAGTTTACGGTTTGGATCAGATGAAAGAGTGGTTTTACCAGTACCGCTCAAACCAAAGAATACAGCTGTGTCACCTTTCTCACCAACGTTGGCAGAGCAGTGCATGCTCAATACTCCTTTATCCTGAGGCAATACATAGTTCAATACGGTGAAGATACCTTTCTTGATTTCACCGGTATATCCCGTACCACCGATGATGGCAATTTTTTTCTTGAAGTTAATGATAGCGAAGTTGTGCTGGCGAGTACCATCAATTTCAGGGATAGCCATAAAGCCAGGAGCACAAATCACGTTCCACTCAGGATTGAAGCTCTTCAACTCTTCATCCGTTGGGCGGATGAACATGTTGTAGGCAAACAAATTGCTCCATGGCAGCTCTGTAACAACTCGAACAGACATCTTATAGCGTGGATCTGCACATGCAAACACATCGCGCACATAAACATCTTTACCAGTAAGGTAAGCTGCTATTCGAGCATGCAACGCATCAAACTTTTCAGGGCTGAATGCGTGGTTGAACTGACCCTCCCACCATACGGTGTTTTCAGTTACTTCATCCTTTACGATAAACTTGTCCTTTGGAGAGCGACCGGTGAATTCACCAGTGTCAATGGCGAGGGCTCCGGTGTTAGTCAGAACGCCTTGTCCTAAGAGTAACGTTTCTTCAATGAGTTCTGCTGGATGCAGATTCCAGTAGGCCGTTGCTACGTGATTCAATCCAAGGTAATCTAAATTGGCTGCCTCAGACTTTTTACCTAAATGAGTCATGTTTCTTTTAAAATAGTTTCGGGTATGTATATTGATACCGAGGGCGCAAAGATAACGGAAAACTCATGTTTTGTATTTGCGCTTTTAGCAATCCTTCTGAAGTGTACAATTCACACTAAGGCGCTTGCCATGGGGTTTACATGAGTTTTTATGAA
The DNA here is from genome assembly GCA_036562565.1 of Flavobacteriales bacterium. Lineage (GTDB taxonomy): Bacteria > Bacteroidota > Bacteroidia > Flavobacteriales_D > Sanyastnellaceae > DATCJY01. Next base: position 33,049 of record DATCJY010000041.1, on the reverse strand, counting down.
AGCACTCACCCTAAAAATGGTGTGCCATTTCATGGCGTATGGCCAATAATGCTTGCTGAATAGAAGGATTTCCAACCTCCTGCTCCAGAAATAATATGGCCCTGCTGAGTTCCATAGCCGGGCTGTCGGCATTTACTTTGGTGAACGCTACCTTTATGAGTTCGGACACATCCTCCTTTGCCTTAACGACTTTATTCCAACAATCCTGGCTCACATAAATTTGGAGGGATACATTGTGCTCAAATTCTTCACGGATGGCCTTCATGAGCTGCATTTGCAGATTACCTGCCGTAGCTGCGGTGGGACTGATGCGCATCACCAGCGCTTGTGGTGTGATGCGCTCCAACATAATGGTGATGCGTTCATAAGCCGTAATGCGCAGAGAAGCCAGCGCCTTATTATTATCCTGCTTGAGGACAAATGCCATGGAGCGTTCTTTGTATTTCAACCATTTATTAAAGAGCAAGACACATATAATAAGGATTGCCGCTACAACGAGCAAGCAAAATCCCGCGCTAGCCAAAAATCTCATTGACATATCCGGAGAATTGTTTTTTAGAACATTAACTAAATGAACGCAACGCTGTAATATTGCGTTGGGGGGCGGTAAAATTAGCCTCTGAAAAGAGGCCTCCGGGATTTTTTTCTTGGAAAATCAACCAAAGTGTTTGGATAAAAGGAAAGTGTGCGTAATTTCGCGCTCCAATTTTTTAAAAACATAAATAATTCAATTTCAATGAACCGTTACGAGACTGTTTTCATCATGACTCCCGTGCTGTCTGAAGAACAAGCAGCGGAAACAGTAGAAAAGTTCAAGAAGTTTTTGAAGAGTAAAGGCGCTAAAATCAAGCACGAAGAAAACTGGGGCTTGAGAAAATTGGCGTATCCTATTCAGAAAAAAACGACTGGTTTCTACCAACTGTTTGAATTCGAAGCGACTGGTGATGTTATCGCTCCTTTCGAAACCGAGTTTCGCAGGGACGAACGCATTTTGCGTTTCCTCACTACCAAAATGGATAAATTCCATATCCAATATGCTGAAAGCCGCAGAAACAAGGCAAAAGAGAAAAAATCCTCTGAGTCTAAAGCTGAAGCATAATCAGAAACCCATTCAAACACGTTTAAAAAACTTAGAAAATGAGTGACGAAATACGTTATCTGAATCCGATAGATATCGAAACAAAGCAATTGAAATATTGCCGTTTCAAGAAATACGGAATTAAATATGTGGACTACAAAGACGCAGACTTCTTGTTGAAGCTTTGTAACGAGCAAGGTAAATTGCTCCCACGCAGAATCACCGGAACTTCATTGAAGTATCAACGCAAAGTGGCTCAAGCTGTGAAAAAAGCTCGTCACCTCGCTTTGATGCCATATGTAGCCGATATGTTGAAATAATAACCACGGAGGGCAAGTATCATGGAAGTAATTCTTAAATCAAATATCGAAAAGCTGGGCGCTAAAGACGAAGTCGTTAACGTAAAACCAGGTTACGCTCGCAATTACCTCATCCCTCGTGGATATGCTATAGTTGCTACTGAAAGTGCAAAAAAAATGCTCGCTGAAAACCTCAAGCAACGCGCTCACAAGGAAAGTAAAATCCTTGCTGAAGCTCAAGCTTTGGCTGAGAAATTGGCAGCATTGGAAGTGAAAATTGGTACTAAAGCTTCTGAAACCGGAAAAATCTTCGGTTCAGTTAACACCATCCAAGTTTCTGAAGCACTTGCTAAAGCCGGTTACACAATCGACCGTAAGAGCATCAGCATCGCTGAAGAGCACATCAAATCTTTGGGTGCTTACGAAGCAAAAATCAAATTACACAAAGAAGTTACTGCTGTTGTGAAATTTGAAGTTGTTGCTGAATAAACGAGAGCAATTTCTCTAAGAATAAAAAGAGGAGCCACTGTGTTGCACAGTGGCTCTTTTTTTACCCCCCATCTCGCATATTTAAATTGGCTTTTGAAATAGGTACAGCCATAAATGCGAACTATAAACGAGGCGGTCTGATGGCTAGACGACAATCGAGTATATCTACAGTACAAGACACTATTACTAAATGAGTCGCAATCCTTGAGTCGATGCAAGTAATTGGATACTAAAAAAGCTCTTTCTCGCGGAAAGGGCTTTTGTCAAGTATCCTCTAATGGATAATTACAGTCTATTATCTACAACTTCAACTCCCGGAAACTTCGATTTATCAAAAGTGAAATCTGAATCGGGCAATTCGTTGTTCGTCTTGAAGTTCTTAATCTTATAAGTAATGATGGCGTTCTCCCTTGTTTTCACTTCTACCTTAGAGACCTCCATCTTTGCCTTATCTATATTGAGTGTGATGGTATGGTAGGATTTATTCTTGGGGTCATTGGGGTTCAAGTTGATTTGGTAAACCGGAACACCATCAACAGTGGCATTGGGATCTTTCATCATGTGTTTAAAGTTCTTCTCCCAAATGGTAAACATCTCAGCCGGATCAAATCCACCGTCCTTAACATCCGCCAAATCATCAATGGTAACTGAATTATCAACTTTGCTGTAGTTCCATACCGTCTTGCCATCACACCAAATCTGGTAATCGCCCATGTTCACATAATACTTGGAACCTTTTACTTTGATAGAGCCATTGGTGCTATGATTTACTCCCGCCTTCTGGTTATTGAGAGTAGTGGTGAAATCAGCAGTGATGGATTTGAATGTCTTGGCCTTGGCTGAAAGCTTATCCAACACTTCTTTTGATGTCTGTGCCTGAGCACTAAATACCATTCCCATCAAAGCGATGGCAAGGGTTAATGCATAATTTTTCATTTTCCTGTTTTTTGTTAGAATGGACTGTTGGACGAATTGCTTGTCAAGAACTGTTCCAAAGCCATCTCATCCGGGATTAAAACCTTTCTTGCCTTGCTGCCTTCAAAAGGACCAATGATCCCGGCAGCTTCCAATTGGTCAATCAATCGGCCGGCACGGTTATATCCTAGCTTGAGCTTTCTTTGAAGCAATGAAGCGCTTCCTTGTTGTGTCATCACCACAATACGGGCTGCTTCATAGAACAAATCGTCTCTGTCTTCGTCTGCAATATTACCACCTATTTCCATACTATTCTCATCAACCACTTCAGGTAATAAGAATGCAGTAGGATAGGCTTGCTGCATGCCGATGAAATCAGTAATGGCCTCCACCTCCGGAGTATCCACAAATCCGCATTGCAAACGGATGATATCGTTACCAGTAGAATAGAGCATATCTCCTCGTCCAATCAACTGGTCTGCACCTCCGGCATCTAGGATTGTGCGAGAGTCTATCTTGGAAGTCACCCGGAACGCGATACGTGCAGGGAAGTTGGCCTTGATTGTACCTGTGATAATGTTCACCGATGGGCGCTGGGTTGCGATAATCAAGTGGATACCGATAGCACGAGCCAGCTGAGCAAGACGCGCAATAGGTGTTTCCACTTCCCTACCGGCTGTCATTATCAAATCCGCAAATTCATCCACCACCAATACTATGTATGGCAAATAGCGGTGACCATTTTCCGGATTTAGTCTGCGTGATATGAATTTGGCGTTGTACTCCTTGATATTGCGACAACCAGCTGATTTGAGCAACTCGTATCTCGTATCCATCTCCGCGCAAAGCGAAGTGAGTGTCTTCACCACCTTTTGTACATCGGTTATAATAGCATCTTCTTCGTTGGGGAGCTTTGCTAGGAAGTGACGCTCAATCTTATTGAAGAGAGTCAGCTCCACTTTTTTCGGGTCTACCAAAACGAATTTGATTTCGGCTGGATGCTTTTTATAAAGCAACGAAACCAAGATTGCATTTAGCCCAACAGACTTACCTTGACCGGTAGCACCTGCCATGAGCAAGTGCGGCATCTTGGCAAGATCGACTACAAAATTTTCGTTGGAGATGGTTTTACCCAAAACCACCGGAAGCTCCATATCAGCGTTCTGGAATTTCTCCGAAGCAATCAATGAACGCATGCTCACGATGTCGGGTTTGGAGTTCGGTACTTCAATACCGATTGTTCCTTTGCCCGGTATAGGAGCAATGATGCGGATGCCCAGAGCAGCAAGGCTCAGTGCTATATCATCCTCGAGGTTTTTAATCTTGGAGATGCGTACCCCAGGAGCCGGGACAATTTCATAGAGGGTAACTGTCGGGCCGATGCTCGCTTTAATCTTGGCAATCTCAATCTTGTAATGATTGAGGGTTTCCACAATCTTATTCTTGTTGGCCTCTAGCTCTTCCTTATTGATTTGAGGCCCCTGGCCACCATGCGGTTTGAGCAAATCAAGCGTTGGCCATTGATAACGTGACAAGTCACGTCTGGGATCAAATGGGCCCAACTCCTCCATCTTGCGTTTAATGTCTTCTTCGGACAATTCGTCTTCACCTTGCTCTATCTCAACAGAGAAATCTGCGTCCTCCGAGACAAGAATATCATGAGCAGGTGAAGGTGACGGTGCCGATGGGGAAGGCTGAGTATCCAGCTCAAAATCCATCGTGGCCAGTTCTTCTTCCTTCATTTGTTCCATTATCGGAACTTCAGGTTGCACCTGTGACTGCTCAGGTTGAGGTGTTTGTTCTTCCTCAGCCACTTTGAGTTCTAGCTCAGGCAATTCGTCCATCGGAATTTCCTCTTCCTCCTCTTCCTCTTCAACAAGCGCAACGGGCTCATTTCTTACCGGCTGAGATTGAACAGGCGGAACAAATTGATTCTCGTTTTTAACTTGATTGACTAGGGCTTCACTTTCAGCAAGCTCTTCTTCATCGGGTTGAATGGCTTTTGCACGGTTCTTCCACCACTCTGCCAAACGAGCCCAAGCTGCTTCAAGTGCGTGATTGAAGTTGAAAATGAGGAATGCTCCGATGACAAAAACCACCAGCAGCAGTGTTCCGGACCAGCCCAAAGTATAAGTACACCATTCGGTGGCAAAATGACCATAGCCGCCTACTAGATTTTGATTACATGTAATCTCAATGGTGCGCTCAAAGCCATCTACACGATTATGAAAAATGAAACCAATCAACAACGGGAGGAACAACATCCCCAACACGGATAAACGTAGGGATTTCCAGAAAGGCAATAAATCACGCTTGAGCCAAATGCGAACTCCTACTAGAAAGAGGATAAACGGGATGAACAATGCTCCGATTCCCACATATTTATTCATGAAGAACCATGCGACATGGGCTCCGATTTTACCCATCCAGTTTTTGTAGGGCTCATTCTGAGAGAAATTCTCCACCTCCTGTGGACTTTGAATGAGACGATAGTCATTCTGTCCATTGAAGATGTATGAAACACAGCTCAAAAAAACGAACAGACTGAATAGCAACAAGAAGATTCCGAAAATCTTCTTGACGCGTGGTTCATTTGACAATGCCATTATTTTATTGATCTTGCCATCGCCCGATGACGCTGAAGACTTCTTGTTCTTAGAAGCTTTTTCCTCCGCCTTCGAAGCTGCAATTTCCTCGTCTGCCAGTTTTTTAATTGTGTTCTTAGCCACTCCTATTTATCCTCCTATGAATGGACTTCAACGCGCAATGCGCAACAAAATTTCTATGCCGAAGCCACGATTTGCCAAATTTCAAAAGTAGAATTGTCAAACAGCACGTTATGCCAATTCAGCATCCATTATCAACAAACCGATGTTTTAAGAAATTGCCCCCAATCTTCACTAATCCAAAAGATTAATGTGTTACGACAGTTCAATTTTGCGATTTTTGCGCGTTCTTTTTATTAAATGGAGATAGTCATAATTCTGATACTCATTTTGGTCAATGGGATTTTTTCCATGTCTGAAATTGCATTGGTATCAGCCAGAAAATCGCGACTTGAAAGCGAGGCGAAGCGCGGCAGCGAAAGTGCAAAGACCGCTCTGAACCTAGCTAACTCTCCAAACAAGTTTTTATCTACAGTTCAGATTGGTATAACCCTGATTGGTATTCTTACGGGTATCTATTCAGGAGAAAATCTCACGGAAGATTTGCGTGGCTGGTTCATGCAATTTCCGGGCATTGCAGCGTATGCCAATTCTCTTGCCGTAATCATTGTTTTGGTTTGTATCACATACTTCTCATTGCTACTCGGTGAACTTGTTCCTAAGCGCATAGGGCTCAACAATCCTGAGGGAATAGCGAAGCTCGTGGCACGGCCCATGCAAATCATTTCCGTGATAACAGCGCCTTTCGTATGGTTTTTGACCTTCAGCACAGAGATTTTGCTGAAACTGCTACGCATAAAACCATCCGCTGATAACAAAGTAACCGAGGAGGAAATCAAAGCCATCGTACAAGAAGGAACCGAAGACGGTGAAGTACAAGTTATTGAACAGGATATCGTTGAGCGCGTCTTTACACTTGGCGACAGAAGAGTCGGTTCTTTAATGACCTACCGTTCTGAAGTCGTATTTCTTGATGTGCATGCATCACGTGATGAAGTTCGCGCAGAAGTGATTCGTGAACTGCATTCTGTTTATCCCGTCTTTGAAGAAGAAAAGGACAACGTCATCGGTATTGTCCTACTCAAAGATTTATTTGAACACATCGACAAACCGGATTTCCATCTAAAAAAAATCATCCGCACACCTCAATATTTGTCCAGCTCTGCCCTTGCCTATGATGCACTTACCTACTTCAAAGAAACGAAAGTACATTATGGTATTGTGACGGATGAATATGGCACTATTCAAGGTATCGTTACCATGAATGATATCCTGGAATCACTCGTTGGGGATGTTTCTGAATTCTATCAGGACGAATTCCAGATGATCAAGCGCGATGACGGCTCCTACCTTGTGGATGGTCAATATCCATTCTATGATTTCCTTAACCATTTTGAGTTGGAAGAGCTCGCTGCTGAATATGTAAACAATACGGTGGCAGGGTTAATACTTCACCAACTCAACAGCATTCCTAAAGCAGGAGATAAAATGACATGGCTCAACTTCGAATTTGAAGTAGTGGACATGGATGGTGCACGCATCGATAAAATCATTGTGCGCCAACTCGATTCTTAACCCCTTTTTCTTGAAGTAACAAAAACAATGTGGTGAACATGATTTACCCACACGCTTGGTGGGTTCCATTGGTGGGCTTCAAAAAAAGGTGGCAAAAGACAGGTACAATAATGATTTTGAATTGATTACACAATTAATAGAACGACAGATGAAGACTTTACCGGAGAAAGTAAAGGCAGTAAAAAAAGTTTATGAGCAATTGAATAAAGAGATTGCTCAATTTCAGAAAGAGAGCAAGCTATATTGTATAAGTGGTTGCGGTGAATGCTGCAAAAAGCCGGACATAGAATGCACACCTTTGGAATTTCTTCCTTTGGCACTTCAGCTCTTTGATGAAGGGAGGGCAGAGCAAGTACTGGAAGAATTGGACAACAAAAAGGATTCGTTTTGTTATCTATTTAGTCCACATATTACCAACTTCGGAGGTATGTGTAATGAATACCCAAATCGCGGATTAATCTGTCGTCTCTTTGGGTATGCCGCACGCATCAATAAAGAAGGTCGAAAAGAATTGGTAACATGTAAACTCATCAAAGAGTCACAAAACGAAAACTATCTCAAAACAGTAGAAGCACTCAAGCAAGGTCAGTATATTCCGGTATTCAGTGCGTACTACACACGATTGACCGGTATCGATCACACCTTAATGGAGTTTTATCCCATCAATAAGGCAATGAAGAAAGCGCTTGAGACTGTGTTACATTATTATGCTTATAGAAGAAGAAGGAAGCCGAAGCTTCAATCATGAAACTTCTTCGCACCTGCTTCAATTGGTATATCCAAACGGTTTTCAGCCGGAGGTATTACACAACTGTATTTATAGTTATAAGCACAATAAGGATTGTATGCTCTGTTGAAATCAATGATTACTTCATCTCCTATTTCACGCACGTCATAATCGAGGTAACGACCTCCTATATAAGTTTGCTCTCCGTTCGTTGCATCCTGGAATGCCAATAACAAGTGATACTTCAATTCAGGACGTGATGGGTCCGCATATTGATATAGTGTGAGAACGTTTTCCTTGCCATGTAATGTAAATTTCAATGTTCCATATGGACGATATTGTGGCAAACGCGCTCCTGTTGTTTTCAATCGTACCACGGATGTGTTCTCCAGCTTAGTAAACTTCGCCCTCACGAGATAAATGGTATCAACCGGAAAATATTCCAACCCTTTAAAGTTCTTAAAGTCTTCCTCCATCAAAACAGTGATTTCAGGATTGCGCCATGCCCTATCCACACTATCTCTATAGGAGAGAATCGATTCCATATAAGCATCTTGAGCCGTACTTCCCAACGAGATGAATAACAAGAAAATAAACTGAGGCCAAACTTTTTTCATCCACCAAACGTAAAAAGATTCATTCAACTACTACCGATATATGAAGAAGCTTTTTTTCCTTATCCCTATACTAAGTGTTTGTGGCACCTCTTTCGGTCAAGACATCAAACTTCTGGATTACTCTTCGCTATACGCCAAGAATAAGGTATGGGAACAACAAACGAGAGAAATTCGCAACAGAAATGGCCAAGTAGATACCACGGTGTTAGGAAAAGCCATTTTTAATGAAGCAGGTCTGCCGGTTCATTATACAGAGTTCTTTGCTAGGGGCCGTAAAATGGCAGAATACGACTACGAATACGACACTCAAATGAAGCTGGTAAGACATACAGTTAAAACCACCTTCAATGACTGGGAACCGATGGAGTTCATTCTTCAACATGATTCAAAGGGAAGAATCATCAGCCGTGAATTGCCTGAGACCATCTCTAATTTCTGGAAAAAAGAAACCTATACATACAATAACTCCGGAATTCTCATCAGAGCCGAACAATGGTATGATGAGGATGGGCAACTTGTGATGAAAGCCTCCAAAGAATATCCGGCAACCATTCAGCCCGATCCTCAATCGCTCACATACATCCATGGGCCCAATGGTTTGTTGCTCCTCCATCAACATTACAACGGTACCGGCAAAGTGGAGCGAACATGGCAATACGACTACAGCTATAGATAGTCTTGTCTTATCAAGTTCATTTTAGAGAAACCTACCTCAAGTAATCAACACAATGCCCTACCTATGGCATTGTGCCCCCATTATTTATTGATACAGAAATAAATAACCGCACATATTCACGAATGATTGGTTCATAACTAAGTCGTTACCACCGGTGTAACAAGATGTGATTAGGATACATTAGTAAAACCCGAGCGCAGATTCATTGCAAACGAGCTGTGAGCGCACGGTGAAACGAAGATTGTATTACCTAAAAACAAGTCCTAAGTTTATGTCTACGGCACGAAAAAAATCACCGGCTACCGCTCTCGTAGCAAAGAAGCAATCAACCAAATCTCGCGCTAAGCTGGATAAAAGTCCTAACATCACATCAACTCAAAAAAAGAAAACACAGCAAGACAAAATTTACGTTTTAGACACATCGGTACTGTTGCATGACCACAATTGCATCAACAGTTTTGAAGACAATCGTGTTGCAATACCCATTACCGTATTGGAAGAGCTCGACAAGTTCAAAGTTGGAAATGAAATCAAGAATTTCGAAGCTCGGGAATGCATCCGAATCATTGACCGTTTATCTGAAGAGCACACATTACAAGAATGGATTCCGCTTGACAACGGTGCCGGAGGAAGCCTCAAAATCATTCTGAACACGGTTGATGAAATGCCGAACAATGCAGAAATCATTTTTGACGCGCGAAAAAACGACCATAAAATTCTCAATGCGGCATTGCTACTCCAACGCCAAGAGAAATCAGCCAAGGTTGTACTGGTTACGAAAGACATCAACTTAAGACTTAAAGCAAAAGCACTAGACCTGCCGGCCGAAGATTACAAAACCGGTAAGGTAAAAGAGCTTCAAATGATGTATAGCGGACGCACTACAATTGAAGGACTCGAATCAGATGTTATCCGAAAGCTTTACCAAGATGGTCGCTCAATAGACGTTGATGTATTAGGTAAAGAAAAACAGAACAATCATTTTTATATTCTCAAAAATTGTTCTTCCTCTGCCCTGGCTTATTACAGCCAGCGAGGACAAGAGCTCGAACGTGTAGATAAAGTATATGCCTATGGCATCAAACCCAAGAATGCCGAACAAGCTTTTGCCTTGCACGCTATTCTCAATCCGGATGTGAAACTCGTAACTATCTGCGGGGTGGCAGGAACAGGTAAAACATTGCTAGCACTGGCCGGTTCGCTTGAGATGAAAAATCAATATGATCAAATCATTCTTGCCCGCCCTATCGTTCCGCTGAGCAATAAGGAAATCGGTTTCTTACCGGGCGATGCCGAGGAAAAAGTAAACCCATATATGCAGCCGCTTTGGGACAACCTCAATTTCATCAAAAATCAATTTGGTGAAAATGAAAAAAAGAGAAAGGCTATCGATGAAATGATGGCACAAGGAAAAATCACGATTTGTCCCTTAGCCTTCATTCGCGGAAGAAGTTTATCCAACTGCATTTTCATTGTGGATGAAGCTCAAAACCTCACACCCCATGAGGTGAAAACCATTATCACGCGTGCAGGTGAAAACACCAAAGTCATTCTAACTGGCGATGTACGCCAAATTGATACACCGTATCTCGATGAACAATCGAACGGCATGTCCTATGTGATTGAACGCCTGAAAGGCCAAGATTTGTATTGCCATGTCACCTTGGAAAAAGGCGAGCGAAGTGAACTTGCCAACCTCGCTAATGAATGCTTATAATCACGCCAGATTCCATAAAAAAAGCGGCCGTAAATGGCCGCTTTTTTTATGGTCTATTTATCCGGATTTAATCAATTCGCCAAACACTTAAATGCAACGGATTTTGTTGCAGTTGTACCATCATGGTCAAGTGCTGCAGTAATCTTAAATAGCATATCACTGTCTTCTGTAACTTGATTTACCCACTGATCAGAGAGTACCATGGTAGAGCCATGTGTGTGAGGGTGTACACTCCATACTGTATCATTCAATGTGGTATTGATAAGCCATGCGTGATACCCGTGCATCTCAAAATCAGCTGTAATTGTGGCACTCATATAGACAACCGAGTCAGCCGGAATGATTGCATCAGGTAGGGGTTGTGAAATATGGATATTAGCTGAAAGTACCGGTTTACTTGAACTTTCTTCCTTCTCATCTTTTTTACATGAAACCAATACAACGGTGGCTAAGGTGAATAGTGTAGATATGATAATTGACTTTCTCATTTTTTGCGAATTCTTTGTTAAATGATTAATTTGACTTATTGATGAAATAAATGAAACGTGCACCGAAATGCCATTTCTGTTTGCTTGAACCTTCGGACAACTCATTCACTATCGCTTGTCCGGCTTCTACACCAAACATTACGGAGGGCGAATACATATCTATACCCAGCAAACCATTGAGCAAGTAACCTCCCGTATAGGCGGCACGGATTTGATACTTCATGTTTTCCAGATTGGAACCGTAGTACTCCGATGAGATGCCCAACCAAGGCAATATGGTAATTTCCTCTTTCATCTTGGCATAGAAAATCTTGAGCAATTCCGAATGACTATTGCCCCAGTCATAACCACCGGTGGTGTGACCATTGAAGCGATAAGCGACCTCGGTATTGATGCCCCATCTAGCATTGCGCAGCGTGTAATTCATGCCCACAACCCAATCCCATGTACCGGTTCCGTTCTGCAACGTTGAGGGCACTTCATGCGAAAACTCAAATTTTCCGGTTGGTGCCTTCATGCCCACATTCCACTGGAGTGCGTGCTTCCAATTATTCTCTCCCGGTTTGATTAATAGATGCTGCAGATATAACGAGGCGTCTCCTATACCTTTTTGAATGGTGTTGAGGCCTTCTTCAGTCCTATTCGTATAGCGATAAGGAAGTATTGCCGTTAGCTGCCAACGCTCTGTAAGCGCGAATCGAACCAATACATCCGAACGGAAAAAGTGATCCGTTCCGGTAACGGTGTTTGGAAGAATGCTATGTAAATCCTGATGCGCATTATGAAAATATCGGTACTGGAATCGCAATCCCGCATAGTGACGGTTGTAATTGGGCATAATCCCCCAACCATCACCTCCTCCTGCACAACCACATGCATCACATGCGGAAGTGAAGCTATAAATCATAATGCACATCACAAGAATGATAATTCTTTTCATGTGATGATGCTTAAATAACAAATGATTTGAACGACTGCTAAAAAAGGATTAGCAGCAAGGAGGATGGATAATACAGGACAAACTCGCCTCGCTAATCAAAGGCTGATACGCAGTTGAATGAATTAGATGCGTATCCGGATATATGAATGAAAGATGTTCTATGGTTTGAACTTCATAAACAACTTCAATTTTCTCTTTCAGAAGTTGAGGCCAATGTTCTGTATGACCTTCGGTCTTCTGCAACTCTTTTTGAAGAACACATTGACCTTGACAGCAGGAATTTTCCGCAAAGCGTTCTATACAATACTGCGCTCTGATTTCCTCCTGATGAATATAGAAATCAACCAACACAGCCGTCTTAATGATATAAGGCGATATCACGAGGAAAATAAAAAACAGACCTATGGTTGACTTAAGCAATTCTTTCATGGCGCCAGTAAACGGCTATCTGAAAACGGTGCGCAAATTAATAGTCTCATGTATTTCCTCAAGCACCTTCTTATAAAAACTTTTAACCAATCAGAAACACTGTGAAGAGACAGGACACATTGCTCTCAGCATGCAGCCGACTATAGTAATTTCGGCCCGCTATTCTAAACAATAGCATGATAGACCTATGTCTAATTTCTTACTCATCCTACTCTGCATTGGGTTAGGAATGTTGTTCGCTCAAAGGAAACTTGTTCCTGATAATGCCCACAAAGGAATCAATGCTTGGTTACTCAATATTGCATTACCGGCAGTATCCTTTAAATACCTGCCTTATATCCAATGGAACAAAAGCCTATTATGGCCTGTTATGGTTCCCATTATCGTCTGGCTAGGTTCATGGGTATTCATCACTATTTATTCGCGCATTGCCCAACTGGACAAGAAGACTACAGCAGTGCTCAAACTTGTAAGCGGACTCGGCAATACATCTTTTGTGGGTTTTCCACTCATTATGGCATGGTATGGCGAAGAATACTTGAGCATTGGAATCATCTGCGACCAAATGTCGTTTCTCATCTTCAGCACCTTTGGCCTTCTTGTCGCTGTTAGAGCTGCGGGGAGTGAGAAAGTAACCGGAACGTTCATGGTAAAACGACTTCTCACCTTTCCAGCCTTTATCGGTTGCGTCTTGGCATTGATAGTTCCACGTTATGTGGACATCAGCCACATTGCACCATTGTTTGACAAGCTCGCCAGTACCGTGGCTCCGATGGCGCTCTTTTCAATTGGTCTGCAATTGAAGTTCAGCGGTTGGCGACAAGACAAAAAAGCTATTGGTGCATCCTTGTTCTACAAACTACTTATCGCACCTACAATTGTTCTGTTATTGATGTACATCTTTCATGCACAAGGAAAAGCTGCTCAAATCAGTGCATTTGAAGCGACCATGCCTTCCCTGCTATCTGCAAGCATCATGGCCGAGCGATACAATGTAAGACCTGAGCTCACCAACCGCATCATTGGCATCAGCATTGTAATCGGATTAGTTACTACCGCTATCTGGCCCCTCTTTCTCAACGGACTTGCATAGAATATTCTGCTCACTTTTGGGCACTGCGCATCAGAAAATCGGTATTATAAATCCAGATAACATTGAAACAATGATCCATCAGACCATTGTTGCGATTTGACACGTTCGCATATTGATTGAGGTAGCCTAACTGCACATTCATATTGGAACCAAGCTGCACTCCCATGCCCGCAAAGAAGCGATTGCGGTCATAAATCATAGAGGGCTCGGAACGTAGATTAACCATGAGCTCATTATTCAAAGCAAGAAACACATGGCTGAACTCTGACTGAAGTTTATAAACAGGTACCATAGCTTGAAACCGATAACGCAAACGGTGTTGAGTAGCCTGCTTACCATTGGTTTCATGATGAATAAATCGTTGCTCCAATCGATAACGATGCTCCATTAAAAATTTACTCATCTTGTGACGGGTAAGGAATTGTTGCCAAGTGCGGTGTTCAGCGGTTTTGGCTCCCATGATTTCAGGTCCTGATGGATTATTTGTAAAATAACCATAACCCGCTGTAAGCATCATCTGGTCATTGAGATAAAGATTGGTCCCTGTGCGAAACAAGAAAGTCTCAACGTTTCGTTGTAGAAGCCAATTGCGTACTTGTACTTCAGAATGCAAACCAACTTTATCGGTAATCTTGTTATCGCCCACATAAGCAAACCAATAACCCATCATCGAAGATGGGTCATTTTTAGCCAAGAGTAATTTACTATTTGCAACGAATAACACAACAAGAAAGCACCAACTCCAAAAACGCATCATTTCTTAGTTAAAATTTAATCTCAGGTTATACAAGTTTGCTAAGCTATATCACATAGGCATTTGTCTTGAACTGCTCAGATGGACGTTAATAAAAATTTACGGATTAAAGAACAAAAATTCCTAGAACACAACCAATGAAAACATCGATGGATATACTTGCATCAATGATAAACGGAATATATATAACCCGAGCGGATATCAACACACTGCATGCACTGCGCCAAATCGCAATAACCACCTTCGAACAAGCATTCAGTAAAGACAACACAGAGGAGAATTTGCACGCCTACATAAGCACAGCATTCTCTCTTGAGCAATTAAAAAAAGAGCTGGAACAACCCTACAGCGAGTTTTATTTTGCCCAATTAAATAACGCAGTAATCGGTTATATAAAAATCAACTTCACTCCCAATGAATCTGTAATGGAAATAGAACGGATTTATATAAAAGCTTCCTATCACGGAAAGGGTGTGGCTCAACAACTGATGGAATTTGCTTTGCAAAGAGCAATTGCACAAAGCGTTTCAAGAATATGGCTTGGAGTATGGGAACACAATCCTAGGGCCATCCGCTTTTATGAGAAATACGATTTTATACCATTTGGTCATCACGTATTTAAATTGGGAAGCGATGAGCAAATAGATATTTTAATGCAAAAATTACTGCTGTGATATAAAGTGGATATGGGGCGTTCCGAAGGAACGCCCATTATTTATTTATAACAACAATACGATAGATGAATTAGAATTTCACTTGCAAACCGCCTTGAGCAAATCCATGCCCCATGCCAAGTTCTATAAATGCACCGATGTTATCCGTGAAATAAAAGCGGCAACCAAATGATGCAGACATTGACATTGGGAACAAATTAAAATTCAATTCACTTTCATCAAAGTTTGCATCGTTGGTCGATAGGGTGAACTTATTGGATTTAAAACCGAGTCCCAAACCAATATAAGGATCTATTTTATCATGACTTCCCAAGTGCCAGTTAATTCTTGCCACACCGGTAATCTTTTTGTTTTTGTACTCGTATTTGTAGGCGCGTATTTCAGTTCCGTCATCGGTCTGCGTAACGTTCTCATCTCTCCAGGAAATGGTGGCACCACCATAACCCAATACTAAGCCAATTCCTACTTTGTCACTCAATCCATGTTCATACTTCGCTGTGATAGGGCCAAAACCTTTGACATTAAATCCTGCTTCGTCCTCATAAGTTTCGAAGATGCGCTTTACACTGAATAACTCATATCCATATCCGATGGACAGATAATTTTTTCCTTCTTCAAATGATTGCGCATTGGTACGGTTAAAAGTTGATGACATGAGGACAAATGCCAGCATCAAGCACATAGTGTTTGTAATCCTTTTCATGTGTGTTATTATTTAGTGTTTATTTGATTACGATAGGAGGTTATAGACTAAAAGTCTGCGAGCGCACATCTCAATTAATGTGCCAAAAATAATTTTATGGAAGATTATATCTCCCATAAGGCGGGCGATATTACTCTTCGCCTAATTAAATCAACCAACAATTATTCGCTTATAATTTCATATCCATTCCGCCCATTAAGCCATCCATCATAACACAAGCCGTGGAATAGCTAATGCCTACCTGCGAGCCAGACCTATCGGGTGGACTTTGGATGTTCAGTTTATACCTCTGTGAAAAACAAGCTCTAAAACATTGCTCAGCTGTGAATGGTTCGTTGCAGATTAGCACCAATGGATTTTCGCAATATCGAAACGGTATATTTCCTCGGTATCGGTGGTATCGGGATGAGTGCACTTGCACGCTACTTCAAGTCACAAAGCAAGTTTGTGATGGGTTATGACCGCACCTCCACCGCACTCACCACGGAGCTGCAAATGGAGGGCATTGATGTACACTTCGATGACAACTCAATGGAGATACCTCATCTTGTAAGGCTTGGAGATAAATCCAAAATCCTTGTGGTCTATACTCCGGCCATTCCCAAAGATTGTCACGAATTGAATTGGCTCAGCGAGAACGGTTTCACCATCATGAAGCGTTCCCAAGTGTTGGGACTTATCACCGAGCATACAAAGACCATTGCCATAGCCGGCACCCATGGCAAGACTACCACAAGCTCACTTGTGGCACATATCCTTACAGACAGCGGCATAGGTTGCAATGCCTTTCTCGGAGGTATCACTAGCAACTACAACTCCAACTTATTGCTCTGCCCAACTTCTGAATGGACCGTAGTAGAAGCCGATGAATACGACCGCTCGTTCCTTACCCTCTCGCCCACCATCAGTGCTATCACGAGTATGGATGCGGATCACCTAGACATTTATGGGTCGTTGGAATACATGCACGAGTCATTCAACCTCTTTGCGCGCAAGTTGAATTCTAATGGCACACTTTACTTCAAGAAAGGCTTGCCTGTAAAAACAGAGAATGTTCCGTTCACTTGGAAACAATATGCGATAGATAAAGAAGCGGATTTCCGTGCCGACCATATCCGAATTGAGAATGGCAGCTATTTCTTTGATTTGGTTGTTTCCGAAAGCAGCGCGTACCATCATTACAATGATGAGCTAAAAAATCTAGAACTCGGTTTACCCGGCCGTCACAATGTGGAGAATGCCGTTGTGGCTTGTGCCATTGCTCTTCAAGTTGGTGTTTGTCCTTCTAAAATCAGAAAAGCACTCGCCAACTTCAGAGGTGTGAAACGCAGATTTGAATACCGTCTCAAACGCAGTGACCTGATAATCATAGACGACTATGCACATCATCCTGAAGAATTGCGCGCCTGCATCAGTTCGGTGAAGGAACTCTATCCAAACTCCCGCATCACAGGTGTCTTTCAGCCGCATTTGTATTCCCGAACACGTGACTTTGCCGATGAATTTGCTCAGAGCCTCAGCCTGTTAGACGATATTATCCTCCTTCCAATCTATCCCGCTCGCGAGCAGCCGATGCCCGGAATTGATTCACAAATGCTGTTGGATAAAATTTCAAAAAGCTCCAAAAATTTAGTAGAGAAAAGTGAGTTATTAGCTGAATTAAAGCGGAAGAAGCGTGAAGTCATACTGCTTTTGGGAGCCGGTGACATTGACGCATTGGTTCCCCAAGTGGTAGCTGCATATAGCTGAGTGATAATTTTTTAAACCAATAAGGACGTGTCAAAGACAGCGAATGAATTGAAATCGGATATCAAGCGCAGAAAGCGCCTGCGTTCGCTTGCCATCAATTCTCTGATCGCCCTTGTCGCTATTATCGTCTGCACCCTCATGGGGTTTGCGAGCAAAAAACAAAGCGCTGCGGTCTGCTGGAAATTGGAAGTTTCTGTATTGGGCAATAGCGAACAAAAATTCATTGATGAAGCCTATATCACCAAACTGGCCGAAAGTGCTACCGACCAAATTGTTGGAAAGAAAGTAGCTGACATCGACATTGCTGCTATTCACAAAAAGCTTTCTGAAAACTCTTCCATCAAGAAGGCTCACGTATTTACCACAGTGGACGGCAAATGTGTGATACAGGTAAAACAGAGAACCCCCATCGCACGCATCCTCAATGCCGATGGCACCAGCTTCTACCTCGACCAAGACGGATTTACCATGGCTCTGTCCAATCATTACACCGCCAAGGTACCGGTTTTCACAGGTGTGCTTTATGAAAAAATGAGTGATAAGAGCGTCTTGGATTATCCCGCAGATGACGACTACCTCAAGTCCACTTTGCTTGATGATATTTATACCCTTACACAATTCATCAATCAAAATGAATTTTGGAAAGCCCAAGTAGAACATGTGCGTGTCAATGCGCGTCATGAATTTGAAATCATTCCTCGAGTAGGAAATCACCTCATCGCAATTGGCGATGTTTCCAATCTCGAAGAAAAGTTTAAGAAGCTCATGGCATTTTATGCCAATACCATACATAAGCACGACCTCAATCAATACACCGCAATAAACGTGGAGTATGATGGACAAGTAGTATGCGTAAAAAGAGCTTATTGATTAGTATAACGAAGGGAATTAAAGGCAACCTTAACAACAGATAAACATGAACTCAGAAATCGTAGTAGGTCTTGACATCGGAACCACCAAAATTGCTTGTCTTGTAGGCCGCAAAACAGACAACAACAAAATTCAGATACTTGGTATAGGAAAATCTGAAAGCATTGGTGTAACTCGCGGGGTTGTTTCCAATATTGAAAAGACCGTCCAAAGCATTCGTGCTGCAGTGGAAGAAGCTGAGCGCGAAAGTGGTGTGAACATTCGTCTAGTGAATGTTGGTATCGCTGGCCAGCACATCAAGAGCATTCAGCATCGTGGAATGCGTACCCGTAAAAACATGGACGATGAAATCACCAAGGCCGACATCGATGCGCTTATTGAGGACATGTACAAACTGGTAATGATGCCCGGTGAGGAAATCATTCATGTGTTGCCTCAAGAGTTCACGGTGGACAGCGAAACCGGTATCAAAGACCCTATCGGTATGTGCGGCATCCGATTGGAAGCGAACTTCCACATCATCACAGGTCAGATCACTGCTATCAAAAACATCTATAAATGTGTGAAAAAAGCAGGACTTGAAGTAGATGCCTTGACGCTTGAACCGCTTGGAAGTGCGGCAGCTGTTTTGAGTGAGGAAGAAAAAGAAGCGGGTGTTGCATTGGTGGACATCGGTGGAGGTACCACCGATATTGCCATCTTCCAAGATGGTATCATTCGCCACACTGCAGTGATTCCTTTTGGTGGTAATGTCATCACCGAAGATATCAAACAAGGTTGTACCATTATGCGCAATCAAGCCGAGCAACTCAAAGTGAAATTTGGAAGTGCGCTGGCTACAGAAAACAAAGACAATGAAATCGTTTGCATACCCGGACTCAAAGGTCGTGAGCCAAAAGAGATTTCATTGAAAAACCTTGCACACATCATCCAGGCAAGAATGGAAGAAATCCTGGAACACGTGCATTATGAAATTCGCAACAGCGGATATGATAAAAAGCTGATTGGCGGTATCGTACTCACAGGCGGTGGTGCTCAATTGAAACACATGAAGCAATTGGTTGAATACATCACCGGAATGGATACACGTATAGGATATCCTAACGAGCACGTAAGTGAAGCTCCAAATCCAAACATGTTGGTTCCTGCCATGAGTACCGGTGTAGGTCTGGTTATCAATGGCCTTGAGAAATACAGTGTATCCATCAAGCAAAACGAGATTACCGAGAACCCGTTTGAACCACAACCACAAGCTTCTATTGTAACTGAAAAAGCGAAGGAAACGCGCGGACCATCTTCATTCCTTGCGAAAATCAAGGAATTCTTTGATGCAGAAGAAGATTGATAAATCGAGATAAGAACAATAATAAAGGCGACCATGAGGTCGCCTTTATTATTTTATATCAAATCCAATAAAAATCACCTCTCCGATTTACCTCGCAGGGGTATGAAGAAAATCCTTTGGTTGAATTGAATCGTATTGAGATAAACATCACATGCGCATCCAAGGTGGAACTATGTTATTCTCTTTGGCCTGTAACAACAACTGGCTATACGATTGCTGCAATTGCTTATAGTAGTTAGGAAAAGTATTCTTCACTCTACTCATCCTTGTCTGAATTTCATAAAGGGAGGTCATCAGATCAGCCATCTGATGAAGCTGAGCGTTGCTTAATAATGTAGGTTGCATTGTTTTATAAGTTAGATTATGGCTTTATACTGATGGCAATCCCAAAAGGTTTCATTTTTATTGAAATAAAAAAAGGGCAATCTGAGATTGCCCTTTTCACTTATCACATTATTGCCTTAATTCAAGTCAGGGAACTTCGATACAAAGTCATCACGCTTCTTCTTGTTGCTCACAAGCTGGAAGCTATACTTCTTGTTGCCTTTTTCGAACCTGCGCTTGTCGTCCTTCAGATCTGTAAGAATTTGATTGAAATCCTTATCACTGGTAATGACAGTCATTATACCTAAGCGGTATTCAAAATAATACCATGACCCTGGATCGAGCTCTAAATAGATGCGCAATACATCGGCACTGCGCTTCTTCTCAATTTCAATCTTACCCTTCACATATCGGAATAGCTGCTTCTTGCCCATATTGGCTATACCAATCGGCCCCACGCTTTGGAACATCTCATCTGTCGGGTTCCAAATCCACTTCACGTCAGCCAAGAAGATGGTTGTTTCCAGCTCATCCGGCATACGCTTGAACTGACCACTGAGGTTGAGCTCTGATATAATCTTATCCGACTTCTCCGTACCGAGAATTTCAACCAAAGCTTTCTCATACTTGGTCTTGGTAATATCAACCGGTGTAAGGTTGGGCCACTTCTCTATCTGGTCACTCAATCGCTTCATTGCATTATCCTCCATCGGGAAGAAGATGGAGGCAGAACCTTGTATGAGCAGTTCGTTGTTGCTTGTCTTGTAATTCACATCCCCAATGTTGGACATCTCCACCATTCCGAAATCAACATTGAAATTGATGCGGCCATCTCCTACTAGGTTGCAATCTTTTGTATTCAAATAAACAAGATTACCGGCCAACTTAGGCTGCTTGATTTTCTCTTTTGAGCCGATGAGGTACCTTCCAGTGGATTTATCATAATACAAGTACCCTTGCGCTTCAACCAATGGTTTGTCCTTGTGCTCAATCATATCACTTAAGAAAGTAGGATAAATGTTGAGCGGTGAGCCGTTGGTTACCATTACACCAATTCCCAACCGTGTCATCTCCATATCGCGGAGAGATGAGTCAACAGGAATGTAAATCTCTTCAGGGTTAATTTCAGATTTGAACTTGAAGTATGTACGTTCAATCTGCTCACAATTGTGCAGAATTCTTACGCCACCATCAAAGAAGAGGTTCTTGTTACTGGCCGCCATACTAAAGTCTCCATAGTACTCAAATGCCGGTGACAAGAAGAATTGGGCTTCTTTTTCAATCTTACCTTTTGCTTTGGTCTGATAGGTACTGTCTACCCAAATGGACGATAGGTGAATTACCTGCTGCTTCTTGTTCTCATCTATATATGCATAATCTCCTTCACCTCCATATTTCTTGCGACCTTCAATTTTAAGATTCGCATTAAAAATCTTGTGGTATTGCGTCACATAGTTACTCAATACTTGTGCATTGGTAAGCGGACGCATATTTGCATATTTCTCAATCACCACTTTACCACTGTCAGGACTCACTTTAGAATCCGCAACAATGATATAGTCAATCTTCTGACACGTGATGATGCTCTTCTTCAAATCATATTGTGCTTTTGTAGAAAGGAAGTTCAGCGAGTCCTGATTCTCTGCCACGGAGAAGAAGTTGGACTTTTTCATTTCATCCGTGGTATCAATCACTAGGTCATCTCCTTTTCTTCCCCGGCTAGATGAAAGTTCCATCTCTTCCTTATCCATGAACCAAGTAAACTGGTCCATGAAACAGATGTATTTGTTGGATGGGAAATCAATTTGTGTTTCACCGCCATTGCTCTTGAAGTGCCCCATACGCTTATCAAAATCAATAGCAGCATTCACGTTATCCGTTTTAAAGGCAAGTGCTCCATCTACGGTTTCTGCTCGTCCGGCAAGTTGGAAAGCAGAAGTATCTGCCAATATTTTCCTTCGTTTGTAATCGAAATCTTTAGAGCTGAGAGTGGCACCGGTAAAGAACATATCTCCAGAACCACGCATACCTGTTGGTTTCAGATGAAGTGTCCCCTTCAACGAGGCTTCATTCTCAAAGAAGTCGATATTCTTAGTGATGCTGCTCACATCCAGTTGGTCGCGCTTCGCAAAGAACACCAAGTCGGTAGAGTCACAATATGCTTTTGGTATTTCCACCTTGCTGACCTGCTCCCGGTTAATAAACGAATTTGTCCGCCCCAGCATCGAATCCGGCAAGAAGGTGAACTCATTTGAAGTAGCTGTAGCAGTAAGGTAATTGAAGTCTCCGCCTCCTTTCAAACCAGAGTGGTCAAGCTTCAACTGTGCCGTCACTTTGGCTTTTCCGTTGTAAGCAGCTAAACCTGCACTTCCGGTATGCTTGGTAAAACCAAGTGAGTTATCTTCCATCAACACCAATGGCTCATCGATATCTGGGAAGATGCCACCACTCACCAATGTTCCTTCAAACCTCAAGTCCTCGCGTTTGAAGTTGTCCAATGAGTCAATAATAAATGGTTTTACCTGGTAATAGAAATTATCCTTTTTGTACACCCCGTTTTGAATCATCGGATTCTCCCAGTTCACATATGAGGTCTTCGTACATTCAAAGATGGGGTATTGTGGATATTTCTTACTGTGATATCCGCTCTTGTTGGTCGGGGCATCAATCTTAACCGTACCGGCTATATCACGCAACACCGATTTCACGCGGATTTTTGGGATACGGCCAAACTCATCCGGTTTAGCATCCGGAGCATCAATGTATATACGGCATGAGTCAACTTTAATCAAATCAAGTTGAAACTTCTCATAGGAGAAAGCATACTCGCTTCCCATAAACTCGAAGTTACCTGCGGATACTATACCACCAAAGGTAAAGTCTCGGTTCTTCTTTACTACAAGTTCTCCGTTGTGAGGAATGATGTTCACCTGCTGGGAATCACTCAATATGAAATTCTCAACTCCACGAAGATTCAAATCATAATTGAGCAGGCTGAGTTGCGCATTGTAGCCACTTTTCACCTCACTACTGAACTGAATAACATCATAATCGCGCTGACCAACGTTATTGTACACATACCAATAAAGTTTAGGCCGCACTTTTACAAAGTGAGTATGAAGGTCATATTCTACAAAGCCTTTGTTGTTGAGGTCAATCAAAACTGCGTGCCATTGTTCTTCACTCATCCTATGGAAATAAGCCAAATCTTTGGCATAAAACTCATCGGACTTAATAGAAGTAGCATAAGCTCTGATTTCCTGAAGCGGGTTATTGGAGCTCAGCCCCATCAGCGACTCGAATCGCTTCTTCTTAAAGAAAGTATTGGACTCAAATGCGGCATAATGTTGCGAGCTTCCTTGTGCAGCTCCCATCTTTATAAGCGGATCATCAATATTCCAAATAAGCGACTCGAAATACATATCCACATTGTGATAGGTATTGACAAACGGAGCTTTAGAAATACCTTCCTCACTTCTAGTCAAGGTCAGTACACGGGTCTTACGGTCAAAAGACAAGATGACATCCGGGTGGCGGATCGTATCATCTTCAATCTTAAATAGCACCGCTGCATGAGGAGAGAATACCCTATCCGGTTTAATATCAAACTCCAATCCGGATGCAACCATGAATGGTTTCGATTCTCTATAAATTGTAAGCAATGCAGGCTCTTCAACCGTACCGGAACCAATGAGTCGCGTACCGGCCATGGTGAAACCACCATCATAGTCGACATCCTTCACCAGATTTTGAATCTTGAGTCGCTTGTAATAAGACTCAAATCGTGGATAGGTAGCTGACTCCTCATCCTTGCCGGCAATAATTTTATCCGTGAGCTGCCCCATCAACGGCTGGTCAAAGAACTCGTTGTAAAACATCACCGAATCGATGGTATAACTGCTGCCTTTGGTTTTGATTTGGTATTTACCAAAAGTCGCATAAGTCTTATTGGGGTCTAATCCGGAGCGAACCCATGTCACTTTTCCTTTTTCACCAACAAATCGGTCACTGGTAATAAAATAAGTTCCCCTTGTATCAAGAATGACGGTACTGTCGTCTTTGCTGTAACATTTCAATACCAAATCATCGAAGCGCACGCAGGGGACCGAGTCATAGATGAACTTGTAGCCATTATTACTGCTTCGCCAGTCAATGGTTGAGTTGCGATAAAAACTGTTACTTTCAAATAGCGAAGCGGAGGTTGCCAAATAATCAGGCAAGTATCTCCTGTTGCGCTTATCCACGATGATCTTGCCCAAAACGGTATTCCACTGCACAAAATCCTCAGCAGTCTTACCGGATTTCGGAAAATGCATGATGGCCAGAATAAAATTCTCGAACTCAGGGAATACTTTACTCTTGTTTTTGAGCATCATATCCAGAGATTCCAAAATCATCTCCTGCTGCATGGCACTATAAGGATTCGACTGAAGCCACATCGGTTTGAATTGCTTCTCGATAAAGTCCTTACCGGTTCCTTTACGCACGTCATCAAAAAGTTTTGAGAGTTCTGCGATGAACTTTTCATTGTCACGAGAAAAACTTTCAAGACGCTGTTGGGAACTAGCTACCAACGTAATGGCAGCAAAAAAGACGAGTAAAAAGATGCGCTTCATCATATTAATCAACTCTGCAGGTGGTGTTTACAAAACAATTCTAACTGATTTTTCCCTGTCAAATTGCCAAAGGATGTAAAGTTTTCAAACGTGCCCTTCTCGATATTGTTCATGACAAAAACAAGGAGCCACGCATAGCGTGGCTCCTTGTTTTGTTTAAGTAATTTGTCATGTCAGACATGTCCGCAATGCTTGAGCCAATCTCTCAGACGCACTCTGTCGTCCGGGACTAATTGCTTCATTGCTTTACGGAGTTCCTTTCTAAAGAGCATCGTATCAAAGGTTACGTTGCCCAATACTGTCTTGTAATACTCCAACATACACTATTTAAAATTAGGTTAGGTTCTCTTTCAATTCCCAAGAGAATTGTATGAACTCATGCCTGATTTTCAAGTGCAGATTTAAAATTAACTCCGCCAATCAATCGGTGGAAATACTGGATAGTTTCGAATTCTTGGTTTTGAACGCTACTCGTGAAAAGAAGGTTACATCAAGAACAAATTTTTTAGTTACTTAATCAGGGGAAAAAAATAAAGGCCACCCAATTGAGTGGCCTTTATTCTATTGATACTGAACAATTATTCTATAATCAGTTTCTGTACCGCTGTTCCTTTATCTGTATAAATAGTTACCAAATAAATTCCTGAAGCGAATTTCTCATTGAGAACATGTTGATAGGCTTGAAGACCACCAACAGAGTAAACAACACTACCCATCATATTGATGATTTCAATGCGATTCATCATTTCACGTGAGTGGATGGTTGTTAGGTCTTTTGTCGGATTTGGATAAATTGTCACGAAAGTAGAACTCAATTCCTCTTTGTCATCAACTCCGGTTGTCAGACAGATAGAACCAGGCAATTGCAAAGCACACATCATACGCGGTGCTGCATAAGCAATGATGGTGTCGATGAAAGTTTTTGCCTTTTCAGGAGACATATCAGGGTTAGTTGCAATGCCTGTTGCGTGGTTGGGGTTAGATGGATTCCACCATTCCCATGGAGCGGAGTCGTTAATTCGGTTGGCTGGTCTTACTAATGGGTAAAGACCTGTATAACCATTGTTGTTTTCATTCGCCTTCTGAGTATAGATGTCGTTCTGAGCTTCCACCGGAGCAAACACGTTGTTCAATCCCAAAGCTGCAATTCTGCGTTGCACACCGTAGCTTCCACTTACTTCCACAACGTTCAATCCAACTACAGGTACTACCACCATTCCCAAATCATATGGGGCAAATGGATCTGTAGGTGAGTGGAAAGAAACCATTGGAATATCATTGGCTGTAACCCAAGTGCTGTCACCCAATGCACCTCCCATGTTCACCACCATGGAGAAGTTAGATGCATATCCTACGTGGTTCGGATAGCACAATGTGTCTCCATCCATTGGGTTAACACCAACGTTTGTTCCATCCGGGTTTCCATTTACAGCTTCCAATACCATTGGGATTGGGTTCGGGAATCCATCCGGTTGATACATGAATTTAGGGATTACGATATCCATGTAATCGTTGATAGTAGCTGAAGCAAAGGCGATATAACCACCAGTACCTTGTCCCCAAAGGACGATTTTATCTGGGTCGATACCGTATGGATTATCCTGCTCCGCAACAGACCTACGGAAATAACGAGCGGCAGTGCGGCTATCCTGCACACCACGATAAGCTGCGTTAATCAACGTATTTACGCGCTCAGTTTGAGTTGGTGCCAAAGGGTTCCAACCTAAACGATAATCACAAGATGCTACAACATAACCCATTCTAGCCAAACGTGAACAAATCTCCACTGCTGCAGAGTCACCTTTGTCACCAGTCGGGCTGCCTCCTTGTGGTTGAGGAAGGAAGTTACCGGTATGGAAATACAACACCAAAGGTCTGTTGGTCTCAGTATCACCTACCGGCTGATACACATCCATCTTCAATGGTTGAGGTACAGCCTCTCCCATTGACTCATACAATACTACAGTTGCATTCACTCCGTAAGTTACATCCGTAGTGACTTCTACTTCATCAAATACCTCTGTAAGATAACGCTGAGAGAGAAGATGACTACAAGGCAACATGGTCAATGCCATGATAAGTGTAGAGATTTTCTTCATAATGTTTGAATTTAATTAGTGTATGTTGATTGAATAAATTACTTCTTCTGCCAATCGTAAAGAATGGTAACGTATGCCATTCTCCCGATATAAGGTCCGCCATAGGCTTCAATATGCACGTTATTGAAGAGGTTAGAACATCCTACCTTGAAGTTCAAATGATGCTTATGCAAGGTATAATTTATCTGGGCATCTACCAAATCGTATTGGTCTACAGGTCCTGTAAATTGCGGAGAACCTTCCCAGAAATAATTATCCACCCATTTATAGTTGATGGCATACCCCCAAGAGTTACCTGATTCTGATTTAAACAGATCACGAGCATTGAAACCAACATTAAACTTATGCAATGGCGTATTAAATGCCGGTATAATTGGATCGTTTTCATCTGTCACTGCCAGCTTATTATATGAGTAGTTAGCCGTGAACACATGGGATTTATAGAAGTAATAACTCACGCCAACATTCGCACCATGAGTTACCACTTTACTTGTCGAGTTGGCAGAGTATCGATATGGCTGTATTTCGGACATCAACAAGAATCCCTCTTCATCAAACGGAACATCAACACCTAAACGGTATCCGATGAAGTGTTGGTACCAAGTATTGTAAACCGATGCGTCAACAAAAACTTTTTCGGCCAAAGTACCGCGATATCCTATCTCAACCGTCCTAGCTTGTTCTGGGCGAATTGGAGCAATGCTTATGTACTCCAAATCTGTTTTCTTGCGCGTACTACGATAAATATTGAATGACTCCACCGTAACCAATCCTTCCACTCCATCAAGATTTCCGCGAAGAATTGCAGGTCCTACATTCAAGTTCAGATACTGGTCTGTCAGCGTTGGGTTGCGCAATGCACTCGATACGGAAGCACGGATATAATGATCTTTTCTTGGATTAAATACAAACGTCAGTGCCGGGGATAGCAACCCATCGAAATTAACGTTCTTATCGAATCGAACGGTGGCATTTACCGTGAGCTTATCTTCCAAAACTTTCTTCTCTACTCCTGCATAAACGCCAAACTCCCAATTGGTGATTTTCCTTCCGGCTGTATCTACAAAAATGGTTCCGTCAGAATTGGGTCGATAGAGGCGTCCACTTCCTCCTACACGAATTTCATCTACATTCACAAGATGCCAACGGTATTCTCCTTGGAGATGATACAATGAAGACTTGTCATAGAATCTGGTACCATTTTCGGCTTCATTGTTCTTGGCAGCGGTAATTCTATCGAACTCATTATTGAATCGTTCTGTACCTGGTTGAATAAATCCAGTGACATTATCCGCATAAGTAGCCGATTCAATGTGCCACAACGATAATAAATCAGCATATGTAGTCAACCATTGATTGTATGCTTCATAATTATAGGGCAGATAAATATCATATGGGAAGTTGACTGGACTGGGATTCAACTCCAGCTGAGGATAACCCATGTTGATTAGCTCGCTATTCGTTACTCGCTGATTCCAATAGGTAGTGTATGCGTCAGACCAGTCCTCTTGGCTGGCAGCCCGATCACGCAATCTCAATGCAGTGAAATACGGGTCATAACTTCGGCCTGCATCTTCAGTCGTAGCATATACTCTTACAAAGTATTTGTCTTTCTTTTTCAGTTCTAGTTTTCCCTGCATGAATTGGATTCCACGCAAACTGAAACGGTTATCTCCCTGATAAACCGTTGTACCATTACCATAGTTTCCTTGAAGTATCAACTCTGGTGAATCATAGTCAAGCTCTGGCTTCAAACGCCAATGAACTGCCGCATTGGTTTTGAAATTTCGGGTATTGTAATCCACCAAATCCACTTCCTTATATCCTGGGCGATAGAAGGTTGTCAATGCCCTGCTGTTCCATGGTGCGGCTGTAGAGAAATCATTGCCAGCATAAAACTCATCACCATATATATTCACGGCATCATAACCTCCCGGATTATTTGCTCCAACCTCCGAGCCGTAAATTGGTTGGTAATTATCCGCCTCCCAGTCATAGGCTTGCAAATAATAAAGATTCAATTTGTAAGCCAGATAGAGTTGGCCCTCTTTGTTCTTGAAATGATCAGCCCAGCGCACACTCGGATTCACGAGGTTGCGCTCTGCTACTTTAATGGAGGCCGACAGACCGGATGTAAAAAACGGGTCTTTAGTCTCCATATTGATCACCCCGTTAAAAGCCCCCGGACCAAAAAATGCACTACTTGCACCTTGAATAATATCCACTGTCTTTACGTCCAAGTCAGGTGCCCCCAAAAAATTACCCAACGAAAAGTTCAAACCGGGTGACTGGTTATCAACTCCATCGATGAGTTGCAATACACGAACGGGGGAAGTGCTATTGAAACCTCGGGTATTAATAACGCGAAATGCCAAACTGGCAGAAGCCATATCCACACCTTTGAGCGCTGCAAGTCCTTCGTAAAAATTTCCGGTAGGAACTTCCTTGATTGCAATAGCATCCATGTTCTCTACGGAGAGCGGATTGCGTTTTTGCTTTTCCAGTATGCGGTCTTCCACTATCTCTACTGTTCCAGTAACGGTATTGTCTGCTGCTAGCTTTACCTCGATTAGCTTATTGGCAGTAGCCACTGTGAGCTCTTGTGCCACATACCCCACTAGGTTTATCACAAGGATTGTGGGAAGTTTTTCGACTTTAAGCGAAAAATCACCGTCAAAATTGCTGATGGTACCATTACCTGTGCCTTTCTCTCCTATTACCACGCCATAAATTGGATCTCCTGAAGTTGCATCCAGCACCCGTCCTTTCAGAGTCGTTTGCGCCTCAAGCCCCACATATGCAAACAATAGGACACAGGAAACCCAAAATTTCATTCTATTCATATATGCGCCATGGTGTGTTTAAAGCGAATGTAAGGAATTTCGGGTTGGACGTTTGCTATGCGTACATATATTTTTATTCCAAAAGTTATGAACCAAAAAAAATCCCCGGGGGTATCCCCGGGGATTTTTATTCAGATTTTCAGATAGAATACCGTCTTTCGACTAGCTTCTATCAGCTATTATCTCACAATTTGGATACGTTGAACATCTGTTTCAGAAGCAGAGTTCAAGCGCATCATGTAGATACCAGCTTGAAGAGCGTTAGCGTTGAAGTCAACCTTGTTAACTGCACCACCAACTACTTCACCGTTATACAAGTCAGCAACTACACGGCCTGTCATATCCAACACTTGCAATGACAATCTCTCAGACTCAGTGCTAGAGAATGTGATTTGAGCAATGTTGTTAGTTGGGTTTGGAGCCATGCTAAGGATAGCGATTTGCTGAGTAGTAGTGTTAACCACCATACCAGGAGCATCGTCACCCTCTAGATCAGTGCTGAGGTCACGGTAAGAAATAACTTGACACCAAGAAACTTCGTTACCTGAGCAGTCGAATGCAGTCCAGCAACGTTCTAGGTCGTACTCAACGCAGCAGTCGATTTCGAATGCGAAGTCACCTGCACCGCCTACGTAGCTACCTTGGAATATACCTGTGTAGTTGAACCAACCACCAAAGCCGTTTTCAGCATTGTAGTTGTTTGCACCAACGCCCAATTGGAAACCAAAGTAGTTGTTAGTCGGAGCGTGAGTCAAG
The DNA here is from genome assembly GCA_036562565.1 of Flavobacteriales bacterium. Classification (GTDB taxonomy): domain Bacteria; phylum Bacteroidota; class Bacteroidia; order Flavobacteriales_D; family Sanyastnellaceae; genus DATCJY01. The sequence goes on along the minus strand of DATCJY010000041.1, from coordinate 2,607 downwards.
TTAATATATGAACCAGTATAAACACCTGTTCCTTCCAACTCGTATCCATCAGTGTTCGACAACAAGTAGTAAATCCAATCTTCATGATTAGCAGCTACACCACCGCAATCAGCTTTGAAGCCAGTTGGGAATGCTTGAGAACTCCAACCTGCCCAGTCGAGTTCATTTTCAAATGTTACGTTGAACTTGAATCCACCTTGGTCTTCAGCAGGAAGACTTACATGCATTGCGTTAATCAACTCACCTGTCAATGTCAAAGTACCATCACCGTTATTGGTCATAGACGCAGTACCAGGTACCAATTGATAGTACTTGTGTTCGATTGTCATACCGAACAATGCCATTGCCCAGTCATATTCGTAACCGCATGGGTTGTTAGCCGGAAGAACAGGAGTTTTCAATACGCAAGCTGGAGTTGCACCTACTTCTGGGCAATCACCGGACAAGCAAGTTGAAGTCATTGTAACTTCTACAAACTCATCGCAATTGTCAATAGCCCAGATTTCCGGAGCTTCTGGCAATTCAGTACCACAATCAATTACCAAGTTAGATGGATACTCGCTCAACTCAGGAGCAGTAACATCTTGAACGTTGATGAAGTAAGAAATCGTGTCAGAATTCCAGCAAGCATCGGTAGCAGTGTAAACTACTTGCCATACTCCGTTACCACAGTTGTCAGATGACACAGGAACAATTTCGTAAGTGATAGTTACATCACCACAGTTATCTTCAGCTGTTACACCTTGTGCTGTGTAGTTCTCCCAATCCAAGCATTCGTAAGATTCGTTAGCCGGAGTTGAAGTGAACTCAGGAGCAGTATTGTCATAGATGTAGTAAGATACATAAGCAGGATCGCTCACATTACCACACTCGTCAGTCGCGATGAATGTACGTACGATAACGTAGCTGTTTGGACATTCACCGTTAACGATAGAGTCAGAGTAAGTAACAATTGCTTCACTACAAGCATCTGTTGCTGTCGGAAGCTCAACTGGAATTTCTTCGTCACAAGAGAACTCGTTAGAAGATGGGATATTATCCATTACCGGAGCTTCGGTGTCAACGTGATGTACTGTGTAAGTTACAGAGCTGGAATTACCACAGTTGTCAGTAGCAGTGTATGTGAAGATTTCTGTGTATTCACCTGGGCATTCACCTGGAATATACTCATAAGATGAAGCAACTTCAACATCATCATCACAAATGTCATAAGCAGTTGGAGTGTCAAACTCTGCTGGGATATGACATGGCAATGTTGTTTCGAAGTCTTGAGAGTTAATCACAGGAGCTGTAGTGTCAACGATAGTTACTACAGTTGTAGAAGTAGTAACATTATCGCAGTTGTCAACCGCAGTCCAAATGTGGGTCTCCCAAGTAGTGCAACCATCTGTATCGATGTTTACTACGTAAGAAACTTCTAAGCTATCATCACAGTTATCAGCAAATACAGGAGGCTCTACGTTGTAGTCTTCACCACACTCCACTGTGAAGTCTTCAGTTTCAGAAACGATAACTGGAGCTACTTCGTCAGTCAAGTGGATGATTTGAGTGAACTCAGAGTAGTTACCGCAAAGGTCTGTGGCGCGGTAAACACGAATTACCACACCTGCACAAGAACCTGAAACGTGTTCCTCATCAGTTACTTCGATGGTCACATCATTACAGTTGTCTGTAGCTGTAACGTAGATTCCTTCGTACTCATCACATGGAAGTGTGATTTCAAGTTCACCTGCAATAACAGGAGCTGTAGTATCAACGATGGTGTAATATTGAGATAGGTAAGCTACGTTGCCGCACTCGTCTGTAGCAGTCCAGATACGAATGAAACCGCTTGTGCAACCATAAGTCCAGTGAGCTGTATCGCTGTATGCGTACTCAATCACTTCGCTACAGTTGTCTGTTGCAATTGGTTGGTTCAAATCTATTTCCTCGTCACACTCGTATGTGAATTCAACAACACCATCCGCAAATACAGGAGCTGTTTCGTCAACAACGGTGATAATCTGAGTTTCTACAACTTGGTTACCACAATCATCAAATCCACGGAAAGTACGGAAGATAGTATAGCTGTTCGGACAATCACCAGGTACAATCGCATCATTTACTAGCACGTCAACAGACTCATCGCAGTTGTCGTAAGCATCTGGGTATTGTACAGCAGGAATTTCTTGCTCACAGCTAATTGTTGTATCAGCAGGGAAGTTCTCAAAATAAGGATTAGTTGTATCAACAATAGTTACAACTGTAGTTGCTGAAACTGAGTTATTACAGTTGTCTGTAGCAGTCCAAATGTAAGTCACCCATGTAGTACAACCATCTGTATCAGATGTAGTTTCAAATGAGATAGTGAGATCATCATCACAGTTGTCTTCAAATACAGCAGGTGTTACATCAATTGAAGTACCACACTCAACTGTGAAATCTTCAGTTTGAGAAACGATTACCGGAGCAACTTCATCAATCAAATGGATGATTTGAACAAACTCATCTGAAACGTTACCGCAAGCGTCAGTTGCTACGTAAGTTCTAACGATGTTACCAGCGCAAGAGCCTGATACCAATTCGTTGCTTACGATAGTGATTTCAAATTCATTACAGTTGTCTGTA
>DATCJY010000027.1:0-6120 GCA_036562565.1 Flavobacteriales bacterium | reverse complement strand
TAAGGCCGTCAACGTTTCTGATTTCTGGAGACGTTGGCACATGTCATTGTCTAATTGGCTGCGCGATTATCTATACATTCCACTGGGCGGTAATCGTGGAGGTAGTGTAGGTTCCTTCATCTTGGTCATCATGTTTGTGCTCATTGTTGCGGGGCTTGCGCAATCTTGGTTGGTCTTGGCTATTTCGACCTTGCTGGTTGCCGCTTGCATGATTTTGGCCGCTTTTGTCAAATCGTTTGCCAATTGGCTTACGACCAATATCAACCTTATGCTCACGATGCTCATCGGTGGTTTGTGGCACGGTGCAAGCTGGAACTTTTTGATATGGGGTGGACTCAATGGTCTTTCGCTTGTAGTTTACAAGCTTTGGAAAAAGATTAGTCCTTGGGAGAATAAGAATACTTGGTACAAACGTGCTTGGGCCATTTTCCTCACTTTCTCATTCATTACCTTGACCCGTGTATGGTTCAGAGCAGGAAGTAACAACTCTTGGGAGGGGCTTGATGCTACGCACGATATCTGGGAAGAATTCATGAGCGCTACGGTAATGCTCAAACAGATTTTCTTCAATATGGATTTCAGCGTGGCACCACAAGTCATCGCAGGGTATTGGAACGTCTTCTTGGTATTTGTGATTGGTATGATCATTCACTGGCTCCCGGCTGACTTCAAAGAAACTTATCGCTCCAAATTCGCAACCATGCCCATTTGGGGAATTGTATTGTTCTGCTTTGCCAACATCTTCTTCCTGTACCAAGTGATGTCTGCAGATTTGCATCCGTTCATTTACTTCCAATTTTAAGTCATCATTTTGGACGTGATAGTAGGAGGGAGGTCATAACTCATTCATGCAACGATTGCACAGAACCATATAAACTCCTATTTCAACCTGCCTTTTACTTTCATGCATCAATAAATGAAGATGTCATGAGAGCAATATGGAAGGGTTCAATCGGTTTTGGTTTGGTCAACATTCCTGTCAAGTTGTATAGCGCTACGCAAAGCAGTACGCTTGATCTGGATATGATTGATAAACGCGACTTTGGAAAAATCCGCTTTCAGCGCGTGAATGAGAATACAGGCAAAGAGGTGAAATGGGAAAACATCATCAAAGCCTATCTACACAAGGATGAATACATTCCGCTGGAAGAAGGAGATTTTGAAGAAGTAGCCCCTGAGAAAAGCAAAATCATTGAGGTCAACAACTTCGTTGACGAAAGTGAAATTGATACCATCTATTACGAAACATCTTATTACCTCGAACCGGAAAAGGGAGGAGCACGTGCGTATGCATTGTTTCGAGAAGCATTGGCTAAGTCAGGTAAAGTGGGCATTGCTCAATTCGTATTGCGCACAGCTGAAGCGCTTACCGTAATCAAACCGATGGGCGATGTGCTCGTGCTCAGCAAGATCCGATTTGCAGAGGAAATTCGCGAGCCCGATGATCTCACGTTGCCATCTAAGTCTGTTGTAAAGCCTGCCGAAATGAAAATGGCGCTGGCGCTTATCAAGCAATTCAGTGGTCCATTTAAAATCGAAAAATTCAAAGATGAATATTCAGCAGGATTGTTGAAGCTTATCAAAGCCAAAGCGAGTGGTAAGCACAAACCGGTAAGAAAGCTAAAAGTGACCAAGACCAAGTCAGAAGACTTGATGAAGCAGCTCAAAGCAAGTTTGACACACAAAAAAGCTTCTTAGATGGCGTTGACTGTTTACAATAAGAAGCGCGACTTCAAGAGTACACCGGAGCCGAAAGGTCAACGTGGTAATTCGTCCAAATTGCATTTCGTAGTTCAGCGTCATGATGCTTCTCACTTGCATTATGACTTCAGATTGGAGATAGATGGTGTGCTAAAGTCATGGGCGGTTCCAAAGGGTCCCTCTCTCAACCCAAACGATAAACGATTGGCCGTTATGGTGGAAGATCATCCCGTATCCTACGGTTCGTTCGTTGGTGAAATTCCAAAGGGAAACTATGGTGCCGGCATCGTTCAGATTTGGGACAACGGCACATTCCAACCACTTGAAAAGATAGCAGCTAAGGATGTCGATAAACATTTCCTTCAGCAATTGGAAAAAGGGGATCTCAAGTTTAAGTTGAATGGTAAACATCTCAAAGGTGCGTTTGCCCTGGTGCGCATGAAATCCGCTGATGGCGATGACCGCAATTGGTTATTGATAAAGAAACAAGATGATTTTGCAGAAAAGAAATACAACATCGAATCCATTGAACCGGTGGAGCCTTTCCCAAAGACGAAGAAAGATGCTGCAAGGAAAAGTGTAGCGCGGAAGAATGTAAAGGCAGTGGCGAAGAAGAATACTAAACCGAAAGAGATAAATTCAACCAAGAAATCCTCACAGAACACCAAGAATAATGCAATGTCTTCCGCTACTTGGAAGAAGCTTCAAAAGCCGATGCTTGCTATGCTGAGCAATTACATACCGAAAGATAAGGGTTGGTATTTTGAAGTAAAGTATGATGGTTATCGTGCGGTAACTCATGTGGCCAATGGTAAGGTGGAAATGCTTTCACGCAATGGAAACAGCTTTAATATGACTTACGCATCGCTTGTGGAAGATCTAAAGATCATCAGCGATGACGTTGTTCTCGATGGTGAAGTAGTGATAGAAAATAAGAAAGGGTTAAGCGATTTTCAATCGTTGCAGAATTATACAAAAACAGGCAAAGGCACATTGAAATATTATGTGTTTGATATCTTATTTCTCAATGGTTATCGTACGGATGAAATCCCTTTGCACTATCGCAAGGAATTGCTCCACACTTTTTTTGAGAAATACAATTTCGACAACATCCTTCTTGCTGACTATGTAGAAGACGGAGGAGAGTCGTTTGCGAACAAGCTCAGAAAGGCCGGCCATGAAGGTGTAATCATCAAACGTTGGGATAGCATCTATATATCCGGCAAGCGTTCTGACGCATGGCTCAAGCATAAGAATGTCAAAATACAAGAAGCTATCATTTGTGGCTACACGGCCCCTCAACGCAGTCGCAAATACTTCGGTTCGCTCATATTGGGTATGTACAATGATCAAAAGGAGTTGGTCTACATCGGCAATTGCGGAACCGGATTTACAGATACTTCTCTGAAGGAACTTCACGAGCAGCTTCAAGAGTTGGAGGTGGATAAGTGTCCGTTCAAACCTGTTCCTGAAATGACAGGTATGAAAGGAAAACCAACTTGGGTAAAACCCAAACTTGTCTGTACAGTGAAGTTTCAGGATTGGACAAATGACAACCATTTGCGTGTTCCTGTTTTTGAAGGCTTGCGAGCCGATAAGTCAGCAAAGGAAGTCAGCAAAGAGAAGACCATGAACGCAACAGAAGTAAAAAAAGCAACTAAGAAAGTGGCTAAGAAAACCACTGCTAAAAAGGCAGCAGCTAGGCGAGCCACAATTCAGAACACCCTTGAGGAAGATGAGCCTACTTTAACCAATTTGGATAAGGTTTACTTTCCAAAAGAGAACATCACAAAAGGCGATGTCATTGATTATTACAAGCGCATAGCAAAATACATATTGCCATATCTCAAGAATCGTCCTCAGTCATTGAACCGTCATCCCAATGGTATTACCGGTAAGAGTTTTTACCAAAAGGATATGGATGTATATAAAATCCCGGAATGGGTGAAGACCATTCAGATTTATTCAAAATCAAAAGAGGAGAATATCGATTACTTGATTTGTAATGATACGCGTACGATGCTCTATATGGCCAACCTCGGTTGTATCGAAATCAATCCATGGCACAGTCGCGTGGATAAACCTGATTATCCGGATTATCTCATTATGGACTTGGACACTGCGGGTAAAATCACGTTTCAACAAGTTGTAGATACTGCGCTTGCAGTCAAAGAGGTTTGCGATGAATTGAAGATTCCATGCTATTGCAAGACGAGTGGAGCAACGGGAATACATGTTTACATACCACTTAAGGCACAATATGCTTATGAGGATATCAAGCTCTTTGCGGAATACTTGGCGATAGAAACACATAAGAAGCTGCCTGATATCACAAGCGTGGAGCGGAGTGTCTCCAAAAGGAAGAATAAAATCTATGTGGATTTTTTGCAGAATAGAAAAGGTCAGACCATTGCTTCGGTTTACAGTGTGCGACCCAAACCCGGAGCTACGGTATCTACACCACTTCAGTGGTCTGAGGTCAATCACAAGCTCGACCCAGCTCAATTCACGATTTTCAATGTGGAGCAACGAGTGAAGAAGCTCGGTGACTTGTGGAAACCTGTTCTTGGCAAGGGAATAAACCTCAATGCGGTTTTGAAGCGGATAAAGTAAACGTTCCTTCTTTTTCTGCGCGTAAGATCACCAACCAGAGAAGGATAAAAGCAATCTGAATAAAACCGTCAATCTGATAGATGTCGCTGATAATAGCAGCATTGCTATAATAGAAGTCGATGAACGCAAGACTCAATGATGTGGGAATGGCGATCCCTGCTGCCAGTTTGTATTGTCCGTAATGACGACATAAAAAGAGTATCCAGGTAACGCTGACAAGCAACAGCGCAACGGTATTAACCAACCAAACATCGGTCTTTGGACCCAGCACGGCCATGAAACTTTCGATGTGAATCAATGGCCACAAACCCGTGACGCCAAGGAATGTGGCATGGGCAATTAATATGATGGAGGCAATTCGTTTATTCATGTTATGGATTGTCTTTGGAGCCATGGAATACTAGCGCTTTCATAAGTTAAGAGATTAGGAGGTTGTCGGAAATGACAATATCATGGGGTGGGGGTAATGCAGTAGAGGAATGAAAGAGGTGTAGTCAATGACCACACCTCTTTGTGACAGAATTAAATAATACACAAGGTGGGTTTACCCCTTATGGTAACTTGGAGTGGAAGTAACTTCTTAGAAAGAGATTATGCTTCTTGCTTGGTCATTTCTTCTTCGTAGGCTTCATCGTTGACATCTTGTGCGATTTCAGAGAGAAGCTGATCGCAGTTCTCTTCTTCGTCCAAGGTTTGGGCCAGCAGGTCATAAACTTTTCTGTACTCCAATACATCAGCGAGCTCGCAGAGCGAACCGTAGGTTGCAATCTCATAGTGTTCAATTTTTTGTGCACCAATGATGAGCGCACTATCACGTACAGCGCTTTCTTCGAAGTTTTCAATGATTTCATTGCCTTCTTTGATGAGGCCTTCCATGGCTTCGCAGGTTTCTCCGTCCGTGCTTGTTAGGCGCAAACGTTGAAATACGCGGTCCAAGCGTTTTACGTGTTTCTTTGTTTCTTCGAGATGATCTTCAAACGCTTCGCGCAAGTCATCGCTGTAGGCAGCTTTGGCCATTTCTGGCAACGCTTCCACCAATTGTTTTTCTGCGTTATAGATGTCTTTCAGGAGCTGCTCAAATACATCATCCAGTGATACTGTTTTTTTTGTGGAAGCAGCGGATTTTGTTGCTACTGAATTTGATTCCGATGATTTAGTTGTGGCACTCGATGTCGTGCCGCTGGTTGCTTTTTTCGCCATGATTATTTCGATTAAGAGATTAAACGATAAGGAAGAGAGGTACCGACAGCTGTTGTAGCGCTGCCGGTATCTCTAAAATCAAATTCTATGCTGCGCGCTTGCGGCCGGAGCTGCTTGAGCGCGATGAATTACTTCTTGATGAAGTACCGGAGCTGCTGCGTCCTGTGCTTTTTCCGGAGCGTCCTTTTGTGCTTGATGAACTGCTGCGTGAGCCGGTTCCTGAGCTGGAACGACCACGTGTGCCACTACCGGAACGATTAGACGAAGAGCTACGTGATGAGCTACTGCGAGATGAAGACGAACCTCCGCGTGAGTTGCCGGTGGATGAATTGCTGCGACCTCTGGAAGTGGATGAACGTCCTGATGAACCGCTGCGACTACCCGTTGAACTGTTGCGAGAAGAACTTCCGCTGCTTGATGAGGAACGACCTCTTGAGCCTGATGCAGAACGGCTGGATGAACTACGTGAGCCTGAGGAACCACTGCGTGAGCCGCCTCTTGAACTACTGGATGAAGATGAACCACCACGAGACCCTCTTCCGCTGGATGATGAACTTCCCCTAGAGCTGCCACCACGTGAGCCTGAACTCCTATTGGAACTGCTGC
>DATCJY010000024.1:0-14304 GCA_036562565.1 Flavobacteriales bacterium | reverse complement strand
TTCCTTACCGTTGTTGTAGGCTAAATCTTGCAAATGACACTCTCCGGCCTGGTCACACACCGGACAATCCAGCGGGTGGTTGAGCAAGAGAAACTCCACTACTCCGGCACGGGCTTCCAACACCTCCGGTGAGGTGATGTTCTCTACCACCATTCCGTCCATCACCGTAGTGCGGCAAGATGCCACCGGCTTAGGCATAGGACGCGGGTCTTTGTCACTGCCCTTGGTCACCTTCACAATGCAGGTGCGGCAATAACCACCGCTTGTTTTCAACTTGGAGTAATAGCACATTGCGGGCGGAACAATGTCCCCGCCTATCATGCGCGCAGCATTGAGGATAGTAGTACCGTCCGGTACTTCTATCGACACTCCGTCTATTGTAACTTTTGCCATCTTTCTTTTATCCTTCACTGGCGCTCTTTCCACGCCTAGTTATTAGTTAATCTTTTTCTGCGGGAGAATATTAAAAAACATGTTCACCAATCCTATTGTCGCCCCAAACACCAACGCTACAAACAATGACTTCATCAAGAGTTGTGTGCCTTGTTCTGCAAATACAAATCCTTCCGTCATAAAGCCGTCAATTACTTTATAAGTAAAAGCTCCTGCTGTTCCTCCGGCAAATCCGGATAGAAATCTTTGTTTCTTCGTTAGTTCCATGGTTTTAAGGGGGATTAATGGGTCCTTGTTATTTATGTTATTACGCTTCTATCAGATTGTTCAATCTGTAGTAGTGCTTCACATCTTTGATCCTCGATGGATTTTTCACATGCTCCTCAAACTCGTGGCGGAAGTGACGGATAGCACTTGCAACCGGCCATGCCGCAGCATCTCCCAGTGGGCAAATGGTTTTTCCCTCAATCTTGCTTTGGATATCCCATAGCAAATCCACATCAGCAAGGGTGCCGTGGCCATCAAGAATCTTGTGGAGGATCTTTTCCATCCATCCTGTTCCCTCACGACATGGGCTGCATTGTCCGCAGCTCTCGTGGTGGTAGAAACGGGTGAATGTATAGAGGTTCTTCACGATGCTGGTGTCCTCATCCATCACGATGAAACCACCTGAACCGAGCATGGTTCCGGTGGCGAAACCTCCATCAGCAAGGCTTTCATAGCTCATCAGACGCGGCTCTCCGGCAGCAGTCTTGAGGATGAGGTGAGCCGGCAAAATCGGTACAGATGATCCTCCGGCCACTACTGCTTTGAGTTGTTTGCCGTTTCGGATTCCGCCACAATATTCATCCGAGTAAATGAATTCCTCTACAGGAAGTCCGAGTTCAATCTCATATACCCCGGGCTTGTTGATGTGACCGGAAGCGGAAATGAGCTTGGTTCCTGTACTCTTGCCGATACCAATCTTCGCATATTCTTCACCACCCATCTTCACGATAGGAACAACGGTGGCAATGGTCTCCACGTTGTTCACCACCGTAGGACAACCATACAAACCGGCTACCGCAGGGAATGGCGGCTTGATGCGCGGGTTACCTCTCTTACCTTCCAAAGATTCCAGTAGAGCGGTCTCCTCACCGCAGATATAGGCTCCTGCGCCCACCTGCACGTGGCAGTCGTGGTCGAAGCCTGAGCCCATGATGTTTTTGCCCAATAATCCTGCTTCGTAGGCCTCTGCAATAGCTGCCTCCAGAATGCGGGCGATATAGAAGTACTCACCTCGGATGTAGATATAGGATGTGCGAGCTCCCAGTGCATAACTGCTCACAATCATCCCTTCAATGAGGGCATGCGGAATGCGCTCCATGAGGTAGCGGTCTTTAAAAGTGCCCGGCTCGGATTCATCGGCATTGCACACCAGGTAACGTGGCACACCTTCCGGTTTAGCCAGGAAGCTCCACTTCATACCGGTGGGGAATCCCGCTCCTCCACGACCGCGCAGGCCGCTGGTCTTAACTTCTTCTACAATGGCCTCCGGGGTCATCTTCAGCGCTTTTTCCAAACCGCTATATCCACCCTTTTGACGATAAACAGCCAATGTGTTTATCCCCGGCACATCTACATGTTCTAATAAGAGTTTTCTACCCATCTCTTTCTAAATGCGCCTTATAAGGTTATCTTTTGATCGCGGATGTAGGTTCTTCTACTTCCGTCTTCTTTCATTTTGTCCAGTAGTTTATCCACTTTTTCCAAAGTGAGATTCTCGTAGTAATCGGCACCGCATTGGAGCATCGGTGCGGTTCCACACGATCCGAGGCACTCCACGGCTTTAAGGGTAAACATGCCATCAGCGGTGGTTTCTCCTACTTTGATACCGAGTTTCTTCTCAATGTGGCGAATGATATCCTCTGCGCCCATCAACCAGCAAGAACTGGTGCGGCACACTTCCAACACACATTTGCCAACCGGCTTCAGATTGAACATCGTATAGAACGATGCTACCTCATACACCTCAATTGGGCGTATCTGCAAAAGGGATGCTACATAATCCATCGCCTCAGGGCTGAGCCAACCGTCAAACTCGGCCTGCGCCAAGTGCAACAGAGGTATCAGCGCGCTCTTTTGCCTGCCCTCCGGGTAGCGCGCAATGATGCGCTTGGCCACCGCAAGGGTTTCATCTGAAAATTTTAATGTTTCGCTCATTTTTCTCTTAAGCTGTTAGCCGCCAGCCTTGGTGCTAGTGACTTCTATTTGTACATCCTCTGTGTGTATGGTGTGTTACTCAGAGGAAGAGTGTTTCTTTTTATTCTTAGTTGGGGTAATGCTTAGTGCTCGATACAACACAATGCTTATAGCCAATGGCTAAAAACAAACACTTATATTAAGCATCCAACTCACCGGCAATTACGTTCATACTACTCATGGTGAGAATAGCATCGGACAGGAATCCGTCCTTGATCATTTCCGGATAAGCTTGATAATAAATAAAGCATGGTCTGCGCATGTGCAGACGATAAGGTGTGCGACCGCCATCGGAGATGAGGTAGAAACCTAACTCCCCATTACCACCTTCCACACAGTGATAGACCTCTCCTTTCGGAACATCGGTTTCACCCATCACTATTTTGAAGTGATAGATGAGTGCTTCCATCTTGCTGTACACATCTTCTTTTGGTGGAAGATAGAACTCAGGAACATCTGCATGATAAGGTCCATCAGGCATATTGGCAATGGCTTGCTTGATAATGCGGATACTTTGACGCATCTCTTCCATGCGAACCATATAACGGTCATAGGTATCACCGGCTGTGCCCACAGGAATATCAAATTCGAAATCCTCATATGAGCTGTAAGGGTTCATCACTCTCACATCATAATCCACACCACAAGCGCGGAGGTTAGGTCCTGTGAAGCTATAAGAAAGTGCGCGCTCGGCTGAAATTGGCCCTGCGCCCACTGTACGGTCAATAAAAATACGGTTGCGGGTGAGCAATTTGTCGAACTCCTCCAATGCCGGTGGGAAGTCTTTCATGAAAGCATGAATCTTCTCCCAGCATTTTTGAGAGAAATCACGCTCCATCCCTCCAATGCGTCCAATGTTGGTGGTGAGGCGCGCTCCGCAGATTTCTTCATAAATTTCATAAATCCGCTCGCGGAATTGGAACAAATAGGTAAACCCGGTGAGCGCTCCGGTATCAACACCAATTACCGTATCGCAAAGGATGTGGTCTGCAATACGCGCAAGCTCCATCACTATCACACGCATGTATTGCGCTCGCTTTGGCACCTCACAACCAATGAGTTTCTCAACGGTCATGTGCCAACCCATGTTGTTGATGGGAGCGGAACAATAATTTAATCGGTCTGTAATGGGTGTAATCTGGTTGTAAGGCCTGCGCTCCGCCAACTTCTCAAATGCACGGTGGATGTATCCGATGGTAGGCTCTGCATGACGAACGATCTCGCCATCCATGGTGAGGATGTTTTGGAAAATACCGTGCGTGGCAGGGTGCGTAGGTCCCAGATTGAGGATGTTGTAATCTTTCTGCTCAACTTGCTGGTTGGCAGTGGCGAAATTCTTGCCGATGTTTTGTCCTACTGTACTCATTATATATAAAGACGCGCGCAAATCTATTGAACCCATTTCGTAAAGTGTACGCCCAGCTGTTCGTTTTTTTTTTCATCACCTTCTCTACAGGGCGTTTCGCACCTGCCTCGATTGCGTTTCACCGCCTGCATAAGCATGGCGTTATTGCCTAATTTTCAATCGATAAAAGACAACTTTACCTCACAATCCACATCCTTTCTTACTCCCTTTACAGTGGTCCTGACAAAGGCTTATTTGGAATCGATATGTTTTATTGTTCCGGGTGATCGCCCATGTGGAATCAGTTGGCATGAAAACTCCCGTCCTTTCATCACCGCGTTGCTCAATTCATACTCATTAGGAGCCATTCAAATAAAACGGCCTGAAGCCCTGTAACAAAACGGGACAGAAACACATCTAATACACAGATAACACGCTGAATGTGCCACAGATGCAGGGGCTATGATGCACTGACCATCACACACAATTTTATTTATAACACAACTAATCACTTATAAAAAGAACATGAAAACTATCACTGCATTTTTTCTGGGACTAAGCCTTACCGTGACCTCACTCCTTCCTCAGGAGGCGTTGGCTATCGAACAGGCCATCGTGCAAATCGTGGGGCAACACGGTCCAATGGATATGGCCAAGCACCTGCGCATTACCGATGACAACGGCAGCTACATTGCCGGTCATCGTCCGGCCAATGCCGCAGGCGAACAACGCACCGACTTGGATGCTTTTGTGGTGCGCCAAGATGCTGAGGGCCGCACACTTTGGCAGCAGAACTACGGTGGTGAGCATGATGAAATCCTCACCGACCTCTTGCTCACTGTTGATGGGGGTGCGCTGCTCGTGGGCGGCTCTCGCTCTACGGCCGGAACATTTGCCGCTAATCACGGCCATTTTGACTACTGGATTTGTAAAATAGACTCCCACGGTGCAGTGCAATGGTCCACCATCTTGGGCAGCAGCGCAGCCGATGTGGCCTATGCCGCGGCTCCGACCAAAGATGGCGGTTATTGGATTGCCGGTGCTACATATGGCGCTGACGGTGATGTGGCCGTGCACTATGGCAATGCCGACTGCTGGCTCGTAAAACTCAACGCCCATGGCGAACTGATTCATCAAAAAAACCTTGGCGGAGCACTGGAGGAAACGCCAAAAACCTTGCACGCATTGGAGGACGGCACCTTACTCATGACTGCTACTACTCTTTCCCAAAACGGTGATATCACTGCTAATAGTGGCTCCTACGATGCATGGACAGTGAAACTCGATGCCGAGGGCGAAATTCTTTGGCAAGTGTGCAGCGGTGGCACCGGAGTTGACCGTGTGCAAGCCGCCCACCCCACTACCGATGGCGGTATCATTTTGGCGGTGCATAGCATGGCCCTCAACGGTCACTACGACAGCAGTCCTTGCCACATGGACATCTGGTTGGTGAAGCTGGATGCCCAAGGTGTAGTGCAATGGGAAAATGTAGTGGGCGGCTCAGGCGATGAAGAGGCCGTGGCCATCCTCCCTACAGGAGATGGAGGATATCTTCTTGCAGGGCACACCAGTAGCCGCGATGGACACAACGGCTCACTCCATGGTACACAAGATGGCTGGATAGTGAAACTCAGTTCCAACGGAATGCGCCAATGGGACACTTGCCTCGCTCAAGCTGCCATTAATTATGCGCGCGACTTACAACTAGATGCCCATGGCAGTATCCGCCTGCTGGGAACTGGCATGGATGCAAAAACCGGAATCCAAACTTGGATTGCAACCTGGCCAACCAGCCATGACATGCTAATGGGAATTATCAAAAGTTTATCAACATAGGTAACATTTGTTAATAAAAGTTAGTCTTTGGGCAGTCAACTGTAATTGTTTGTTTTCATTGAAAACATCCATTTGCAAGTAGATAATTTTAGATTAGATCCCGCATTGGCAATGGTCGATACGGGATTTTTTTTTACGGTGTTTCCTTCCTTGCTACTGGTGATGATGTCTGAAGATTCCAATCATTGTTATACAGCCTTCGCAACCTTTTATTTCCCAGCATCTAGTAAGTGTTATTCTTTTATTTAGAAGTCTAATTGTATTGGAACTATTTAATTTGGCTTTCAATGCGAAACAATTCCGTTGAGAACATTCGGTACTAGCGAAGTGCTTCGGAGATAGCTCTGAATGTTAGGGACACATAATTTTTTTTATTTCTATCCATTCCATTGAAACCCGCTTGTACTTGTTGCGTATTAGCCCACTAAAAACATCTAACACTCGATTCTCAAACACATGTCATTAAAGAAAACTCAGCAAACTGCGCGTTATAACAACTTCGTGATGGACTTCACAGAGGTGTTGGAAGAAGATTATATGGACCTGCGCATGTTTACGCGCTTGTTGGCCATGGAATCGGAATATAAGGAATGGCTGGAACAACAAATTGCTGCCCATCCCAATCAGTCGCCTGTCTTGTTATCAGAACAGAGGATTGATGGTGCCCGTGTACTCTCCAATGGCGTGACGGACCTCAGCAATGACCACCAAATTTATATCATCAGTACTCCTGAGTCGAATGCAGAACTCAATTAAATAAGCATATCTTGATTGTCATTTTATAAAATTGACTTTTCAGAAAAGAAAAGCCGCTTCACACTATGAGCGGCTTTTTGTTTTATACAATATTCCTCCCGTCCCTTAGCTATCAACAAGCAGCTAAGCGGGCTGTAAACAATTCGACTGGTTGCGAACTTTGCGAATGCCTACATTTGCCGCATGTCAGAATCAATAGAATGCCCTCAATGTAAATCCCCTTATGGTTACCCCACCGGCTCATCCATGATGTGCCCTGAGTGCGGTCATGAGTGGAATCCGCAGGACATAGAAGCAGCGGCTGAAGAAATTGCCACTGATGATGTCCTGATAGTTAAAGACGCTAACGGTACCGTATTGCAAAACGGTGACAGCGTTATCCTCATCAAAGACCTTCCGGTGAAAGGTGCTCCAAAGCCGATTAAAGCAGGCACCAAGGTGAAAAACATCCGCCTCACCGATGGCGATCACAACATTGATTGCAAGATTGAAGGTTTTGGTGCCATGGCGCTTAAATCCATCTTCGTAAGAAAGGCATAAGCTATACAGTCCGTAGGAAAGAAGGAAGTCCGTTCAAACGTGCTTCCTTTTTTTTTACATCCGTTTTGGTTCCCTTCAATCACTAATGGTGGTCTCCACTCCATTGGGTCTCTTTACCCAATCACCTCGCTCCTATCTCCCTCTTTCCCTTGGCTGCAGCGGCCCAAACGCGTTATAAACAATTGGGGAAAACTATGGTGAATGAAAGGTGCAAAACATCTAACGTTAAAAAACGGACTACTCGGGAAAATAGTCGTATCTTCGGGTTGTCATTGAAGGCAGCTCCTCCAATTCCACATGAAGAGAATCTGTGAGTTAGCCACCTCCGCTGACCTTATTCATAAACGATTGAATACAGTAAGAAAAACATAATCCACACTGGTTACAGGTCATTAAGACTAACATTGATAATCATTATTGGATAGATTTCAGCTGCATCAAGAGCGTGCCCGTGAACGTTGCCCCTCTATTTTGGTTGATATGGACGACATGCGTAAAGAAATCGCTTCTTGAGCTGCCCGAAGATGGTTTTTAGGTACCATCGGGTTTGGCGGAACTTTTTATGGACGGCCTATTTGGAGCCACCATAAAAGACCTGATTAGGTATAAAGCTCAACACAAGCAAAACACTTTCGGGATTTTCGAGATGCAGCGAGTCTTCTAAACGTTATTTTGAGTCTTTTTCACCCTTTCCGGTGTGGATTTTTTTCGTCTCATAGCTGACCATCGACCATGTCACCTTGTTGGTGGGTTCTTTCTTGATGGTTTTGTCATCCGTACACTTAAATCTCTGTTATTTATCTCCGTGTGGAGCTCCCTTAAGATGTAGTATCCATTAACAAGTTGCTTCCTATCACCGCACCGTGCTCCTCTTCATGCTTTGTATTCTTGTGATGAATAAAACCCTCATGGACCGAAACCTTAGACTCAAGACTACACGCCACTCACATCTTAGCATTTAAAAACGCTACCACTTCCAAAAACGCTAGTGCGTTGGCACCGGCACTCATACCATGACCTTCACCGGGATAGATTTTGACTACATGGTCCACTCCGTGGTTTTGCAGCGCATCGCGCAGGTGATAAGCTTGTGAGACGTCTACTACTTCATCGGCATCACCATGCACAATAAGTGTAGGGGTGCTCGCAGGCGTTACAAAGTTTACAGGACTGGATTGCTCATATAATCCTTGCTCATTGCCGTTTGGGTTGCCCACAATGAGCAACAGCAAGGCGCGTATCTCATCGCTTGGTGTTTCATTGTAAAGCTCTGTGAGTGCCGTGGGGCCGGCAAACTCTATCACGGCTTTGGGTGCGTAGGAGTGTGGGCCATGTTTATAGGCATAAAGCAAAGCAAGATGGGCTCCTGCACTGCTACCCAAAATCGCAAAATTGTCAGAGATATGGTACACATCTGCGCGATTGAGCACATACTCAATGCAGGCTTTTACATCTTCTTCCTGTACCGGAAAACGGTTGTTGCCGTTTTGATACAAGCGGTAACCTATCGTTACAAAAGCATAATCCGGAAACACATTGCGCAGGCCGGGAATCAACTGATTGTAATCTTCTTTGCCGCCACTGGTCCAACCACCGCCATGGATCAGGAATAACACGCGTGTGTTCTGCGTACTGCGATTAGCCGGAAGGTAGATATCAAACTTCTGTTTGGGATGTGAGCCATAGGATTGATTGAACAAGACTTCCGCCACAGCGGCATTGGTATGGACGGCATTGTTATCCTCCGCTAGAACCTCTTTGTCCTTCTTACAAGCTGAGAGTGCCACTGCCACGGTCATCATCCAAATGGCACTCTTCAAAGCGTTTTCTATCGTCTGCATCTGTTTAGAATTATAATCCAAATAAAACACAAACAAAAAAGCGACCAATTTGTTGTGGTCGCTTCTTTTCACTTTTTTCTACACTAAAAAACTAACCTTCCAATAGCAATGACTGCAAGGTCTTCAATTCCCTCACTTTATCATCGTTGTTAAGCGAGATATAGGAGTGAATAAGATTATTCAGCATACGACTAATCACTTGCGAATTGGAGCACGGAGTGAAGAAACAATCTTCGCTTGGCAAATTTTGCTTGGCCAGGAAGAGGTCTATTTCCTCGCGATGCAAGATGGCTCCGTTGTTGAACGGGTTGATGTAGAACAACACCTCTGCATCTTCCGGCATCATACCAAACTCTTTATTATCCGGATGATAATCCAAGTAACAAAGCAAGAAGTGACTCGGTAGGTTGATGGGATAAATTGGAATCTCCAGACGCTCTGCGATATGAGCATAGAGCAATCCAAGCGATAGCGGGTTACCGCAACGGGTATTGAGCAAGTCCGCCATGAAATTTAAACGCGGATCGTTCACATTTTCTTTGTCACCATAAAAACCATAGTGCTTAAAGAGCATGTGGTTCATCACGCGCACAATTTCCAATGCCGTCAGGTTATCATTTATCTCCAGCCAAATGTCTTGGCGGATTTTTGATACCTGATATCTCAATTCTTCCTCATCATAACCGGGATATTGATAGCGGTTGATGATGAGGGCACCTTCCAATAGATTCTTGCTTTCAGAGTTGTTCCACTCTTTCAGTCTGTTGTATACACCATCATACTGGATGCTGGAGATAATCTCCGATAAACGCGCATGAAATAATGGACCAAGACTCTGCAGTTCCCAGTACTGTTCCAATTGGGGAACGATTTGTTCACCATAGCGTTTCAACTCATTGCGCACCTGATTGAAGATGGACTCATCAGGATCCTCAATGAGCGAAATAAGGGCATTAACCTCGCTGTTGTACATCTGAGTGTTCAGTATTTCCATAAACGTTGCCCAAAGCTATCTTCTCAATACAGCCTTAGAAGGTGGTTATGAAAATGCTTTTTCACACATCATTGTTTCAAAATCGCTCTAACACAAGCCTGATAAGGCTTTCAACACTTGCTGACGGGTTATTGTGAAATTCTTTTGTGACACGGTTGGCGAGGATAACACAAAGCGTTAAAGGCTTGTGTCCCAGCATGGATGCAAGCGCATAAATGCCTGCACATTCCATCTCAAAATTGATAATGCTTAAGCCTTTATAATTAAATGATGCATAGGCATCGATGTTCTTTTCCATGTTGCTCTGCAAGCGCAATGTGCGTCCTTGTGGTCCGTAGAATCCATTGGCCGTTGCTGTGATGCCTTGCACTGTATCCTGAGCAATGCGTTGCAACAATTCTTCGTTGGCTTTCACAGCATATAAATTGGGGTTTGTGGCCAACCAAGTAAAGTCCTTGCGCAGACCATTGAGGAGTCCTTGTTCATCATCGCTAAATGTGCAGCCATAAGTATGCGGTACACCGTCCACAGCAAATGCATAGGCCGATGATACTATGCTGCCCACAGGAATATCAGCATGCATCGATCCACAGGTGCCGATGCGCACAATCTCCAAGGAGGTGAGCTGCTCTTTCACTTTGCGTGTTTCAAGGTCTATATTGACAGCAGCATCCAGTTCGTTGATGATTATATCAATGTTATCGACTCCTATGCCGGAGGATATCACCGTGATGCGCTTGCCATTCACCTCGCCCGTATGCACTACAAATTCGCGCCCCTGTACTTTGAAATCCACTTTATTAAACATGGCCGATATCATGGGTACGCGTTCCGGATCACCCACGATAATCACCTTTGGCGCCACGTGCTCAGGGCGCACACCGATGTGATATAAACTTCCATCGGAGCGCAACACCAATTCAGAAGATGGTATGGCTGTATGACTTTCTCTGAGTTGAGCTTTCATTTTCAGTAAAAGAATTTAATTATGAAATGAGCGAATGAAATAACCGCATAATTTAATTATTGCATTGCTCCCTATCACGCGGTGGTATCATCCTCGAGACCGAAACGGAACCCCAGGCGCTTACCGGTGGCCAAGTCTGCGCTGTGTGTCACGCTTTGGATGGCATCCACCGTTACCAATTGCATGTTCTCATAAGGCGGTGTATAAAGGTCGAATTCAAGGGTGTATTGTATCGCACAATCAATAATGCTGCGCAGGTGCGTGCGATCCATTTTGCTATTGATGAAATCATTGAACAAATATCCGAGCTGACGCTTGCCTTGCACCAAGAAGTGATTCTCTCGGTTGATGAATATACGCGCGATGAGATACCCTTGGTCGGCTATGCGTTGGTATTTGAACGAATCTGAAAGAAAATTATAGACATTGATAATTCCGACATATGAATTGTTCGGATTTTCTTTGATATAACTGCTGTGCCACACACTGTGTGACCTATCGAACTGAAACACGTTGGTGTGCATGTGGAAGATGAGCACATCACCGGCTACTTTGAGTTCTGCTTGAAAATCGCCACGGTCGCGGTAGTGAAAATCAAGACGGTTGTCTGCCTTGCAATGTTCTCTCAGCTCATTGGCTACCTCCAACAAGACAAACTTCAACTCCTTGAACATCTCAAGGGTATTGTTATATACATCTTGTTTCATGCTGGCTTTGGCCAACACGGTATCATATATCTGTTTTACTTGATCACTCATCGTTTCTTAGCTCAAAAATTCTTGGGCAATATAACTTCGGAGTAACGTTTTCTCATGCTGTGCCGCTCATCTTTGCACAGATTTTAGCATGAGATTCCCACTGCCATATCTGTTGGTCTTCTTCCTGATGATAACGGGAATTGATGCGCTGTCCCAATGGCGAATTACAGCAGATGACGCGCATTACAACAAGCAGCTGGCTACCTCTTATCCTGACAAAGTCCGCGCCATGCAAGCCGTACAACACCTCTATGCCGACTTGCTATCAGAGGGATATATGGATGCATCTATTGATACGGTAGTTGTGGATTCGGTCATCCACTTGGAAATACACAAAGGCACGCGGTACACCTTGCGCAACATCACATGGTTGGAGGATAGCCTGCTCCGCGCTCCGGATGGAATGCGCTCCTACCGCAAACCCATTCCGCTACAACCGGTGCTCATTCAAAATCAAATAGGCAAAGTGCTGAGCCATTACGATAACAACGGCTTTCCGTTCGCAAGCATTCACGTGCTCGGGCTCGATGTAGAAAATGGCTATACGGATGTGCGTTTGCGCTTGCATCGCGGACCACTCATCGTGCTGGACAGTCTCATCATTCGCTCGGAGGATAGACTGCCCATTAAATACATCTCCAAATACCTCGATCTGAGAAAAGGTGAATACTACAACGAATCGAAGATGCAGACCTTGGACAAGAAGCTGCGCGAGATTCCATTTGTGCAATTGAGCGCTCCTACTGAAGTGCGCTTCACACCGGGAGAAGCCGATGTGTTTCTTTTTCTCAAGCGAAAAAAAGCAAGTTACTTCAATGGGATTGTAGGTGTGCGGCCGGATGATATAACTGGTAAAATCAACATCACCGGGGATGCGGAAATCAAATTGGTGAATGCTTTCAACAGCGGTGAGGAGCTTTATCTCAACTGGCGCAAGCTGCAAACACTGACTCAAGACCTTACCGTAAAGTCCACACTACCCTATCTCTTCTCTTCACCCATTGGCGTGGATGGGATGCTGAAGATTTACAAACGCGACTCCACCTTTACGAGCCTCAAAGCCAATGGCGGATTGGTATTTGTCTTCAGCGGCAGCAATCACATCAAAGCGTTTGTGGAGCGCAATACCACTAGTCAATTGTCCACGTATTTCACGGGGTTGCCACTGGCCAATGTGAATGCCACTCTCTATGGTTTAAGCGGGCACCTAGAGAAGCTCGACTATCGCTTCAATCCGCGCAAGGGCTATCAAGGAACGGCTCAATTCTCAACGGGTGTAAGGAATGTGGAGAAACGCTTGCCTGCAAATGAGCATCTGAACAACAACGGTCGTTATAACCTCTACCGCATCGAATCCGAGGGTGAGGTTTACATCCCTACGTGGAAACGACAAACCATACGCGTGGGCGCACAGGGAAGTGCTTGGATGACAGATGCCATTTATGACAACGAGATGTACCGCATAGGCGGATTGCGCACCCTGCGTGGGGTGGATGAGGAAAGCCTCTACGCAACTTCATTTGTGATTGGCAGTATTGAATACCGTTTCTTGTTTGAAGAAAATGCTGCACTCTATGCTTTTTTTGACCAAGCGTGGTATGAGAAGAAAGGCGTAGGAGAGTTTATTACCGATACTCCGATAGGATTTGGTGCCGGTGTGAACTTTGAAACCAATGCCGGCATCTTCACTTTTAACTATGCATTGGGCCAACAGTTTGACAACCCCGTGCGTGTACGCAATGCCAAGTTGAGCTTTGGGTTCAGAAGTATTTTCTGATAATGCAGCAGCGGAGTGACGTTTTTTTATTTCTATAGAAACACCCGTTGACTGAAATACACCTGTTATTTTTTCCGGAAAATCTATACCCGTTGGGTGGAAAGAAGTGGACGGATCAATTGGTCATCAAAACTTTTCCTCTCAACTCCACCCCGATGAACGGTGTGTTCTTGGACTTGCTCTTCCAGCTGTTGATGTCAAACACGGTGTTCTCTTCGGTAGTGAACACGGTGATATCCGCTGGGTGGCCTTCTTTGATGGTTGCAGCCTCCATACCCAATACGGCTGCAGGTCCTGTAGTGAACTTGCTCACAATTTCCTCTATCGGCATGTGCTTTTCCAACGCTGTGAAGGCCGTGCAGAAGGTGGTCTCAATAGAACTCATGCCAAACGATGCATCTTCGAACTCGCGCACTTTGTGCTCCACATCTTGCGGTGTGTGGTCGCTGCAAATGGCATCAATGGTGCCATCTTTGAGTCCGGCAATCAAGGCTTTGCGATCGTCCTTGCCGCGGAATGGGGGCAATACTTTTTTATTGGTGTCAAAGCCCAACATGTCCTCATCGAGGAAGTAGAGCTGATGTGCTGCTATGGCACAGGTGATATGGAGTCCTTCTTTTTTGGCTTTGCGGATCATCTCCACACTCTTGGCTGTGGAGATGAGCGATACATGCAGACGTCCCCCTGTGTATCGCAACAATTCGATATCGCGCTGCAAGCGAATCTCCTCTGCTATGCCGGGAATGCCGGGCGTACCCATGGCCACACTGGTAACACCTTCGTGCATTTGACCGTGTGAACTAACGCCTTTTTCATACGGAAAGCTCATCACAAGTCCTCCAAAGTTGCGCGTGTA
>DATCJY010000010.1:0-11546 GCA_036562565.1 Flavobacteriales bacterium | reverse complement strand
GATAGAGGTGAAGTCCAACCAACGTTGCACCAGCACCACGTTGAACCGAACAGCAGTGCTCACCGGAGGTTACTTGTCAGGAGCTAACTGTAACTTCGGTAGTTTCCGCTTTGAGTTCACACCGGTAGATAATTGTTCGGGAGCAAACCCACGTTATGATCAAACGTTCACCAAAACGGTGACCTCCACTTCACCCAGCATCAGCCTGAACTATGCGTTCAACGAGTTTCCGACTTCCAGCTATCCGGCTGTGGGCTACTGGTTGGTACGCGTGCGTCCACGCTTCAGCGGTTATGAAGGAGAATACGGACCTGCCTATGTGATAGCGGTGCGCAACACAGCCACTTCATCCGGCATGTCGCTAGAGCCGAATGTATCCCCTTCCAAAGGAGTGAGCGCATGGGGTGATCACATGGAAGCGAACATCTATCCGAACCCGAACAACGGAGACTTGGTGAACCTTAACATCACCGGTATCACAAGCAACGAGGTGTATGTTCGAGTGCTGGACAGCATGGGTCGTGAAGTGTACACCAACCGCTACAGTGTTGATGGCTCACTCAACACAATGGTGAACTTCAATCAATCGCTGGCACAAGGTATCTACATGGTAGAGATGCGTGCCGGAGAAGAAGTGAAGACACTACGCATGGTGGTGACCAAATAATAATTTGGGATTATAGCCTTATAAGATTACTTGGGGAGGCCTTCGCGTAGCGAAGGCCTCCTTTGTTTTTTTAATGACCATCGCAGAGGTCGCATCAGGAAGCATTGGCCCATGAGTAAGCGATGAGCTGAAGAAAAGTCACGCGGTAAATGTCTTTTGAACTAAAAGCGCTCAGCATACAACTCAAGACGCTGAAGGCGATTGTCATCAATCCCCGGTCCACATGAACATGTGCGGGTTGTTGAAGAAGGGCGAGATGTCTTTGGTGCAGATGAGCAGTACCAAATCCGCAATCCAGAGCACGCAGCCGCCACCGATGGTGAAGGTGTAGGCGATGGGCACATAGAGTTCGGTACCGAGGTACATGCGGTGAACGCCAAAGAGTCCGAGGGCGATGTTGAGGCAGATGGCTACGAGGCGCGGATTCTCTGCCGTTGAGGCAGCACCGTTGCGGAAGATGTCGCGCAATTGTTTTTGGCCCTCTTCGGTTTCCTTGAAGAGGATGCGCCCCACTGCGGACTCGCGGTTGAGCAAGCGCTGGCTGTGAGCTGTGGTTGCGCACAGCGTCAGCAGCATCAGAGTGATGAGTGCAAAGCGCATCATGGAGCTTGGGATTTTGATACCTACAAAAAAACCCTATCGGTGAATTATCCGATAGGGTTTTCATTTTATTTATGAAGATTGCTTATGTCAAAATCAACATGGCATCACCATAGGCCCAGAAGCGGTATTTGTTCTTGATTGCTTCGTTGTACGCGTGCATGATGAGGTCGTAACCACCGTATGCGGTGATACACATCAGCAATGCGCTCTCAGGCAAGTGGAAATTCGTCACGAGGCTATCAGCAATTTGGAATTCATAAGGCGGATAGATGAACTTGCTCACCCAACCGTCATACGGCTTCAGCAGGCGCTCGGTGCTCACGCTGCTTTCCAACGCGCGCAACACGGTGTTGCCCACGGCACACACTCTGTGACCTGTAGTCAATGCCTTGTTTACAATCTCAGCGGTTTCAGCAGGAATGATGCATTGCTCGCTGTCCATCTTATGCTTGGTGAGGTCTTCTACTTCCACTTGGCGGAAGGTGCCTAGTCCAATGTGCAAAGTCAGCTCGGCCATGTTCACGCCTTTGATTTCGCAGCGCTTGAGCAGTTCGCGGCTGAAGTGCAAACCTGCAGTAGGTGCGGCCACGGAACCTTCGTGCTTGGCGAAGATGGTTTGGAACCACTCGGCATCTTCCGGTTTTACCGGGCGCTTGATGTATTTTGGAATCGGTGTTTCACCAAGTTTGTATATCAAAGCTTTGAAATCCTCGTGACTGCCGTCATAGAGGAAGCGCAGTGTGCGGCCGCGTGAAGTGGTATTGTCAATGACTTCAGCTACCAATTCATCGTTCTCGCCAAAATAGAGTTTGTTACCAATCCTGATTTTTCGAGCCGGATCTACAACGGTGTCCCAAAGCAAACTTTGTGCATTGAGCTCGCGCAGGAGGAAGACCTCAATCATGCTGCCGGTCTTTTCCTTGTTACCGTACATCCGAGCAGGAAAGACTTGGGTGTTGTTGTTTACAAAAACATCGCCTTCATCGAAGTAGTCCAAGATATCCTTGAACGTGCGGTGTTCAATTTGTCCGGTTCGTTTATGAACGACCATGAGGCGACTCTCATCTCTATGTCTTGCGGGTTCTTGAGCAATAAGCTCTTCCGGTAACTTGTAGCGGAACTGACCCAGTTTCATTGTAGATATCAAAGCTCTATGGTTTAAAAATTGGAGTGCGAATGTAATGTTTTTAAACAGGAAAGTAAAGTCCTAATTGGTAATGAGGTGAGAAACAGTGTGATGTGTCACTGAAAAATGTTAAAAAATAGATTTGGAGATTTGAAAAAAGCCGTTTTCGGTGTCTTCCTTTTTGCAACGACCGGGGATTTTTCCCTCCGGAAAAAGGCACAGCTTGTTCCGCATCACTTCTTGCTTTAAAAAAAAATGATGTGCGGATACTTTGTGCAAACGGTGATTAATCGTGGTGGTAGTTTTCGCCTTTGAGGATGGTATGTGCGCGGTACAATTGCTCCGCGACAAACAGGCGAATGAGTTCATGCGGAAAAGTCATCTGTGAGAACGACAAGGTATTGTCGGCTTTTGCATAGAGTTCTTTGGAGAAGCCAAAGGCACCGCCCACTACGAACACGAGTGAGCGGGTGCCGGCATTCATTTTTTTCTGTAAGAAATTGGCAAATCCGCGCGAGGTGTATTCGGTTCCTTTTTCATCCAGCAACACCAGCACATCCTCGGGTTTGAGGTTTTTGAGGATGAGTTCGGCTTCCTTGATTTTGCCTGCTGCGGTGGTGAGGCCTTTTTGCGGCACATCAGGCAGCTCCACATACTCTAGGCGGCAGTAGTGTTCGAGGCGCTTCAGGTAAAACGCAACGCCTTCCTTGATGAAAGGAGTGGAAGTTTTGCCAATGGAGAGCACGCGAATTTTCATACGCGATTATTCGTGACGGTCATCGCGGTTGTCGCGCACTTCTTGTTTCTTGAGCGGGTTGGAAGCATACTCGCGGTATTCCTTGCGCTTGCGGAAGATATCGCATGCGGTATAAATAGCGGCACGCAGCGATGATTCATCGGCAAGGCCTTTACCTGCAATGTCGTAGCTGGTGCCGTGGTCAGGAGAGGTACGCACCACGGGCAATCCCGCAGTGAAGTTCACTCCTTGGTCAAATGCCAATGCTTTGAACGGAGCCAATCCTTGGTCATGATACATTGCCAGCACGGCATCAAACTGCTTATAGGTGCCGCTACCGAAGAAGCCGTCAGCGCCATAAGGACCGTACACAAACATTCCTTTATCAAACGCCTCGCGCACGGCCGGTATGATGATGTCTTTTTCTTCCGAGCCGAGTAAGCCGTTGTCGCCCGCATGCGGGTTAAGCCCTAGCACGGCAATGCGCGGACTGGGTATCCCGAAATCTTTGAGCAAGCTCTCGTGCATCATCTCGAGTTTTTCGATGATGCGCTCTTTCGAGATGTGCTTTGCCACGTCTTTCAAAGGCACATGCCCTGTCACGATGCCCACTTTGAGGAAATCGCTCACCAGGAACATGAGCACTTTGTCGGTACCTGCAAACTTGGCGAGGTATTCAGTGTGTCCCGGGAAGTTGAAGTCTTTGTTTTGAATGGTGTCCTTGTTGATGGGTGCGGTGACCAAGACATCCACTTTGTTGGCCGCGAGGTCATTGACGGCAGCTTCAAGGCTTTTAAATGCAAAGAGGCCGGCATCCTTGGTAGGCTTGCCAAATTCAATTGGGCCTTTGAAGTCAGGCCAGATGTTTACAAGGTTCACTTTTTTGGCCAATGCTTGGTCGGCACTTGCCACGGTGTTGTATTGAAAATCCTCCGAACCGGAAATTTTGCGATGCGCCTTGATGGCTTCCGGATGTGCATAAATGACCGGTGTGCACATCTCTGCCATCATCGGATTGCTGAAAACTTTGATGATGGTTTCGAGTCCTATTCCATTGGGGTCGCCACTGGTGATGGCTACCCTTAATCGTTGATCACTCATAAAATGTCGTGGACAGATTGTTGTTTTTTAGCCCGCGTAAAATTACGGGGATTGCAAAAAAGAGAGGCACTTAGTTTCCGGACTAGTCATCAAAAAAAAATAATGACTGCAAGGAAACGAAGTGCCTCGGTTAATTTGAAGGGGAATCGTTATGCGTAGTTGTTGCGGATGAAATCGAACAACAGGCGCACACCCACACCGCTGCCACCGCTGGTGCGGTATTGATTAGCGCTGTTGGAGTAAGCAGGTCCTGCTATGTCGATGTGTATCCACGGATAGGCGGTGAAGTGTTCGAGGAATTTGCCGGCACTGATGTGTCCTGCATTGGCGGCACCGAGGTTTTTGAGGTCGGCCACTTGGCTCTTGAGTTCATCGCCATATTCTTTCCAGAGGGGGAATTGGACAGTGCGCTCATAGACTCTCATGCCGCTTTCGGCAAGGCGGTCCAAAATGGGCTGCTCAGCCGTACCCATGATGGCGCTGGCATAATTGCCCACTGCGCGCATCGCAGCACCGGTGAGCGTTGCCAAGTCGATGCACAACTCCGGCTTGTAGTTGCGTGCGTAGACCAATGCATCGGCCAAGATGAGACGCCCTTCGGCATCGGTGTTTACCACTTCTACTGTGGTGCCGTCCATCATGGTGATGATGTCTTGCGGAGCAACAGCATTGCCACCCGGGCGGTTGTCAGTGGCAGGCACCAGGCCCACTACATGCACCGGCAATTTGCTGGTAGCGATGGCATGCATGGCGCCTACTACAGCCGCAGCACCGGCCATGTCGCATTTCATTTCATCCATGCTGCCCGGAGTCGGTTTCAAGCTCAAGCCACCGGTGTCAAACACAACACCTTTTCCCACCAACACAAGTGGCTTTTTGTTTTTCGCCTTCTCAGGCTTGTATTCCATGATGGTGAAAGTAGGAGCGTCCACGCTGCCCGCATTCACAGCGAGCAAGCCGCCCATTTTCTTGGCTTCGATTTCTTTCTTGTTCATCACCTTCACGCTGAAGCCTGCATCCTTGCCCAGCTTGGTTATCTCCTTTGCAAACTGTACTGCGTTGAGATAAGAGTAAGGTTCATTCACGAGCGTGCGCGCGATGCACGTAGCCTCAATCACATGCTGCAATTCATCTACCGCTTTGGCCGTGGTGTTTTTATCGGCAATGTGGATGGTCTTGAGGCTGTTCTCTTTTTCTTTTTTGTCTTTGAAGTATTTGAGGAATTGGTAGTTGGCCAACGCCATTCCCTCAGCCAAAGCGAGGCTCAAGGCGCCTTCTTGGGTTTCGTTGGTGATGCACACGGCTTTGTTTCTGGCTGCATTGAGCGACTGAAGAATGCGCACTCCGGTACAACGCACGTTTTCCAACATTTCGGCATTGACCGCTTCTTTCTTGATGGCTACATAGAAGTGGTAAGTGCCGAGCTCCTGCATGCAGATGAGTTTGTTGCCGTGCTCAATTTCTTTTTTCACGTAGGAGGTTTGTTGCTTATCCAGCTCGCTGAGCTTAGCGGTTTCATCCTCATAAAACAAGGTGATGCCGGAGATGTTCAATAATGGATTCTTCGCGTATACCAGTTGCGCCATAGTCTATTGTGTTAGATAATTTGAATGGCCAAACCTACTATGAAAACGTTTTGGGTATTGCCGAAGGCGGGGATTTTTAGCACAAAAGTTCAATAGAATTACTGCTGTTGAACCTTGCACAAATGCCCAATCGAAGCCGTTCAGCCCCGCTTTTGGCAATACCTTGTTACAGGAAGCTCTTATATAAGCAATCCAAAAGTAGTAGAAAACAGTAAGGAGTATTATAATTCTTTCAATATCTCGCAGAAGTTTTTATTGTCGTGGTTTATTGGAACTGGGATATTATTATCTTTCAATCTTGAAATTAAATCTCTTTTTAATGAGAAACTAAATGCCCTCTGGATACGTTGTAATTTATGTTGAGATTTAAGATAAAAAAAGGTACCTGACTTGCAGTCGCACATTTCCGATTCTTGATTACAAAGAATGAAATAATCTGGAGTTTCTTTTATAATCTTAAAGAAACGAAGCGTGTTGTTTTTTGATTTTTTCGTCACAAGATACAAATTGTCGTTAAAGTCAATTTGTGCAAATGGAAGCGAGTCTATATTAATATCCTCATCTTTTAAAACCTGTTCAATAGTTTTTTTATTACCTGAATCATCAATAAAATAATTCATTTTATATAATGTTACAAAAGGACTCGGATTTAAATCATACATCCATTTTCCGGTACTAATTGTATTCAAATCATCTTTGGTTTGCGCATAAGATGATTTGAATACAAAAAATAATAAGATAAATGCTAAATAAGATTTCATACTATTATTTTTTATGAATTATTCAGCAAAAATATCCCAAACCTTCGCAAAACCTGTGCTGGCGCCAATTGCTCCAACTACACCGCCTCCAATACCTCCAACTACTGTCGCTGAACCAGCAACAGCTCCTGCCGCTCCGCCGATAGCATCAGCCACTGCCGTAAAAAATTTCTTCCAAAATCCTCTTCTTTGCATTGATGTAGAATCTTCCTTCATTCTATTGTCCCAATAAGCCAACGCATATCTACCTACAGAAGATGAAATCAAAACATTTTCTATTTCATCCGGCTTATATCTAGTAAGAAGTTCGTTTTCAAAGTTTTTAATCGTCTCAGTTATTTCACAAAGATTCTTACCGTCATAACTGAACATAATCTCATTCAATTTGAAGATATCTTGTTTCTGATTTTCGCTGATTTTGAGATTATTAATATATGCCTGATACTCCACTTCAGTTTCAAAGTTTATTATTGGAGTTGCAAATTCTTTGGAAGTAAAGCCCTGTATTAGTTCTTTACCATAATGCTCATTAGCTACTTGGTCAACTAAACGAAAAACCTCATCTAATGACATACCTGGTGTACCCATTGATTCAATTTCTGCCACTAATTCGTTATGTTGGCTACCTGCTTCATCATAAGGATTGTTTCTGTTGGAAATATCACAATCTGTGTTATTTTTCCATTCTAAATACTTTTTTCCATAGTAATTAAATTTGTTATTATTAAATATTTTACGCAAAAATTTATCTTTTTATTTGTTTCGTAAGTTGCATAAAAATCAGAGTGTTTGCAAACTTATGTTTCTGAATTAAGATAAAGTTAGCATTCATTAACAATTTTTGTTACGTATTTATTTCCGTTAAAGTCCACTTAATTTCGGAGCATCGTTTTAGAGTTTCCTGTAACGCTGAGATATGCGCATGTCTTGACATTGTTTAAAAATGAAATCTTCCGATGAAAATCGGGGGATACCCCTAGTGAAATCATGGAGCGGGGTAAGCAGCCAACCAATCTATTTTAAATTGCAGGCTTTAATTATATCAAACTATTTATGAAATTATTTTACCCGAATCCTCCATTGTATCCAACGATTCAAATGGGCATGCGCAAGTTGCTGCTGGCAGCGTTTGCGCTGTGTTTGTGTGTGCACGTGCAGGCACAATTTTTCGATTACGGCACCGGACAGGTGGCATCCAATGCAGCGCCCTTCAACACAGGTGATGCTGCAGTGTTAGTGGAAGGCAACAATGTGACTGTGGTAGCCAACACCACAATTGCGGCAGGGACTTATCACTTCAACAATTTCACCATCAATGAGGGCGTCACGCTTACTGTAACCGGAACGGGTGCACCGCTCATAATTCGTTGCACCGGTACCTTCACCAATCAGGGTGCGTTGAAAGCTGATGGCGGCAATGGCGGTAATGCACCGGCTGATGCGCCACAGAGTTTTCAAGGTGCAGCCGGCACAGGTGTGGCGGGCGGTGCCGATGGCGGTCTTGGTGGTGGCCAAAGCAACAGCTACCGCGCGACAGCGGGAGGCGCATTGGGCTCGGCCAACAGTGGTGGAGGCCAACCTTGTAACAGTCCGTCCTATTCCACTTCGCAATACGGTTCTACCGGAGGCGGTGGAGGCGGTTATGGCACAGCGGGCTCCAACGGTGGCAACCAAGGAGCAGGCGGCTTGGGCTCGGGATGTTCGCAGCCCGGCAATGGCGGCACCACTTATGGCAATGCGACCCTTACTGAGCAAGCAGGAGCACCGATGAGTTTCTTCTCACCGGGCAACACTCCGGAAGGCGACCGCTGGATTCTTGGTGGCAGCGGAGGTGGTGGCGGTGGCGGTGCTACCGGCATGACCAACAACCCGGGCGGAAGTGGCGGTGGCGGTGGTGCCGGAGGCGGTGCCATCCAGATTGTGGCTGCGCATGTGGTGTGCGGTCAGGCTGCGGTCATCAGTGCGCGCGGTGGCAATGGAGGTAACGGTGGCTCCGGGTTTGCCGGTGCAGGCTCCGGTGGTGGCGCTGGCTCAGGCGGTACCATCCACATCGCTTACCGATATACCTATACCAACGACAACCCGAACGAAACCACCCGCCTCGATGTGCGCGGTGGTAACGGTGGCGCTTTGGCCTATAGTGATGTGATGGGACAAGGCGGAACAGGCGGTAATGGCGGCATGGGGCGCTTGCTTGTGGAACAAGATGGCGGTATCTGCGAAGAGCCGGTAATCACCCTTGAACCGGAAGACGCTTCCGTGTGCTATCAAGATAGTACTGCTTTTACAATTGAAGTAAACGGCACGGCTCCTTATCAATTCCAATGGGAAGTATGGGATGGCGAGGCATGGCAAACCCTTGCAGATGGCGACAACTACTTCGGTACCGCCACCGCTACACTGAGTATTGTGAATGCACCTGTGGAACTCGATGGAGCAACCTACCGCGTGACGGTAACCAACGAGTGTGGTGAAGCCACCTCGCAAGAAGTCACCCTCACGGTGAACTTTGCTACTTGGTATCAAGATGCAGATGGCGATGGTTATGGCGATATTTCATCCACCATCATTGCCTGTGAAATGCCGGAAGGATACACCGACAACAACACCGATTGCAACGACAACGACAGTGAAGTTTGGGAACCAGCGCCCATTGCAGTGTCCATAGACTTCCCTTATAATGAGATTTGTAAGGATGTTGTTGGTGTTGTGGAGCTTAGCGGAGGTTCACCTACAGGTGGCACTTGGAGCGGCCCCGGGGTGAGCGGCAATACGATCAATGCTTCACAGCTGGAGGATGGTCTTTATTACTATACTTATTTCGTGCAAGGCGATGGCATGTGTCAGCTGCCGGCTTCGGCAACCATCGCTCTGGAAGTGATGTTGTGCGGAAGCGTGACGGAAACAGCCATCAACGTGCAGGTTTATCCTACAGTGACGCACGATGTGGTAACCATCAGTGGTGAATATGTAAAAGAAATCACCGTGGTGGACAACAGTGGAAGAACTGTGGGCACGCACACCCTGAATGCCAGCAACGCATCCGTGGATATGCAAGCCTATGCTACGGGTCTTTATTTCCTTCAAGTGAAAACCGACAACGGGCAAGCCATTTACAAAGTCATCAAGTTGTAATGGCGCACCTTGTTCAACGCATAAGATAAGAAAAGCGGAGCCATAGCGGCTCCGCTTTTTGTTGGTAGGGATGAAAGAAAAGCATCAGTGTTCAATCACGATGCGTTTGGTCAATGAGGTATGTTCAGTTTGGGCCTTGATGATATAGACACCAGCTGCCAGATGCGCAACATCCAAGCGGGTGATGGGTGCATTGGGCAGTGTGCTCCACACCAGCTGGCCGATCATGTCCACCAGTTCTAGGCGTTGCCATTTTTCATTGCCGGTGATATAAAGCACGTCCTGTGCGGGATTGGGATAGGCCACCAGTGCGGATGATGCGCTCATTTCATCCGTGCCAATTGTACAAGCCGCTTGGACACCGAAGCACACGCGCATGAGGTTTTCATTGGGCGCTTCAATGTGTTGAATAGCGGATGCATTCAGTGCCTCGATGGAGAGGTCCACAAATTGTCCGGCAACGTTGGAGCCTTCCAATGACAGGATATAACAATTGTTCATCAAGCACAGGTTGATGTTGTAGGTAGGAAGGTAATCGAATTGCAGCTGTCCGCTCTCCAGCGCATTTCCGTCATCGGTGGCAAGCAACCAGTGGATGACTTCCGGTCCGCTGCCCTGCGTGTAATAACTGGTGATGCTTGCATCCACCGGAATACACTCGGTTTGCAGGCCTTCTACCAAGATTTCTTGGCAATAAGCTGAAACGCACTCATCCGAATACATCACAAGGCAAACTTCATATTCATCACTGAAGGTGTAGGTCACATCCACATCGGTGTCGGTGGATTGTTGGCCATTGCCTAGGCTCCACACCCATTCCACATCTTGGCTCATTGGTGAGGATGTATTGACAAGTGTAAACTGTCCCGGTGTTTCGTTGGGTTGCACTTCAAACGATGCCGTGCAAGCTTCCTCGCATTCTTCTACCGTGATCATCTCAGAGAGCTGATAGCCGTTGCAAACCTGATTGACATAAACACAGTTCACGATGTAAAAGCCCGGTGACTCATACACGTGTGAGATAACGGCACCACCCAACATCGAAACACCATCACCGAAGTGCCACATGAATGGTGTGCCTTCAACAAAGTGTTCCGTTGCAAAGACCACCTTGCCACAAGCGTCACCCGGGGCGAAATTGAATTAAGTGGAGCAAAGCGGTTCCTCCCAGCAATCGCTGTTGACGCTCAAGGAGATGGAGCCTGATGTGTTGTTGATGATGTTGTAAGACGAGATGGCTACATCGGCATCCTCGGAGTAGGCACCGATGAAATAGTTGGCACCGTAGTCGATGCAGCAATCGCCTTCCACAGTAAGTTGGTAACAACCCGATGGCAGACACACATTCCAAGGATAGAAGGTGGCCTCCTCGGTCCATTCCAACGGTTGGGAGTCGATGATTTGCGAGAAGTCTTCATTCCAGAGCGTGGCCAAACCCGTTGGTGGGCCATCGCCTGTGATGATGCTAGAGATGGAAATCATGACCAGATAACAACCACCTTCTGCTACTACCGCTGCGGGATGGTTTTCATCTGTTGTGAATGGATGGGAAGGTGTTGCAAACATTCCTTCCATCATCATAATCAAAGAGCTAAAGAGTAAAAACTTTTTCATGGCGTTTGGTTTTATGTCATCAAAAACCACCCGCTTTCTGCAATAGTTGCAGATGCAACCATTTTGTTTTTAGATACGACAAGGCGCATCACATCTTCTGAAACCCTTGATAAATCAGCTAAAACAGACTCAGTTGACTTCCTTCGCCATGATGAAATAAATCGAAACGCGTGGGATAAATTTTCTTTTCGGGCAAGTATTTTTTGCGAGCAATGCG
>DATCJY010000009.1:0-26355 GCA_036562565.1 Flavobacteriales bacterium | reverse complement strand
CCTGTTCCACTGTTATTGTTTACATACCAGCCATCTACGGAACTGCCGCTCGTACCGAAATAACCTTCTGTTGCAGTTTCCCAGTCATTTTTATAAATAACCAATTTGCTATCGGTGGTAAATGACCAAGTAGAGCAACCTGTTGCACTGCCGTTGGCATTCTTAGGAACAATCTTCCAGTAATACGTTGTGCTTGGCGCAAGACATTCAGTCAAAGCATAAGAAGTTCCTGTCACATTGCTTGCTACGAGTTCGGGTGTGCTGGAAGAACCAAAATAAACATCATAAGAAGTGGCACCGGCAACTGGATTCCAAATAAGTGAACCTTGTTGTGAAACACCTGTTGATCCATTGGCAGGACCATTGATGGTAGCGCAGGAAGGAGGCACGTTAGCAACAGTATAAGTTATGCTTAATGAAGGCGTACCATCGATTCTATAATAATCGGTTGTATAATATTGACCAGCCGGATCAATCGCCATGTAAATATTTCCGCCCAAATTTGATTGAACATAAGTTCTACCGGCTGCATTCAAAGTTATCGTCTTGTTACCCAAAGTGGATATAGACAGGTTCACGTCATTAAAATTTGTATTGGATGCCTGATAAAGTGCAGTTCCAGAAAGCTCGGATGGATTTCCTGCATTGCGCATTCTTACTGCATTACTGCTGTGGTATGTTCCGTAGTTCTGAGCAATATTGAAATTGCTAACCACGTCACTAACAGTAGAGCCCGATGGTATAGAGGAGGCATTGTACGTATTAATAGCTCTTAACCAATAACCGGACACTCTACCAAAATAGTGACCACTACCCTCTACTACGCCATCATCATAGATACATGTATAAGCAGTAGAGCTCGCAGTCGCAGTTGGGTCTACCATTACTGGATATTGTCTTTCACTTGACAATAACCAAGCTGTGTACACTCTTGTGCGAATGCTAAGAATATTACCATTGAGCACCGTTTCGAAGATTGTGTTTACCTCCAGTGCCAATTCTCCGGTTGCATCTGTTGAGATAGGTGCATCGTATTGAAATGCACGCGTACCATTGGCATCATAAACGACAATAGCGCCATTCGTATTGGTATACGTCCACCCCAATGGCAACTCAACATCCTCAGAGAAAGTGAGGTATTGCGCATTGGCGGGAACAGCACCCAGTGCAGCCGCATCAGGGATGATGTAGTTCAATTTTCTTCTACCGGATTCAATGGTGAATTCGGCATCGATGCTGCCAAAGAGGTTGGCATAAACCGCTTTCTCGCTGCCGTTCAATTGAACAGGAACGTTCGCTGCTGCAATGGTATTGACAGCCTCACCGTTCACTTCCCAATACATCGTGTTGTTGATAAACTCACGTACCTCACCTTCCGGTACAACGCTTTTCACGCCCAAGTGGGATGTCGCACCAAAGTGTGACTCCATGATATTGGTAAGGTTGGCATACGGATACGTAGCTGACGGCTGGGTAGTAATGGTGTGGTCAATATCGAAGTACTCACCATTCTTTTGGTAGTGGATAGGACCCGCACCAATTACAGCAGTAAAGCTGCCATCTTCATTCACAAAGTGTTTCGAGTAGGCGTCTCTTTTGGAGATGTCTTCACGCTTGCCCTTCATGAGTTCAAGCTGTGAAGATGATGTTTCAGACAGTTTTTGGTTGTTTTCGATTCTACTGTCGGTGTGTTTAGCCGTTTCCAGTTGCGCGTTTACGCCAAGGAAAAGACTAAATGCACCAACAATGGTACATAGAATTCTTTTCATCATTTAAGCTAATTATGTGGTACACAAGAAAAATTAAGGATGGCGAATGTAATTTCCCGGACTATTCCGTGCTGTTAACGAAAACAGACCGCCATTCCATTTCGGGGGAAAGCATTTTACAACGAATCGTTAATTGAAAACTTAGCTCATTGATCCTGAACCACTACCACGTTACCCTTGATTTGGTAGGAGAGTTGCATCGGAAGGCAAACTGTTTCCAATGCTTGGTTCAAATTTTTATTGCTGAATCTTCCGGTAAACATGCGCTCAGGCAAACCGGGTGTTTCGATGGTCACATTGAACTGGCGTGCAATCTCATTGAATACATTGGCAAGCGGTTCATTGGTGAAATAGAACTCACCGGAGCGCCAATCAGCGCGTTGCACGTCAAAATCACTGATTTTCCATTGGTTGTCGAGCCAGGCAGCCATTTGTCCGGTTGTGATTTCTTCAGCATGGGCATCGGCTTTCACGCGCACTTTACCGGTATAACACGCCACGCGAAAATCCTGCGCGCGGGTATAGACATCAAACGAGGTTCCCAAGACTTCTACTTGACCCTGAGTGGTTTTCACCACAAATGAGGAACCCGGCTGTACTTCAAAAAAGCCTTGGCCACTGAGTTCCACCTCACGACCGTCATCCCATTTTTGAGCAAAACGGGCGGTAGAGCCGGCATTGAGATAAAGCACCGATTGGTCGGGGAGCACCACTTTCTCATGTTGCAAGGCGGTGATTTCCTGCATGACAGGAGCCGCAGGCCAAAAGAGAACAGCCAGAAATATCGCTACCGCAGCAGACGCCCAAGTCAATGATTTTCTCCAATTGAAAACCCCGCTTACCACACGTGCTTCGGTTGAGAGCTTGGGGGCCAATTCTGCCCACGCCTCATCGGTCGTCTTGGTAAATGGTGTCGTCCAATTTGCGAGTATGTTGCGATATTTCTGTGTCTCTTCCACTTTGTTTTTCTCTAAAACCCTTCTGTCAGGGAAGTTTGTTCGGCCTCTCTTACACCTTTGTTTCAAAATACCCTACACCGTCCATCGATATTTAGGGCTGAATTAACAAATCGACCGCTACCCGCGATACTCCTGTAAAATATCCATGTGCTCCAATTACATTGCCGGGAGCCGTCTGCAACAAGCCGCGCAAGTCAGACGAGTCGTAGAAGTACAGGTGCTCGAGTCCGCGTTCGATGGCAAAGATGCTCAAACGATGGGGTCCGTAATAGTTAAAGTCGGTATCAAATAGGGTGATGGTATTATTTAAAATGGGACTTTGGTAGAGCGCGGCAAATTGTCCTCCACTGGTCTGCGTAAATGGAATGACCTGCGGTTCCTCGTCCAAATGCTCTAGCAGCAACACATAAGAGTAGCGCTCTGTGGGCAGTTCATTCCACGTTACGGTGATGATGGGCGCCCCCATGGTGTTGGGGTCTATGTGTGCCGTGGAACTGGTGAGGTTCACAAGCACAAGTGCCGGTGGCACCTCGCATTGGGCTGAATAGTCTTTTCCATTATACTCAATCTCAAGTTCATAAGCATGGCCACTCACGATGGGTAATCCGTGCACGCGGTAGCTGCCATTTTCAAATACCGCATCTTTTACTCCGCCCTGCTTATCGCGCAGGCGCAGATGCGCATCGCTGATGGCCCTCTTGCCGCTTTGCTCATCGGGGAGCGAGAAGAAAGCGATTTCGCTCTCGGTAGAGCCGGCCTCTAGCACGGCTGTTACCACGGGGTAGCTCGGGCGCAACTTATCCACCTCGAGCGACTCACAGCTTGCTGCTACCAGCACCAAAAAAATGTAGAAGGCAGTTCTCAAAATTGAAGTTGTAGGTTAATGGATGGCAGGAACGGCAACATATTCACCTTGCGCTCCACAACGCGGTATTCGTTGTTAGCAGTGGTGGTGCGTACGGCCACATATTGTATGTCGCGCACGTTCTCGTGATTGTAAACGTTAAAAACGGAAAATTGGAGCTTTCCGTATGTCATTCTAAAATTAAAATGATAGGCCGCACTCACGTCCATGCGGTGATACGGGCGGAGCAGCGCACTGTTGAGATCGCCAAATACAGGAAGCTTGCGAACGATGCCATTGGGCAACGGATAATCATAGATGCCGAGGAAAGGCGTATAGGCCTTGCCGCTGCCAATGACCCACATCCATGAAAAACTCCAGCGGCCGGGTTGCCATTGGTGATAAACCTTGGCCTCGTGTTGGCGCACATAGGGCTCGCGTATGCGCCTGCGCCCCGTTTCGGTATCAAATGCATTGTATGAATAGGTCAGCGAATAGCCCACCCATGCGTGATGGTCCTTGCGGTTGTATTGCACCAGCGCATCTAAACCATAAGTAGTGCCGTTGCCGGTGTACAACTCGGCTCGGTAGCGCTCGGCATCGGAACGGCCGTAAATGCCTTTATTAATAAAGAGCCCGGTGTTCCTTTTTAAAAACCCCTCCACGTCCATCGACCAACTCTTTACGTTCACGATAACACCCAATGTATATTGCAGGGAGCGCAACACGGGCAATGCATCATTGCCGGAAAACTGCCAATAATCAGGCGTGTTGAAATAAAGGCTATGCTCGCGCAGGCGGTGAATGTATTGGTGCACCATTCCGGTGGTGGCTTTCAAGCGCAAGCGATACGGCACCAGCTGATAACCCACGGCTAGGCGCGGCTCGGCATACCACGCTGCATTGATGTCATAGCGGTTGATGCGCAACCCGGGACGCAGGTTCCATTTGGAATGAGGGTTCCATTCTTCTTGCAGATAGAAGGAAAGAATGCCGCCTTCCTGCTCCCGTATCGGTATAGAAGTGCCCAGATAGTTGAGCTTATTAAAAGTGGACAGACCGTTGTATTGCACACCTCCCAGCACGCGGTGCTTGTCGCGTAGATAAGCCACCTCGGCCCGCGCATCGAGGTCGTTCAGTATGGCATTTTCGGCATAGAACAAGACTTCCTTGTCCTGAAAACCGATTTCCAGTATCGTATCCACGGAGAAGAAATCACCTGTGAAGCGACTGAATCCTACCGACACAAGGCTCTCGAGATGATCACGCCATTGGTGGGTCCAGCGCATTCCCGCACCCACATTGCGCTTCACACTCTCATCGGTATAGTTCACATCACGCAGGTTGATGACTTCAAAAGAGCCAGTGTCGGCATATTGCATATAGAGCTTGTCCTTGGATGCGAAGAAGCTCAGGTTCACCGCATCGCGATGCGAGGCGCGGTAGGTCAGCTTCACATTCAAATCCTGAAAGTAGAATTCCGGGTCGCCTTCTCCGCCAAAGGTTTTGAGGTCTTTATCGGGATTTACATTGATAGCGGCATTGTATACCGTATTAAAAAGACTGCGATAGGTGGGGCTGAACACAGTATTTGTGAACGACCTGCGCCCGGCAATCACAGCCGATGCCTTGCCGTCCCTATCTAGCGGTGTTTCAATCAAAGCCGCCAACGCCAGTGGTCCTATGTCCACCTGCGCGCGTGCCTTGTTACTTGCACCCTCATTGCCCACAATCTCCAGCACACCCGCCACACGCCCACCAAAGCGTGCATTCGTAGCGCCTTTGTGCAAGCGCATGTTCTTCACGGCCGTGCTGTTCACTGCTGAAAATGCTCCGAAAAAATGATCCTGCTGATAGAGCGTGAAGCCATCAAAGGTGATAAGTGTCTGGTCAGAGTTGCTGCCACGCACAAAGAGGCCGTTGTTGTTTTCCATCGTCCCGTTTACTCCGGGCAACAATTGCACGGCTCGGTAGATATCGGCCTCACCGGAACCGATGATTCCAGTAATCTTGTTGGGGTTGATGACCTGCTCCGATGCATCCATCCCGGAGCTGACAAGCAATACCCTCTGGGACTCCACGGTGATGGTCGGCAAGGAAGCATGGCGCTGTAGCAAATGGATGACGGTATAGCTCCGGGTTGTATCCGGCACAAAGATTTGCGGCTCATAGCCCACATAAAAAATATGGATGGTATCATGGAGCATCGCGGAGTGCAAGGCAAACTTGCCATGCTCGTTGGTGGTGGAATGCAGGTTGCCGTCATTGCTCAGCAGCGTTGCAAAAGGCAAAAGCTCATTGGTCTTGCGGTCGCGCACCTCGCCATAGAGCACAAACGGCCGACCGGGTGACGCACTAGCAGGCAGCGCCAATTCTTCCTCATGAGGATAAATCACATACGTATCCCCCACGCGCTTCCACTGCAGGTCAAAAGGGGTGAGCAACAACTCCATCACCTCTTCAAAGGTGATTTGCTCGAAATACCACGAGCCTTGATAGGCTTGCAATGCTTGGCTGTCATAGGCAAACGACAAAGAATAGCGCTTGGTAAAATCCTCGAGGACAAAGGCCAACGACTTGGCTTGGTAATCGCCTGAATAGACCTGGGCTTTCAAAGCACATGCACCTGCAACCAGCAGCCACAACAATATGTATCGCAGGCCTCTCATAGAGTGAGCTCAAAGGAAAGGAAAAGATGTCAAATCTCGGTGCCCAAAAGTTCGCGCAAGATTTTGAGCACTTTGCTCATGCGCTTTTCGATGGCTTTTACGGATAGACCAAGGCGTTCGGCTATTTCGACATAGGTCAGATCTTCGAGGCGGTTCATGAGGAATACTTCGCGGCCTCCATCGGGCAATTGCGCGAGCGCATGCTGCAACTTGGCCTCGTATTGCTCCATCTCCACCATTTTCTCCGGTGTATCGGTTTCCTTCGTAAGCTCCACTTTGCGCATAAACTTGAAATGCAGTTGTTGGCGCTTCAGGTGATTGATGGTGTTGTTTTGAGCAATCTTGTAGAGGTAGGCTTTGATGGTACTCTTGTCTATGCGCACTCGCATCTCCCAAAGCTTCAGAAATGTGTCCTGCGTGATGTCTTCAGCCAGCTCCACATCACCACAACGGAAATAGACAAAGTTGCGCACAGGCTTGTATAACTCCCTGAATATCTGCTGATACTCAGAAAGTGTCAATTCTTCGAGATGTTTTTCCGAGCGAAGGACGGAGAGTAGCACAGGCTTTGTTGTATTTCTGACTTGGCAATGATACCATAAAACCATGAATCTACCCTACATCCCTAAGAATGGGTAAGGAAAGTTAATCTATATTATCTCCGTGGCATCGCACTTTGTTTTCATGTAGGTTTGTCCGCGTAAACACTGACGATAGAGATAATAGGTCCATGCAAGGAAAAACATTGATTATAGGCGCAGGTGGTCAAATCGGTATTGAGCTGACGATGGAATTGCGCAAAAGAAAAGGCGTAGAAAACATCATTGCTTCGGATTTGCGCCAACCCACCGAAGGTATCCTTACCGAAGGTCCGTTCGAAATCTTGGATGTGATGAACAAATCCGAGATAGAGCGCATCGTTGAGAAATACAATATCACAGAGGTATATCACTTGGCGGCATTGCTCTCGGCAACTTCCGAAAAACGCCCTGACCTAGCATGGAACCTCAACATGAACGGCTTGTTCCATGTACTGGACATCGCCAAAGCCGGCAAAATCAAAAAAGTATTCTGGCCAAGTTCCATTGCGGTATTCGGCCCTACTACTCCTAAAGACAATACTCCGCAATTCACCATCATGGAGCCAAATGCCGTGTACGGCATCTCCAAATTGGCCGGTGAACGCTGGTGCCAATACTACTTCGAGAAATTCGGAGTAGATGTGCGCAGTATCCGCTACCCGGGCCTCATCGGTTTCCGTTCTGAGCCGGGCGGAGGCACCACGGACTATGCCGTGGATATTTTCTATCACGCAGTAGAAAGTGGCAAATACACCTGCTTCCTTAAGGAAGAAACCGAGTTGCCGATGATGATGATGGAAGACGCCATACGCGCCACCATCGACATCATGGACGCTCCTGCCGAGAAAATCAAAATCCGCGGCAGCTACAACCTTGCCGGATGCAGCTTCACTCCTGCTCAACTGGCGGCAGAAATCAAGGAAATCATCCCTGAGTTCGAAATCAGTTATGCTCCGGACTTCCGCCAGCAACTCGCAGACTCTTGGCCTAACAGCATCGATGACAGCCACGCTCGCAACGACTGGGGCTGGAAAGCTCAATACGATGTGAAAGCTTTGGTGAAAACCATGATTACTGAAATCCGCAAAAAAAAGTTGAGCGTACAGTAACCCCAAATGCGGTCATGTCGTAAGACGGGGTACTCTTTTTTTCTAATAAAAAAGATAACCTAACGTTTAAACACATGACTCGCAGAGCATTTTGTTTTCCCATTTATATCCTGCTGGCGATAGCTACCTTGCTGTCACCGTCATTGTTGGCCAATCAGATCACCAATGAAATCAATAAAATTGACGAAAAAGGACAACGTCAAGGCTATTGGATTATCAAAGGCGATATGATTAACGACCCTGCCTACAAACCTGAGAACAAGGTGGAAGAAGGACGCTACAAAGACAACCGCAAGGAAGGGCTCTGGAAGAAATACTGGCCCAACGGCAAGCTGCGCTCACAAATCAATTATGCAGCCGGCAAACCATCGGGCGAATACCAATTGTTCTATGAAAACGGCCAAACCGAAGAACACGGCTTCTGGTCGAGCAATAAGAACACAGGCGACTTCAAACGCTTTTACGACAACGGCAATCCGCAGCAGCACTTCATCTTCGGAGAAAACGGCAAGCGCAATGGCGTGCAGAAATATTACCACGAAAACGGCAAGCTGGCCATGGAGGTCAACATCGTGAACGGTAACGAAAGCGGTCTGATGCGCAGGTACAACCCTGATGGCACCTTGATTGAAGAAAAAATCTTTGACAATGGTGTGCTCAAGGAAACCAAAAACATCGCTCCGGCCAAACCTGTTGCATCCCCGGTGAAAGACCCATACGACAAAACCGTAGGCTCACCAAGCAAAGTAACCAACGATAAGACCAACGCTGCCGATACTTTCAAGCCAAACGGCTTCAACACCTTGTATAACCAAAATGGTGATGTGACGCAGAGTGGCGAATTCAAAAACGGAAAACTCTACAACGGCAAATGGTACCGATATAACAATGACGGACTGTTGATACGGGTAGAAATTTACCGCAACGGAACATGCATTGGCAACGGTGTCCTTTC
Source organism: Flavobacteriales bacterium (assembly GCA_036562565.1). Taxonomy (GTDB): domain Bacteria; phylum Bacteroidota; class Bacteroidia; order Flavobacteriales_D; family Sanyastnellaceae; genus DATCJY01. The sequence goes on along the minus strand of DATCJY010000009.1, from coordinate 17,469 downwards.
CGATGAAGAAAAATAACAACGCAAACTGATTTGACAATCCATAGGCCACTGCAAACTTGCGGTGGCTTTTTGTACGGAATGACTATCATAGATACTCACCTCCTTATTTAATATTGCGACATGCAACAAACCCTATACATTCAGAACAATCTCACCAGACAAAAAGAAAAGTTCGTACCACTCGTTGAAGGCCATGTAGGGCTCTATGTGTGTGGCCCCACCGTGTACAGCGATGTACACTTGGGCAACGTACGCACCTTCATGACCTTTGATGTGGTGTATCGATACCTCACCTTTTTGGGATACAAAGTGCGCTACGTGCGCAACATCACCGATGTGGGCCACCTGGTAGGCGACCTTGATGAAGGGGAAGATAAAATCGCCAAAAAGGCGCGCCTGGAAAACCTTGAGCCGATGGAAGTGGTGCAGAAATACACCAACAGCTTCCATGCAGTGATGCGCATCTTCAACATCCTGGACCCATCCATCGAACCCACTGCCACCGGCCATATCTTGGAGCAAATCGAAATGATTCAATCCATCATCAACAACGGATTTGCCTATGAAAGCAATGGCTCGGTGTACTTCGATGTAAAAAAATACAGCGAGAAATACAACTACGGTAAGCTCTCCGGACGCGTAATTGATGAACTCATCAACAACACTCGCGAACTCGATGGACAAGAGGAAAAACGCGACCCGCGCGACTTTGCACTTTGGAAAAAAGCTGATCCGCATCATCTCATGAAGTGGAACAGCCCATGGGGCGTAGGTTTCCCGGGATGGCACATCGAGTGCTCGGTGATGAGTACCAAATACCTCGGACAATCATTCGACATCCACGGTGGTGGTATGGACCTCAAATTCCCACACCACGAGTGTGAGATTGCTCAAAACGTAGGTGCCACCGGCCACGAACCGGTGCGCTACTGGATGCACGGCAACATGCTCACCGTGAACGGCCGCAAAATGGCGAAGAGCGAGGGCAACGGTTTCACGCCCGAAGAATTGATTACGGGAAATCACAAATTGCTCGACAAAGGTTATAGCCCAATGACCGTGCGCTTCTTCTTCCTCATGGGACATTATGCAAGTACGCTCGACTTCAGCAACGAGGCTTTGCAAGCAGCCGAGAAAGGATATAAGCGCATGCTCGCTGCCATCCAACTCATTCCTTCCTTGCAGGCTTCATCTCAAAACGATTTCGATGCCGCCAAGTGGAGACAAGATTGCTTTGATGCAATGAACGATGATTTCAATACACCGGTCCTGCTCTCACACTTATTTGAAGGGGTGCGCGTCATCAACTCCACCAAAGAAGGAAAGATGAAATTGTCTGCCGAAAGCATCGCCACCTTGAAACAGACATTTGATGAGTTCTTCTTCCAAGTGCTGGGTTTGAAGAGCGAAGAGAGCACCAATCATAACAAGCTCACCGATGCACTCATGGATATGATTCTCAAGTTGCGCGCTGAGGCCAAGGCCAACAAAGACTTTGCAACCTCCGACAAATTGCGCGATGCATTGGCTGCAATCCATGTGCAAATCAAAGACACCAAGGAAGGCACCATCTGGACTTACGAAGAAAATTAATTTAACCTATTGGATACATTGTGTGTGAAGTTTGCAACTAGCTTCACACACCGTTTTACAACATCACATCCTTCCCCTTCACGGGGAAGGCTTTTTTATATGAAAGCGAAACAAATTATCGGCATCATCCTTATCGCACTGATGGTTTTCTCCATCGGTTATGTGAGTTTCTTTTCAAACAGTTCTTCCAAACAGGCACCAAAGCCGCAGCCTACAGCACCGGCAAAACCGGCTCGCGCAGAAGTGGCCGCACCTGAGTTTGATGAGAACCAAGCTTATGACTTCATCAAGCAACAAGTGGCTTTTGGTCCGCGTGTACCCAATACCAAAGCTCATAAAGAATGCGCCAACTGGTTTGTGGAAACCCTTGAAGGTTTTGATGCGCAAGTCATCGTGCAAGAAGCAACTCTCAAAGCATTTGATGGAACACCGCTTCAAATAAAAAACATCATCGCTTCCTATCAACCGGAAAAGAAAGACCGCATCCTGCTGTGCGCACACTGGGACACTCGTCCGTTTGCCGACAAAGACCCTTCACAAGCACTTTGGAAAAAACCAATTGAAGGTGCAAACGATGGTGCCAGTGGTGTAGCTGTCTTGCTGGAGGTTGCTCGCCAATTGCAGAAACAACCAACCAATGTAGGAATTGATATTATCTTCTTCGATGCCGAAGATTATGGCTCACCGGAATATGACAGAGGCAAAGAGCAAATCAACCCCGGCTATCAAACCTCTTGGTGCTTGGGCTCACAATACTTTGCCAAGAACCTGCATGTCAACAATTACAATCCTCGCTTTGGCATACTGCTGGATATGGTGGGCGCAAGAGATGCGATGTTCAACAAAGATGATTACTCAGTGGGTGTGGCAAACGATGTAGTGAACCTTGTATGGAACACAGCTGCCCAACTGGGTTACGGAAGCTACTTCCCACACAATGAAATCAACGGTGTGATTGATGACCACGTCATGCTTGGCAATGCGGGCATTCGCTGCATTGACATCATCGATACGCGTCCGAACATTGCAGCCATGGGGTTGGGTAGCTATCAGTTCGGCTCCTACCACCATACGCACAAAGACAATATGGACATTATCGATCGCAACACGCTCAAAGCCGTTGGTCAGACGGTCTTGCAAGTCATCTACAATCAATAAGAATCTAGTGGTTGTTGGCCTATCGCTCCTAGCCGATAGACGCAGGAGATTCGCCCCTGCATTGGGGCGATGATTCATTGCTCTTCCTGATAGTAAATCTTATAGAATTTTCTTCCATCGGGTTCTACGCCTTGCTCTATGAGCTCGCGGTTCCCGTGGATATAGATATGAAAATTCTTATCGAGTTTGAGCACGCTCTTGAACACACGCGCCTGCTTCTTCACAGCTTGTGGGGATATATCAAATTTATCGGCAACCTCTATACCGTATTCCGAGCGATAGGTCTCATCAAACTGCCGGAACGATTCAATGACTTTTGCATCGGCAAAAACTTCTTGCTCGAATTCCTCCTGATCAAAACTCTCGTGTGTTTTGAAATACTCCACCGAGCGATTGAGCAAATCAATTTGATCGGGTTTTGATACTTCAAACTCTTCGGTGAGCTTTTGTGTTACATATTGTTTGGCAATGCCCATCATCTGATTGGTTTGCAAAAACTCATTGCTGATGGGTTGCAGTCCCAGAAAATCATCTTTCCAGTAGGCGGCTTCATTGCCTTTGCTCAGATGGTCCACAATGCACACGCGGTAACCATCTTCCTGCAGCGTATTGAAGATAAGACAACCTTTATCGGGCTTGCCGGCATTGGTGCCTTCTTCGGCCATCACTTGTGCCGCACGGTTATCAAAGTTGACTTTGAGGTAGGATTCCTTGTTCTCAGCTTTGAATACGCCAATGGCATCCATCGTCTCGTTGTCATACTCCACATCTTTGAAGTAAGCCACATACACTTCACCGCCTTTGATGCGTGGATGCGCACTGCACTCATACAGAAAGCGGGCGATGAAATTGCTCTGCACCAACAAGTCATCGGGATTGGCAAACAAGCGCTTGGCAATGGTGTACATCTCATTCTGATCGATGCCCACTTCATTGAAAAAACGGTACTCCTCATTTCCGCTGAAGGATGAAAGGAAGTAGTGACTGATAATTGCTACCAGCCCCTCATTGTCGAGCGGAATAAGTTGTTCTGAAAAGCGAATGGGTTCTTCGATGTGCCTGTTGCCGACTTGGTGTACTACAGCGGCTTGCAGCTGTGCATGCTTGAGATGAATCATACGAAAATTTGGGTGGCGCAAGGTAATTAGGCAATCACGCCACTGCCAGTGCGACCGATAACTAATTCATCAACCACGCCTCTTTACTTCCTCGAGCTGCATGATCCTACCGGCTTTGATAAAGCGCTTGGAGAAATACTCAGACTTATTGAGCTCCTCCACTATCACACCGGACTGCACCGTGGCATGTATCATCACGATGCTGTTGCCTTTGACTTCTTTCACTATCGCCACATGGCCAATGTTAGTCTTGGAAATTTTTCTGCCTGAGAAGAACAGCAAATCACCGGGCTGCACTTTCTTGAGTTTTACCTCTTTGCAATGTGCCACCTGCGAACGGCTGCCATGAGGCAATTGAACACCGTGTTTGCCATAGACATGCAATACAAAGCCGGAACAATCAAACGACTTGGTGCCGGTACTGCCATAGCTGTAACGCGTACCGATGAATTTCTCGGCATAGCTGAGAACGCTGTCAATCTTGGTGCGGAGGCCATGCGACTGAATATGCAGTACGGAGTCCTCGTCCATCACCAAGTCAACTTCCTCTTCGTCAAAACTTTCAATGGTAATTACCACCGAATCCCGCTGACCGAAAGCCGCGGAACACAGCATAATAAATCCGATGAATAAGCATTTGCGAATGAGCATGACGCTAATTTATTGGACAACACCCCGTTTGGTCAGTGTTTAAAATTCCGTTAACTAACACCCCAATGCTCATAGGGTAGTTTCTACCTTCGCTGCGTGAACAACGAGAAGAATTTTCTACTGGAACTTAATGAGGCTCAGCGCGCTGCTGCAGCCCACATCAACGGGCCGCTCATGGTAATTGCCGGTGCCGGCTCCGGTAAGACACGCGTACTGACCTATCGCATCGCTTACCTCATACAGCAAGGAGTTGATCCGTTCAACATCTTGGCACTGACCTTCACCAACAAGGCTGCCAGAGAGATGAAAGAACGTATCGGCAAACTCATTGGCGAACGCGAGGCAAAGAACATCTGGATGGGAACCTTCCACAGCATCTTTGCGCGCATCCTACGCATCGAAGCCGAGCGCATCAACTACCCTTCTAACTTCTCAATTTATGACACGGCAGACTCTAAAAACCTGCTGAAAGACATCCTGAAGGAAATGGGGCTGGACGATAAAATCTACAAACCCGCTATCGTCTATAACCGAATATCGGCTTGCAAGAACAACCTCATTTCACCGCAGGATTACATGAACAATGTGGAGATTGTAGCGGAGGACAGACAAACAGGCAAGCCCAAGATGGGCGAGATTTATGCCATGTACAATCAGCGCCTGTTTAAAGCCGGTGCAATGGACTTCGATGATTTACTCTTCAAGACCAATGTGCTGCTGCGCGATTTTCCGGATGTATTGCACAAGTACCAACACAAGTTCAAATACATCCTCGTGGATGAGTACCAGGATACGAACTTCTCGCAATACCTCATTGTAAAACAACTGGCCGCTGCCTATCAAAACGTATGCGTGGTAGGGGATGATGCTCAAAGTATCTACGCCTTCCGTGGTGCCAATATCCAGAACATCCTCAACTTCCGTAGAGACTACCCTGACTACACCATGTACAAATTGGAGCAGAATTACCGCAGCACCAAAACCATTGTGGAAGCGGCTAATGGAATCATCTCCAAAAACAGGGACCAAATCAAGAAAGAAGTTTGGACCAATAACGACCAGGGCAATCGCATCAAAGTATTCCGTGCATTGACCGATAATGATGAAGGAAACTTCGTAGCCAACCAAATCTTCACTACGATGCGCGAAGAAGGCGCCAAACCTTCGGACTTCGCTATCCTCTATCGCACCAATGCTCAGAGCCGCTCGTTCGAGGAAGCCTTGCGCAAACTCAACGTACCGTATAAAATCTTTGGTGGATTGAGCTTCTACCAACGCAAGGAAATCAAAGACCTAATAGCATACTTCCGTTTGGTATGTAACCACAACGATGAAGAATCTTTCAAACGCATCGTCAATTATCCGAAGCGCGGCATCGGTGATACCACCATTCAAAAGCTGGTGGTAACGGCTGCCGAACGCGGTACCAGCATTTGGGACCTCATTGATCCCGCACGGGCTATCGGTGGTGGCGATATGTTTACCGAAGCTCCCGCACCTGCTTTGCCCATCATCGGTAATGCCGCCTATGCTCGCATATCGGAGTTCGTGACACTCATCAAGAGCTTCAGTGTGAACATTGACAGAATGAACGCTTACGACCTGGGCCACATGATTGCCAGCGAAAGCGGATTGCTCAAAGACCTCTACGCTGACCGAACTCCGGAGGGAGTAGCTCGCTATGAGAACATCCAGGAATTGCTCAACGGTATGAAAGAGTTCAGCGATAAAGTTGATCCGGATGAACCGGAGAAAATCAATACCCTGAGCGATTTCTTGATTGATGTTGCTTTGCTCACCGATGTAGAAAACGAAGATGACAACAAAGAAGGCAAAGTGAGCCTCATGACCATCCACGCTGCAAAGGGTCTCGAGTTCCCTTATGTCAACATTGTGGGTCTTGAAGAGAACTTGTTCCCATCACAGTTGAGCTTGAACTCTCGTGAAGAACTTGAAGAGGAAAGACGCTTGTTTTATGTGGCACTCACTCGTGCCGAGAAACAAGTGACCTTGAGTTATGCCGATACGCGTTATCGCTGGGGACAACTGCAATACGGTGAGCCATCGCGCTTCATTGAAGAAATTGACGAGAAATACCTCGATATGCCTGCACAAGAGAAGAAGTCGCCATTCACTAAACAGCCAATCGACTTCGCTCAAGCGCGCGCAGGTTTTGCTCAAAAAACCAAACCAACGGAATCACGCTTCAGCAAACCGGTGGTGAAAGAAGATACTCCACCTGCACAACCTTTTATGCCACCAAAGAACTTTAAGAAAGTGGCTCCGGGTAGCTCTCCTGCAGCGCCTGCTACACAAGAAGGTTATGCAAGCCCTGAAGAAATTCAAGTGGGTGTGGAAGTGATGCACGACAAATTCGGCAAAGGAAAAGTGCTCAAAATTGAAGGCCAACCCACCGACTTGAAAGCGACCATCTTCTTCCCTACGGCAGGCCAAAAACAATTGCTGCTGAAGTTTGCCAAGTTGAAACTCGCATAAACTTTTTGATACATCTTTATTAGGTCAGTCATTGCAGAATGACTGACTTTTTTTTTTATCGGATATAATAGTTGAGGCCCACCCTCACACCGGGCTGAACAATGCGATGATGAGCTTGCCTTGGCGCATCATCCTTGTTGAGCATCATACGTGTCTGCAACACGAGCGATGCCGACCAGTGCGATGCAAAGCGGTAAGATTGATGAATCCCTAGGTGCAAATCCGTCCTCCAATCCTTATAGACTTGTTGCAATGGAGCTGTAGTTTTGGATTGATATTGATACTCCGTAACAGGCAACGGTGCTGTTGTTCCAATCGGATTGGTTGGTATTAACGGAATCCATTCCACGTTGGTAAATCCGCCCTTGTAGATCGATTGCAGATGCAACACCGCTCCTGCTTCAAGGCCGATGCTGTAATTCTTGTGATAATGACTCCAACGCAAAATCAAAGGCATCTGAATGTTGGTGTAGCGGTTATTCACCTCTTGTTCCTTTACCGACATGCTTTGAGAAACAAGGCTGTCCAATAGAACCGGAATCACATGGATGTCGGTTTCTGAATACGTGGTATCGTAGCCTATGTAATACATCCGTTCATAGATCATCGTGGTATCCGACCAACGATGACGCTCATTGAAGCGCTGATACTCGAGCGCTCCACTGATTTCCCAATTACCAAACAAACGATACGATGTTTGAACACCCACACCATGGGCCAAGTGCATATCGGTGCGATGCTTCAAGTTCGTATAGGCTGCATCGGCTGCACCATTGCGAACAACACGCATCGGTTGTGCCAAGGTGTAATATGCACCAACAGAAAAGCGCGCAGGTCGTGATGAAGGAGAGGCAATATATGGAAGTGTGTTTGCAAACACCTCTTTCTCCAAGGATTCCGCAAAGACACGTTCTTCAATCTGAGGAATTTGATACAATGAATCATATCTCATCCACAATGAATCCAGTACAAATTCAGATATCCCGATATCCATTGCACCGGTTTCTTCCGGCTGTTGTTTAATTTGAGTGAGAGGCTCGTGTTCCTCTATATCCCGAATTGGAACAACTTTCTGACTGGAAGAACCGGGACGCGTAATCTCCTTGCGGTTGTTGCTTTTCGTATAGGCAACTTGGCGAGCCGTCTCTTTGCTAAGAAGTGAATTTTCTTCTCCGGCCAATATTAGATGAGTCCCATCAGCTGTGCGTGATGAATCCTCCGCTCCATTCATCTTAGTAGATGCAGCGCTGGTGAATGCTGGTGAGTCATCATGGGATATGGTATGACCATCTTGTGCTTTATACGGAGTCAATGTTGCATGCTGTACCAATCCCTGCTCCGGAGCTGCAATGGCAGCTGTGGACACACCTTGTGCGGTACTAGGCAATGATTGGACGTAGGAATAACTTGCCCAAACAGCGGCTCCTCCAATCAACATCAACAAGGGGAGCAACCAACGCCATACGATGATGCGCTTGCGCTGCGGCACTCGCTGGCGTATGCCCTCCCACAAATGCAGCGGAGTTTCCTCCTCTACATCGTAGAGTTTCTGGCGAAACACCTTGTCCAAGTCATCTTCGTTATGCCTTATCAGCATGGCTATAATTAGTTTTTTTTTCAGTGAGTGCTTTGCGTAGTACCATTCTTGCTTTTGCCAGTTGCGAGCGAGATGTGCTTTCTGAAATCCCCAACATCTCGGCTATCTCCGCATGGTCGTATCCATCGATGGCATACAGGTTGAACACCGTGCGATAACCAACAGGCAAGCCGGCTATGAGTGCGAGCAAATCCTGCTCCGTCATGTTCTGGATACCGTCCGGTACAGCAGTATCCATCACCTGGAAATCATCTGTGAGATCACCATAGAGTTTGCGCGATCGCAACTTGTTCAAACAGATATGCACCACCGTTTTGCGTATCCATCCTTCCAGCGAACCTTCGAAGCGGTAGAGGTGCAGTTTCTCAAACACTTTGATAAATGCCTCTTGCAGATAATCTTCCGCATCCTCTCGCGAACCCGCATAACGCTTACATACAGGCAGCACCTTCCCAGCAAACCGTTTGTACAGTTCGTATTGGTAGGACTCATACCCTTTCAGACAGCCTTCTATAAGCGATTTCTCGTCCGTCAAGCTTGATAAGAAATGTTACTTTTCTCCCACTAGACGCTTTATGGAATGAGTTCGCTGCCTACGGATTTGAATTTTGTTTTCGGCAACGGTTCCCGTACGGAGGGCAATAATCTTAAATTGACCACTACGGGATCTTCAGTATGATTTGACACCACAAAGTGTCTTTTATCACTCACCACCTATAACCATCCAAGCCAGTAGTCCCATGCCGATTTCCAACGCATTTTCATCGATATCGAAACGTGAATGATGCACGGAATAACTCTTGGAATCATCATGTGGCGATGCGGTGCCTAAACGATAAAAACACGATGGCATCGCATGGCAGTAATACGCGAAATCTTCTGCCGTGGTACGCAATTGCAAATCGATGACATTTTCGGAGCCTAAATATTCAATGGCCTTTTGTCGCGCTTTTCTTGTGAGCTCTTCATGGTTGTGCAATACGGGATACCCCACCTCGATATGAAAATCCACTTCGCCACCCATCGACTGCACCAAATCCTGCGCAAGCTTCTTCATGCGCACATGGGCATCCTTGCGCCAAGCTTCATCAAATGTGCGGAAAGTTCCCTCAAGTTTCACTTCGTTCGGTATCACATTGGTCGCACCATTGGCAATGACTTTACCAAATGACAATACCGATGGTATGGCAGGATTGGACCATCGGCTTACTACTTGTTGCAAAGCTGTCAAAAGATGTGCGGTAATCAATACGGGATCCACGAGTTTTGCCGGCTTTGCTGCATGTCCTCCCACGCCTTTCACGGTCACATATATCTCATCGGCTGAAGCCATGTACATCCCGGGCTTCAAACCGATTTTGCCTGCAGGTATTTCAGGATCTACGTGTTGACCATACATCGCATCCGGAGTACGCTTTTCAAAAGCACCTTCTTTAATCATCAGCGAAGCACCTCCGGGCAAGCGCTCTTCACCGGGTTGGAATACGAGCTGCACCGTTCCTTCCCATTCATCTTTGAGTGTTTGAAGAATGCGCGCGGCACCTAGCAATGAAGTGGTGTGCACATCATGACCACAGGCGTGCATCACACCGGGACGGGTGCTTTTATATGGCACATCGTTTTCTTCCAAAATGGGCAACGCATCCATATCGGCACGCAATGCAATCCATCGCGAGGAGGGATTTTTTCCTTCTATCCATGCAACGACTCCCGTGCCCGCAATTCCTGCCCGAAAAGGAATGCCGTATTCGGTCAGCTTTTGTTGTACAAAGGCTGAGGTAGTGTATTCCTCAAAAGAAAGTTCGGGATGAGCATGCAAATGCCTGCGAATCGAAATGGCATCTTGCAGATAGGTACGGGCTAATTCTTGAATGCGTTGCTTCATGCCCGCTAATGTATTCTAACGGCAATCACAATCCACACCTTCCTTCATCGCATCAATGAGGGTAACGGTGCTATCAGTCAACTGGAGTGTATAGCCGATATCGCCATGCTCCATGAAATAGGTCTTTGGCAAACGCTTTACATCGCTCTTGGAAAAATTGATACGTCCTTCGGAACGCGCCTGCTGCAATTGGAGCGAATCAATGCCAAGGCATGCGTTTTTGCACTTCGCTACTTGATCTATGTAAAAGGGATATTCGCGCACGCGCTGCATCACTTGCTTATTAGGAAGCCATGAGAGCCAATCGTACTCAGGAAACATCATGAACACAATGACAACTCCTATAAAAAATCCTATAAGGTAACGCAGTAAACGCTGTTTGAAATTCATGTACCAATTAAATATGGGCCGCGAAGTTGGTGTACATGCGACACAGAATCAAACTTTGATGTAGATGATTCACAAAAGATAAGAGAAACCGAAAGGAAATATGGTGGTCAACGTTGAACGACCTCTCCGGAAATTGCACCAAAACAATCAGCCAAGAAAGATTCAACTAGAAAACTTTGGAAGCTGCTTTTTTGAGCGTGAATGAAAAGGTGCTACCTACATTCTCAGTACTGCGCACGGAAATGTTTTGGTGATGCGCATCCAGAATGTGTTTGCAAATGGCCAGCCCCAAACCGGAACCTCCTTCATCGCGTGAGCGACTTTTATCTACCCGATAAAAGCGTTCAAATACACGCGGCAAATGCTCTTTTGAAATACCGATGCCATCATCTGCCACTTCCACGAGCACGTTGTCACCCATATCAAAGAAGTGAATGCGTGTTTCACCACCATCACGTCCATAGTTGACGCTATTGATGATGAGGTTCGTAAACACTTGTTCGATGCGCTTTCTATCGGCTTCAACATAGATGGGCCATTCATTGGCCATGTTCAAACGCAGATGGATGTTTTTTGCTTTGGCCATGTGCTCTTGGTGGTCAATAACATTCCTTGTGAGCTCCACCACATCGAACCGTGTAATATCAAGTGGCATCTCACCACTTTCAATGCTGGTGATTTGGTCCAAATCTGTGATGAGGTGTACCATGCGGTCAGCACTGCGCTCCGCACGCTCCAGAAATTTGCGCGTCAGTTGCGGGTCATCCAAGTCTGAATCCAGCAGTGTGCCAATGTATCCCTGAATATTGAATATCGGTGTTTTGAGCTCATGTGCTAAGTTGCCGATGAACTCCCGCCTGAAACTTTCCGCTTTGCGCAACTCCTTGATCTCTTTGATTTTTTCTTCCGCCCATTCGGCTACTTCATTTTGTACATCTGACAATACGTCACTGCTCATCTGAATGCGCGGAGAACCCGCAGCATGGCTGCGCAAGGTGTGAATGGTTCGATAGATAATCTTCACCTTGTGATAAAGAAATCGCTCAATGAAGAGGTAGACAATGCTATAGGAAACTACAAAGCCCAACACTACCAGCACAAGCAACCACAACCACTCAAATTCTTTTTCCAGAATGTAAATGGTGAGGCCATAGCTCAGCGCCAGCATGATGGTAATCAACGCTGCCGAAGCCATAGCCACTTGTCGCGGTGTTCTTAGGGTCAGAATATTCACTCTTCGTATTTATAACCTACGCCTTTGATGGTCTTGAACAAATTCTCTCCGAGCTTTTCACGCAGTTTGCGAATGTGCACATCGATGGTGCGGTCACCCACCACCACATCGTTCCCCCAAACGTTTGACAAAATCACTTCGCGTGTAAAGACGTGTCCGGGTTCTGATGCAAGCAATGCAACAAGCTCAAATTCTTTGCGCGGCAATGAATGCTCCACACCATCTTTTATCACCAGATAACGACTCTTATCAATAATCAATCCTGTTGTGGGTTCAGCACCGTTTTGTGATGAGGGGCTTCTGCGCAACAACGCTTTTACTCTCGATAGCAATACACGCGGTTTGATGGGCTTAGCGATGTAATCATCGGCTCCGGCATCAAATCCTGCAATCTGGCTGTAGTCCTCGCTGCGCGCGGTGAGAAATGCAATCACGATGTTGTTCATCGTTCCTTCTTCGCGGATGAGGCGGCAGGCTTCCATACCATCCATTTCAGGCATCATCACGTCCATCAAAATCAAATCCGGGTGATGCGCCTTGGCCAATGCCACCGCCTCGCTTCCGTTCTTAGCCGTGATTACCTTATATCCTTCCTTTTCGAGGTTGTATGTGAGAAGTTCAAGGATGTCCTTTTCATCGTCCACCAGAAGGATTTTTTGTTTGCTCATGATTGGTATTTATTTGTCTCAAAATTCCGCAGTGCAAAACACGCAGCCATATATTATCGCAAGGTTACGCTAGGATTATTGCAAATGCAACTCTATGTATGCCACATGCAAGCACTGCCTCATTACTTTAAATAGCAAATAGATATGTCATCCTATTACAGCGGAAAGACCATTTGGATCACCGGTGCCAGCAGCGGTATCGGAGAAGAAATTGCTTATCAGACAGCCGCTCACGGGGCGCGCCTTATCCTTTCAGCGCGCAGGGAACAAGAGCTCAAACGCGTAGCTGAAGGCTGCACAGGTGCTGCCGATGTCATGATTGTGCCAATGGATTTGGCAAGCGAACAATCCGTGCGCGAGGCCGCAGCATTGGTCCTTTCAAAGGTGAAAAATGTGGACATCCTCTTCAACAATGGCGGTATCAGTCAACGCGCTCTGACGCTGGACACTTCGCTCGACATCGTGCGCAAAATGTTTGAGGTGAATTTCTTCAGCAACGTGTTGCTATCGCAACTGGTGGCAAATCGCATGATTGAAAACAAAAGCGGACACATCGTGGTGACTTCCAGCCTCATGGGCAAATGGGGATTTTATCTGCGCTCAACTTATGCAGCTACCAAGCATGCATTGCACGGTTTCTATGATTCCATGCGCATGGAGAATGAGCAACACGGCTTGTACATCACCTTGCTCACTCCTGGATTCATCAATACGAATGTTTCCAAAAATGCATTGAATGAAAAAGGTATATCCACCGGTGAGATGGACAACAACCAAGCACAAGGCATGAGTGCAAAAGAATGTGTGCGCATTTGCTTGCATGGTGTTGCCAAGAAGAAGTTTGAAGTAGCTGCAGGCGGCAGCGAGCTCTTAGGGCTTAAACTCAAACGTTTCTTGCCGGGAATGTTTGAGAAAATATTGCGCAAACGCAGTGCTCAATGAGCTCATTATCGTTACTTATCAAGAATAAAAAAAGCACTTGATGATTCAAGTGCTTTTTTCTTTTTATTCATCGGTTGATATAATCAATAATCCTTGATACGTGAGAAACGCAACGCCTTGAGCATGAGATCAGGCAAAGGTTTCAGCGGATCGCGCTTTTCTACATTGAGGAATATGCCCCATTTCTCGATGATTGGTACTTTGAACACTTCAATCAATTCAATGAGGGTGTGGTCATCATCATGGATATAAGTGCAGTGCACTTTGGTGGATTTACCCATGCTCAACGCTGTCTTGCTATCACAGGTAAACGGATAGCCTGCAGCAGCAAGGTCATTACCTAGAGCACTCATGCCTTTCACATCAAAACCAATGTGCGCATAACCTGTATCACACCAAATCCGGTCTTTAAAAATAAAGTTCGGAGTCCTGTCCAATGCTTGTACCAGCTCGATATATGTTCTGCCGGTGAGCTTGGCAAAACCACCACCGGGCTGTGCAGATTGGGTGAGCAATACCCTGCGGTAGCGTTCATTACCGCCCTCAAGATTGCGCCAATCCTGAAACTGTGCGGTTTCGTCATAAACAATTTCATCAAAACCAAGCAAATCACAATAGAGTTTCTTGGCTTTCTCAATATCACTCACCCCAACGGAACAACCCATCACACCACCGCTGTGATGACCATTGTCGGTATACCATTCATCACTCTGAATGTATTGCCAGATGTTGCCATCGGGGTCATAGATATAGAAGGTGTCTTTGCCATCAGGCGTCTTCAGCATCTCGCTCCAACGCGGTGCTTTCTCGTTCTTACAGAACTCATACGATTTGTGAATGTCACGGCATTTTACCTGCAAGATGAAGATTCCCAAATCACCCACCTGAATGGTAAAAGGAGCTTTTCTGGGCTCGAAGGAGGTTGGGCGCAACACCTCGATAGCACAACCGCCTTGCAGGTTCATGACCATGCTCGCACGCTTGGTGATGGTTTTGTTGTTGGTATAATAATCCATCAAAGGCGCAGGTTGTACACTATCAAAAAACGGAATATCCAATCCGAAAAACTTGCGGTAGAACTTCAGCGATGCATCCATGTCCGTCACCGCTACACCAATATGTTGAAGTCCGTTAATTCTTTTATACATGCTCCTTGTTTTCTTTAAACTCTTTAATCCATTGTATAAGGGCACTGCGTTTGGCTAACCAGGTTTGGTAGGCACTGTTTGCGGTGCGTTTTAAGTGCTTATGGAGGCGCGCTTCCTTCCATTTTTTATAGATGGGCCACCATTGCAAAGCAATAATACCACAGACAACCAGAACGGCAATAACCCCTACTCCGACTAATGCGCCAACTCCTGTTAGTAAGAGAATTGCCCATATAAGCAATAGCCAAACAGGAGTGGCAAAGGTCCAAAATGCTGCGCGTATCGAATTTTTGAAGAGCGCATCGCGCACTACTTTTTTGACAAACGATTCTGTGGCTGAATAAATAGGATAAAATACCAATGCTCCTACTGCCGCGGGCAATCCGAGCAATAGCAGAATACATGAAAGACCTGCTATTGAGGCATGCTCATCATAATACTTCTCTTGCAAATGCAGTTTCTTGCCAAGGGCAATATAATCTTTTGCCAACCCTTCGAACTTCAATGAAAACTCATTGGAGGTTTTGCCCAGCCTTTGCGCAAACTTTTGAAAGAAACGGAAACGCTTTAATGCATCAGTAGTTCCGCTCACTTTGTCAAACAACGGCTTGGTCGCTATTGCTTCATGATAGGCGCTCTCGTTTTCGATGTCAATCATCACTTGCTCCAAACCGATGCGCACGGCACGAATGATTTCGGTTTGCACTTTTGGGCGGTCCGATTCTTCGAATGAAGCAAAAGGTGTTAAGTCGATGGGATCACCGACCAATACCAGCAAGTCTTTACGGTAATTATAGAAATCTTCATAATCGAGGCCTACGGGCACAATGCTCACATGACGCATATCGCTGGTGAGCGCGTTCAGCGCAACGCGCGCAACGCCTTTTTTGAGTGGCACCAATTGCTTTTTGCCACGGTGTGTACCCTCCGGAAACATGCAAATAATGGCGCCTTCCTTCAATCGCTCATTGCAGACTTCAAAAGTGACTTTGTTATAGGCCGACAAGTCGTCCACACGGTCGCGCTCGCGATACACGGGCAACATATTGAAGTTGCGCAACAATTTATTGACGGCAGGTTTCTTAAACACATCGGCACGCGTGAGCCAATGCAGCTGGCGCTTGGACTCCACACAGAGTACGAGCGGATCCAGCATCGCATTTTGGTGATTGGACACCAGTATTACTGGACGGTCAGCAGGGATTTTCTCCATGCCGATGACGGTGACCTTGCGAAAGAAAGTGCGCAAGCCCAACCTCACCCAAGGTTTAAAAACTGCGTATTGCGTAGTTCTTGTTTGTGCCAATAGGAATGTAAAATTTTTGTACGATGCACTAAGTTATAAGTACTAAGATGGGAACACAGGGTGTGCTCTTAGTACTTGGTACTTGGTACTTGATACATGGTACAGCCTTCGACTATTCGTGATAATTCATCACTTTGTGCCCTCCTTCAAGGAGATAGCGGTCACGTTTGAAGAGCTCCACATCGGCATTTACCATATCCACCACCAGCTCCTGCAGGGTGTGTTTGTGTTTCCATCCCAGCTTGGTGCGGGCTTTAGTAGCATCACCAATGAGCAAATCCACTTCAGTCGGACGGAAGTAACGCGGATCGATTTCGATGAGCACTTTGCCGGTTGCCGCATCGTAGGCTTTTTCATCCACTCCCTCGCCTTTCCACTCCAACTTGATGCCCACATGACCAAATGCGAGGTCGCAGAAGTGGCGCACACTGTGTGTTTCGCCTGTTGCAAGAACGTAGTCATCGGCTTCGTCCTGTTGCATCATCATCCACATGCCTTCCACATAATCCTTGGCGTGACCCCAGTCGCGCTGAGCATCTAGATTGCCAAGGAAAAGTTTTTCCTGTAATCCGAGATGAATTTTTGCGGCAGCACGCGTGATTTTGCGTGTTACAAACGTCTCTCCGCGCAACGGTGACTCGTGATTGAAAAGAATGCCGTTGCAAGCGTATATACCGTATGCCTCACGGTAGTTTTTGGTAATCCAGAATGCATAAAGCTTGGCTACCGCATAGGGACTGCGGGGGTAAAATGGTGTTTTCTCAGATTGCGGAATCTCCTGCACCATGCCATACAACTCACTGGTAGAAGCTTGATAGAATTTGGTTTTCTTCTCCAAACCAAGGATGCGGATGGCTTCCAATAGGCGCAATGTTCCGATAGCATCAGCATTGGCGGTATATTCCGGGGTTTCAAAAGAAACTGCCACGTGGCTCTGAGCCGCCAGGTTATAGATTTCGTCCGGTACTATTTGTTGCACCAATCGAATGAGGTTGGTGCTGTCGGTCAAGTCTCCGTAATGCAAGAACAAGTTCACATTGTTCTCGTGCTGGTCTTGGTAAAGATGGTCAATACGGTCGGTATTGAAGAGCGAACTTCTGCGCTTAATGCCATGAACCTCATAGCCTTTCTTCAATAATAACTCTGCCAAATAGGCTCCGTCCTGACCCGTAATTCCCGTAATAAGAGCTTTCTTTTTCATCTAAAAATTCAAAACCCCAAACCTAAGGGAATTTTGCAACGATTCCAATGGATATTGATGTTCGCCATTTGGCACTATTCCA
>DATCJY010000005.1:0-14624 GCA_036562565.1 Flavobacteriales bacterium | reverse complement strand
CTTACAAGAGTATGCCCCCATGATAGAAGTGGTGGCGCAATGCCCCAACGTACCAGAAGGTGTAATTGCTATTAACAAGTATGAGCCTGACATTGTGTTTTTGGATATCGTCATGCCGGAATACAACGGCTTTGAGCTGCTCAACTTCTTCAAGGAGATACACTTTCAAATCATCTTTGTTTCCGCTCATAACAATTATGCGCACCGGGCTTTTGAAGTTTCAGCAACGGATTACTTGATGAAACCGGTGGAAATCGAAGCCCTCAAAGCCGCTGTTGAAAAGGCTACCCAGCGCATCGACATCGAAACCTACCACCAACAGATTCAATTGCTGAAGACATCTTTCTCCAATGAGGAAATTGATAAAATTGCCATTCCCGTAGGAACAAAGACGGTATTTGTGCGACTTCAGAACATAGTCTGCTTCGAAGCAGAGCGCGCCTACACCAATGTGTACTTGGCTGATGGCAACCGTTACACGGTGAGTAAACCAATGAAAACCTTCGAGGAAATTTTGGATAATCGCCCCTCCTATTTCCGTCCTCACCGCTCATTTCTCATCAATATTCACCACATCAAGAATTATAGCCGTGGCGAATCATATGTGGAGATGGACAACGGACAAATCATCCGCATTGCGCGCGACAAGAAATCCGACTTTGAGAACCTCTTACGCGATTTGAAGATTATGATTTAATCCGTGCGATTATTCTTCTCCTTCCAATAAATCTGGACGTCTAGCCTTGGTCTTAGCGATGGCTTGCTCCATGCGCCATTCCTCTATCTTGGCAAAGTTGCCGCTGAGCAATACCTCCGGTACTTTCCATCCTTTATAATCTGCCGGTCGGGTATAAACAGGTGGTGCCAATAAATTGTCCTGAAATGAATCGGTAAGTGCGCTGGTCTCATCATTCATCGCTCCGGGAATGAGGCGCACAATGCTGTCCACCAACACTGCCGCAGCTAGCTCGCCTCCACTGAGTACATAATCGCCAATGGATATTTCGCGCGTGATTAAGTGGTCGCGCACCCGCTGATCCACTCCTTTGTAGTGGCCACATAACAACATGATGTTTTTCTTGAGCGAAAGCGTGTTGCAAATCTTTTGATTGAGTCGCTCGCCATCCGGAGTGAGATAAATAATCTCATCGTATTCGCGCTCGCTCTTAAGTTTTGTAATCAAATTATCAATTGGTTGGATGAGCATCACCATGCCTGCTCCACCACCAAATTGATAGTCATCCGCTTGCTTTTGCTTACTGGTTGAATAATCGCGGATGTTATGGATATGGATTTCGCAAATGCCTTTTTGTTGGGCGCGCTCCAGAATGCTATCGGCAAACGGTCCATCCAACAAACGCGGCAACAATGTCAAAATATCAATGCGCATCTCAGTACTGCGGATGTTTCGGTTGATTGTTCAATGCTGTTTCAATGGCTTGCATCACTTCATCGGTGAGCATAGGTACCACTTCTGTGGCTTTCAAATTGTGTTGGAGCTGCTCCGTTTTGGAAGCTCCGAGAATCACGGTGGACACATTCTCATTCTTGAGACACCATGCAATGGCGAGATGTGCAAGCGATACCCCCATGTCATCAGCGATTTTCTTGAGGCGTTTGATGCGCGCATTGTTTTCTTCCACAAATGTGCGCTCTGCAAGCCACCCCAGTTCTTCTCTTTTCAAACGGGTATCTTCCGGTTGGGCATCAATGTATTTGCCAGTTAAAAATCCAGAAGCCAACGGACTCCAGATGGTGGTTCCCAATCCTACGGTTTTATATAATTGAGCGAACTCCACTTCTACCTTATGGCGGGTAAGCATATTGTATTGTGGTTGTTCCATCACAGGACCTATCAAGTTGTATCGCTGCGCCACCATGTGTGCTTCCATGATTTCCTGTGCGCTCCACTCGCTGGTTCCCCAATAGAAAATCTTGCCCTGCATAATCAGTTGATGCATGGTCCATACAGTCTCCTCTATGGGTGTTTGCTTATCCGGTCGATGACAGAAGTAGAGGTCCAAATAATCGAGTTGCAAGCGTTTCAAAGCTGCCTCGCATGCTTCAACCAAGTGCTTGCGGTGAAGACCTCGCTGGGTAGGCAATTTACCGCCTGCACCAAAGAACGCCTTGCTACTGATGATATACGTATCACGCACC
Source organism: Flavobacteriales bacterium (assembly GCA_036562565.1). Classification (GTDB taxonomy): domain Bacteria; phylum Bacteroidota; class Bacteroidia; order Flavobacteriales_D; family Sanyastnellaceae; genus DATCJY01. Next base: position 12,464 of record DATCJY010000005.1, on the reverse strand, counting down.
CATCCTTTTTTCTTGAGGATGCGCCCCATCACTTCCTCGCTTCTCCCTGCTGCATAAGTTTCGGCATTGTCAAAGAAGTTGATGCCGGCATCATAAGCTATATCCATGAGCTGCTCACTCACCTCATCATCAATCTGATTGCCGAACGTAATCCATGAACCAAATGAAAGTTCACTCACTTGCAAACCTGATTTGCCAAGTCTCCTGTAATTCATGTGGCGAAGGTAGAAAGCAAAAACAAACGCCCTTCAATTGAACATTATTTATGACTGATAAAATCATACATAGGCATTGGAAATGTTATTTAATCTTCAGATTGGCTTACTTCATGGTCATATAAACCACAACTGCTAGTTTCTTCCCTACTATTGTCCAACCAAATTAAATTTCATAATGTCTCTCTCACATCTTAAAGTAATTCTCCTCATTACTATTCTAGGATTCACCCATTTGCTGGAAGCGCAATCCTGGCCCCCCGTTGGTCCCAATCCAGAGAACAGATCAACGCATCACAATAGTCAAACAATAGCTATGGCTACATCTTCAAATGGAGACATCTATATGCTAAGTCATTATACTGAATCAGGGATTAGCAGACCGATGGTACGAAAATTTGATGGACAAATTTGGCAACAGGTAGGACCAGAATTTGTTACAGAATTGACTCCCCACAGTTCTTATAAATACTTCAAAATTTTTATAAGCACTAATGACAAGGTATTTGTAACACTAGTTAAAAAATATGGCTCATCAGAAACTCTGCACATCCTAAAATTAGAAGATGGAGTATGGGTTGATGCGTGTACACCGCTGCCCATCATTTCTGCTAATTTTTTTTGACTTCTTTTTATATGATGAAGACTTTTATTTAACAATTACTCAGGGAAATAAGTTTTTTGTAAAGAAATACAATGGTTCCGGTTGGGATATTGTAGGAGGTCAATCCGGCTTTACGATAACCGCCCTTGAGAACCATATACGAAGTTTGGGTTTATACGTTGATCATAACGAAACTCCATGGGTTTATACCTATGTAAACCAAACAGAATATACACCACAAGAGGTTATTGAAATACCTCAGATGAAGGTTATCAAACTAGAGGGCGACCTCTATACGGAGTTACCAAACGCTACAGACATTAAAATTTATACTGGAGATTGGGTACCTCAATTCATCGTTGACAGCCAAGATAGACCATATATCGCATATCATAAACTTAATCAATCGAGGACGGTTTTGAAATATTTTGAGAATAACTTATGGTCGGAAATTGAACTCAATGAAGGGGCGGCATGGTCTGTTAATTTGGCTCTAGGAAACAATGATGAAGTTTTTGTTTTCACTAACACTGAAAACTCACAAGGATTTCAAGTCTTAAAGTACGCAAATGGCATTATAGAGTACTTACCAGCGGTATTGTTAGGCAGTTATCCATATAGATCTCATTTGACGGTAGATTCTGACAACAATCCTGTTGTAACTACCTTTATAGGACAACAGATGGCCTCACCATTAGTATATAAATTTCTCAATGGCGAATGGCCCTTACAGGGAGAGCATGGATTCTCAGCGGGTAGAGTTTTCGACTCTGAATTAGCAATCACTGCAGACAACACTCCCTATGTAGCCTATTCTTTTGAAGGCTCGAAAAGATTACAAGTAAAGAAATTCCAAAACGGTCATTGGACGTTAGTTGGACCAGAGTTCCTAACAATAGGTCAAGCCAAAGATTTTAGTTTGAAGAGCACTCCATCTGGAGAATTGTATGTGGCCTACATTGATGAAGGAAACCAAAATAGAGGTACAGTTTGCAAACTAGTAAACAATGAATGGGTTGTAGTTGGGCCCCAAAACCTCACTCCCATCAACTCCAGTTCGATTGAATTGTATGTGGCCTATAATGGTCTGCTGTACGTGCGTTACTGGGACGCAAATTACAATGGTGAACCGTACATTAAAAAACTTGTTTCAGATAACTGGACCACTGTACAAACATTTGGATTTCCTCAAGATCCACTTTATCCATTGATATTCTTTCCCAATGGGGTCATTTGCGGATTTCAACCATATCTGTTACCGGTGTATATACAATCAGTACAAGTTCCTGGGATACAACTGCAACTACCACCTGACTTTGAGCATCACACATACTTTGGTCCGGGCTTTCACTACGCGGCAGACTCTCAGAATAACCTGTATATTGCCGGAGCGAAGAATTCTAAACTCAATGTAATTAAATTACATCAAGGTGGAGGATTTAGTATTGTCGGTCAATCTTCACTCCCTTTATCTACTATCAACAAAGTACAAATTACAATTGGCCCAAATGACGTACCTATTATAGCCTATACAGAAACAACAGGACAAAATAGACTCAAGACCATCTATTATGACGCTGAAACAGATACTTGGATACCTTTTGGGAGCATTAAAGGCAATCAATTTAATTCCTTCAATTTGACCAAATCGTACAATGGGCAGCCCTTTCTTGCCTTCTCTAATCCATATATGTGGGTGCTATCGGGCATGTTTCAAGAGTTGAATATCACTTGTAATTCGGATTCAAGTTATTATCACCCTAATTCTCCCATTTCTATTCATTATACTGTAGAGGGTGACTTCGACACTAACAATATTTTCACAGCACAGCTGAGCAATGCCTACGGTAATTTTAGCACTCCAATTACATTGGGTACAATCAACTCCTCTATCTCTGGAACAATACAAGGGACAATTCCCGCTAACATCGCTGGTGGCAATGGATACCGTGTAAGGGTCATAAGCTCCTCTCCATTGTCTATCGGTGAAGTCAATCCAATAAACATTCAAATTGATACTGATGTTATTTACTATCAGGATTTAGATCAAGATGGCTATGGTAATCCAAACATATCCATATTATCCAATTCAGGTATACCTGAAGGTTATGTATTAAACAATGGTGATTGTGATGACAACAATGCCAATTTATGGGAACCTATTATTACCCCAGTTGAAATTTTATTGGATGAAGGAATAGAAGTTTGTTCCGGGTCTGATGATATTCCTCTTCAAGCATTACCCGCAGGAGGATATTGGGAAGGTATGGGGATTGTAGATACCATCTTTACAGCAAGTGAACTTCTTCCGAATCACTATTTATTAACCTATTACTACAGCGGTGATGGACAATGTATTTCTCCTGTTTATGACACCATATCCATACATGTGCTCCACTGCGGTTTTCCTATTCAAACCTTCTATGAAGATGCTGACGGTGATGGATACGGTAATCCACTTATTTCTCAAGAGTTTATTAATGCACCATCAAATTATGTACTGAATAGTTCTGACTGCAACGACAATGACCCTAACGTATGGCTAGCCACTGCTGCCAGTATTGAAATCTTGTGGGGTGAAAACATAGAAGTCTGCACGGAAGCTGATGACATTTTATTGAATGCAATACCATCCGGTGGTACATGGGAAGGTGATGGTGTGAATGGTGATACGTTGACTGTAAGCAGCCTAGTTCCTGGTCAATACCTTCTCACCTATTCTATCGATGGTGATGGTCAATGTCTTCTTGCCTCATGGGATACCGTTTCATTCTGGATTGTGGACTGCAGCACTCCGCTTCAAACATTCTATCAAGATGCGGATGGTGATGGTTATGGTAATCCAGATGTTACAATCGATGCTGAAACTGCTCCAACCGGATATGTTGACAATGGGCTTGACTGCAATGATAATGATCCAAATCTTTGGTCACCTTCTGGAGTGAACGCTTCAATAATCTGGAACGAAGACATCATCCTATGCTTGGATCAACCTGCTATTCCATTGTTTGGTACACCTGCTAATGGTATCTTCAGCGGTGAGGGCATATATAACAACATGCTTTTTGTTGATTCACTTACTGTTGGGGTCTATGAATTTTACTACATGGTTGAAGGTTCCAACACTTGTGAATTGGCCGGGTATGATACATTAGCCTTAGAAGTAGTCAATTGCAATGAAGAGCCAGTTCTATTCTACCTCGACTGGGATGGTGATGGTTATGGAGACCCTAACTATCCAATCGAAAGCGATGGAGATAGAAGTGGCTACGTACAAAACAGCGAGGATTGCGATGATAACGATCCTACTATCTGGTTGGCGACAACCATCGATGTTCAAATAACGACTTTGATTGATCTAGCATGTGTCACCTCGGTACCAATTATACTCACAGCTTCACCAGCAGGCGGGACTTGGTCTGGTCCAGGTGTGAACAATGATACATTCTACCCACACGAAGCCGAGATAGGTTCTAATACGATTATCTACACTGTACTCGGCAACGGTCAATGTATATTAGATGGGAGCGCCTCCTTCCAAATTGAAGTGGTTGATTGCTCTGAGCCTATCAACGTGAATGACGCAATCGAAAATACTTTATTAGTTTATCCTTCTTTTACAACTGACATAGTCGCTATCAACAATGCTTATGTAAAGGACGTAACCGTATTGGACGCTTCAGGTAGAGTTGTTCAAACCCAATCATTCAATGCAACCAACATCGAGTTGAATGTTGGTCACCTTGCTTCTGGAATGTACTTCCTAAAAGTCAATGATGGTATCAATCAATACTTATACAAGATTATCAAGTATTAAAATACATAATCGAAATGGAAAAGGCTTGGGGAAACCCAAGCCTTTTTTATTACTAATTTTCTCTGATGGAATCATCGCAATACAGTGATATGTCCTTGAATCACGCGGGTTTCGGTGGTCATCTTTTCCTTTAGTTCTACCCGATAGAAGTAGATCTCATCTTTTACATAATAATCACCACCGTAATAATCTCCGAGCCATCCTTCATCGGGATTGTTGGTCACAAATACTTTTTCTCCCCACCGATTAAATATCTCGAATTTGTAATAAGCAGGGTCATGCCCCGAGATTACCGGAATAAATCGTTCATTCAGTCCATCAGCGTTTGGAGTAAATGCATTGGGACAATAAAAAATCAAATTCTCACGAATAGAAACAGTGGCACAATACTCAGCCATGCAATCGTGTTGTGAATGTGCATGCAAGCAAATTGGATAGTCGGCTGCAATCATTTCCGGAAACTGGAAAATTGGCTCGCGTTCATTTGATACTGCTAAACCACCAAAGTTCCAGAGCCATTGCGTTGCATTCTGTGATTCATTGATGAATTGAACTTTGGTATCCGCTGCATGTACCTCTTCCGGTGTCCAAGTGAATGAAACCACCGGTGCCGGATGGACAGTCACGAAATAAGTAACCGTACTGTCACAACCACCCAAGGAAGTAGTGTAGTGCATATCATAATGGCCACTTTGATACACACTTTGTCCATTCGGTAATGTATAAGTCTCTCCCTCGCAGATAGAAACCGCTTCCTGTAAGGCATAAGTTGGATACACATACACTGTAGTGGTATCGATTATCTGGCAACCTGAATTAGGAGCTGTTATCACCGTTACATACTCACCGGATTGCGAAACAACTGTACCATTGGGAAGTGTATAATTTCCTCCTTGACATATTGAGACAGTGTGATGAGAAGTTTGCGCGGGTGTAACTTGGAGATTTACCGTCACCAAGCTATCGCATTGCGTTTGCATGGTCGTGAGTACCACGGGATATGAACCGGACTGAGCTACCACCGTTCCATCCGGCAATGTATAGTTGGCGTCTTCACATATTTGTACATTGAGGTTGACGTGAGTAACCGGATGCACGAGAATCGATAGAGAGTCAGACTCTGTACATCCATTCGCATCCATTACTGTCAAATAATACATTCCTGTATTGCTTGTTGCAAGCGATGGTATCATGACACTTGCACCTGTTACTGTCCATCCCGGACCTGTCCATGTATAACTGACTGCACTTGGAGCTTGGGCTTCCAATTTCAATGAATCCCCCTCACATGTAACACCAACGATATTGATTGTGGGCTGAACCAAAGGTGTAAACGGAGTAGTGCTTTGTGGTATGACCACTCCACCCAATTTCACGCCTTGTTCGCCTGCGGTGGCTCCATGATTGGTGTTGATACTTGTAATTCCCGCTTGGCCACCGGCCAAATCGGTATTGATACTTGAAGCCGGCAATCCCGCACTGTGCCATACAACTCCTCCACCACCACCGCCACCGGTTCCGTGATTGTTTGTATTGGTGCTTCCACCATTGCCTCCCCTAACACGAACAGGGAGCGTACCCGAAATAGAAGGGCAATCGATGAGCACACTTCCACCGGCACCTCCACCACCTGAGCCATCATTGGCAGCTATGGTGGATACATGTGCTCCATTGCTGTTGATTGAACCTCCTTGTACTGCAATACTTCCTGCTTTAATCATGATGATACCACCTCCAGCAGCACCGGAAGTACCTACTTCAATGCCATCATTTTGATGACCACCACCTCCACCTCCGCCCATGAATACACGAGCATCAGCTGCGTTATAAACAATCGTTTGTCCGCCTCTTCCACCGATATCAATCGTGGGACAACCTGACCATTGGTTGCCCCCGGTTCCACCAGCACCGCCATTGGAGCCGCCTCCACCTCCGGCATTGACGTGATTTCCTCCTCCACCTCCATTGGCTTGCTTGCCTCTGCCTGCGTCTGCACCGGTGAGGTAATGAGCGATGCCTTCACCTTTTCTTCCGCCTAAACCTGATTCGTAATCATACACATATCCCATTGAGGAACAACCGGAATAGTGCGATAGTGAGATGTCTCCACCTCTAAAACCTTGACCATCGGCATTGATATCGGCTTGCAAGGTCAGCGTGCCAATCACCTCCATCACAATTACACCGCCCGTGCTGCCATTCCAAAGTTGTGCTATGATGGGTTCGGTGACCGTCAGATTGGTGTATTGAGGCACCGTGATCAATTGTACTGCACCACCTACATCATAAGTATTTAGCAGTGTATTTTCAACGGTTATGGCATTGCCTTCCACTCCCGTAATGTTCACAAATTCATACTTCCCTGCAGTTGACCAATCGGTTATATCTCCAAACGCTGGACTATCTGAATCATCTATTTCAGCGCCCTTCATTTGAATAATCAGTGCTCGTGTTGCATTAGCGAAATACTCGGGGGCTTCAACGAGAATGCTGTTTGTACAAGGGTCGAAACCTGTTACTGCTGTATAGTGGTTGATTACATGACTGCAATCATTCACGGCAACCGTGATACTTGCAGGGTTGCTACCACATGCTCCCATCGTAGCAACTGCGTTATAAGTTCCCGAATGTGTTGCATTGGCTTGTGGTATTACTTGGTTGGTTCCTGTTGCAGTGTAGCCGTTCGGCCCTGTCCAAGTAACTTGTGCTCCGGGTACCGTTTCTGCAATCAATGAGAGCGCTTGCCCTTCGCACACGTTTTCACTGCTAACGATTATGGGTGTTTCAACCACATTGAAACCTGAGAAGTACCCATAGCGTGTTCCACCACTGGGCGTACCATGAATGATTCCCATGTGAAAAAGACCCAGAGAATTAGAAATCAAATTACCACTTCCTTGCGGTACCTGTGCAGTACTGAGATAAATTTGAGCAGCTACCCATTCGCCATTGGTATTAGGTACCGGACTAAAGGCAGATGCCGGAATGAGCGATGCATTGCCATTTAGTAAAAATCCTCCTTCATTACCGGCCTGTGTCATGAGGTTCAACGCAAATTGCTCATTGGTAGAACGCGTAAAGCCTAATTGATAAGAACCTGTACAATGGATAGGTGGCAAGATGGCACCACCCAACTCGCAGCCAAATCCAGATATGTGCAATACATACACGGGAGCGGATGCCTGCAGATATACCGAAGGAGTAGTTAGATCAAACGTCACCGTTTGACCGGCATTGACTGTACCACTACTCACTCCCCCCAGAGTTAGGGAAGTTCCATTTTGAGTGCCGACAACAAAAATTTTGTCAGGACCATTGAGACTGCCCTTCATAATGATATACTCCGAGCCGACTCGCCAAGTTGGCACAATCTGATCACCGAGCAAGTCAGCACACGTTCCGTATGAACCACCATATACCAAATCATCCGACATGGTAATCGCAATAGGCTTATCGGATGTAACAAAAGTGCCGCTTGGGTGTGCCCCTGCTGCTTGAGTCACTGCTCTACCTGCCCATGTTTGACCCTGATTCAATGTTATGGTGAATGGCACTCCAGCAGGATGCCCCAAAAGCGCCTGCGTTGGTGTGATGGTAACGTTGGTATTGTTTTCAGTGGCTACAATGTTGATAGCAGCGTAAGGAACAGGATTATAAGTACTCCCATTACTAAAGAAATTCTGAAATGGGACATAGAAGTCCGTACCCAATGCATTCGCTCCCTTCAAAGCAAAAATTTCCGGATTACAATTGCACTGCCCGCTCACCACTTCATAATACACGCTCACATCAGCTGTGGAGGTAATATGCAAACCGGTATTGAGCACTGTATTGTAAGGCGCATTTTCTATTTGATTGAGAAAAGGGGTCAAATTGACTGTAGAAGTACTATTCGCTGCAATGTTGGTAACAATGGGCGTAAAAGAGGGATTGGCCGGTTGAGAAATTGTTACCACACTTGGCTCACTGAGTGTAGTAATACGCAATACAATAGGTGTATCAAATGCCTGGTTGCCCACCGATACATCCGGTGCCACAAACCAAAACTCAGTATCGGTTTGAGCTTTGGCTTGATGCAGCAACACGCATAGCATCATGCATAAATATGAATGCAGGAAAGAAGACGGATGGAAAAAACAACCGATGCTTCTCTTAATTTGGATAGACTTCATTATCCGCCTTTCTATTTAGTTTAAAGGTTGACGATAGATTATTAACCACTATCTCAACTTGGGCTTCAGGGTATAAACCATTCATTACAATTTACTGAATGGAATTCAGGGTAGTTTTTAGCTGTTCTTGGTTATGATAGAAATATGCGGTGTTAAGTTGCTTTTCATATCACCTCCAACACACTTCTGCACAACCCTGCTAATCTAATTTGGATCAAACGAATAATAGGAGTTTTCCCCACAATTGGGGAAGGCAATCACTGCAAAGTGCAAATTGAGCGATTCATTGGAGTATTAACCTCGTTGCTGATGTAGCTTCCACCACATCCATCCTATCATGGTTTTTGCATCGCGAATGGTGCCATTGGCAATGAGGTTATCAATTTCAGAAACTGGAAGCTTGATCATTTGAATATCCTCCTGTTCTTCTACTAAACCACCTCCTTGAGAGCGTTTTTGGGATGCTGATACTGTTGCATAAAAAAGATGAATACGCTCAGAGCAACTACCCGGTGACACATAGAAAGTATAGACATGCTGCAAGTCATGTACATGATACCCCAGCTCTTCCTCTACTTCACGCACAGCGGCATCGCGTGGTTCTTCATTTCCCAATTGGAAACTGCCTGCGGGAAGCTCCAGCAGCCAACCGGCATCTTCATAGCCTTCCATGATATCGCGCTCTGCAGTGGGAATGCGAAACTGCCGCGTGAACAAGATACTTGCCGATTCCGATTCGTAAAGCAATACTGCAACACCATCACCGCGCTCCATAATTTCTCGTGTAGCACGAATTGTTTCTCCATTGAAGCGATCGTACTCCACATCCATGATATCTATCTTCATGAAGCCATCATATTGGCGATTGAGGTTGTGAATCTTAAATTTCATCGTTCCGAAATTACGAAGTACCAACCACCGGATGACATAAAAAAAGGGCTGTGAGTGCTCACAGCCCTTTATCATCTTACAAACCTTTTCAATTATTTCACCACAATGAACTTGGCGGTGATGGCAGTGTGAACTGACTTCACATTGATGAAGTACAATCCTGCTGTGATATCTGTTACGTTCAAACGGTTGTTACCTTGCAATGAAACGGTCTTTATTACCTTTCCATTGATATCAAGTATGAGGGCTTCTGTAAGCGCTTCTCCTTGAATGGTGATGTACTCCGTAGCCATGGTTGGATAGATGGCAATTGAATGACCATTTGCCTCTTCCACACCTGAACACACTTCGATGGTAGTGCTTACTTCAACGGATTCATTCAACCAGCAAGGGCTTACTTCACTCAAAGTATATGTCAAGGTCAAGGTACCCGGAGTGACTTGAATAGGATCCAATACTCCTTCAGTTACACCTTCACCTGACCAAGTACCGGCAGGTGTACCTATAGGCAATTCAAATTCATCGGCATTGTTGCAAACAAGTGCTGGTAGCGTGGCTTTAATAACGTTATCAATAATGGTCCAATAATTGGCGTTGCTGTCATCGCAATCGGTGTTGTCTGCAACATAACCTTCCGGAGCATGGCATTCCAATACGGCCTCTGCAGGGTCTCCATAACCATCTCCATCGGCATCGCGATAATACCAGGTAGGTTCGTAGTCACATGAGCCATCGTCTTCTCCGGCTAGTGGATTGTAGTTACAAGCATTTTCATCCATACAGCCCGGCATTGGTCCTGAATAGAAAGACATCGGATAGGACCACTCATTGAAACAAGATGTTTGAACAAAGAAGTAATAAATGGACTCGTAGTTCAAATCTGAAATGGTAATTATGGTATCACCTGCAGCAGTAGTACCGCTGGTCACAAGGCCAAAATCACCTGTTCCGCCCATACCTTCTGTACGCAACTCCCAGTTAAATTCCGCGCCTTCTTCATCAAAGGACCATACGATATCCACCGAATTATTGGTCACTTCCATTTCGAAATCATATGGATAAGTACATGGCTCACTCACACAAATTCCGAAGTAACCAATAGCATCATTGTAACCATATACACGAATGAACAAGGTATCACCCGGTGTGAGGTCATACAGCTCTAAGCGTGGCATATAATAATCATAATAGTCCTCAGAGTCATCATTACAATCCACTTCCTCCAAGACATCATCGCAACTGCTTGCCTGATAAACAGTCATTGTTGCATCACCAATACCCAAATCAGTGGTTTTGATGTCAAGCGCTCCACTTTCCGGCACCACTACTTTGAACCAAACATCGTTGCCCATGTAATAACCACAGTACGGATAATCAATATCCTCCTGATCCGTAGCACCAATGTTGTGATAGGTTTCTACTTCACAGGTTGAATTAACGTTCAGCAATACCGCATCACAGATGTCGTCATTTACCAATTCCGTAAATACAGAGAGGCACAATTCATAGTTGACGTATAAATCATATGAATCAGAGAACAAACGGAGCAAATAGGTCTGCCCCTCTTCAAGGTTATCAAATACACCGTTGAAATCGAAGTTACAATCGTTCTCAGCGGGAGTATCACATGACTCAAACAATTGAAGCCCCACATAATCCCAATAGTTCTCGGTTATTACACTGTAGTATATTGCATTGTATCCGGTAGGAACTGTAAATTCATACCATACATCGTTATTCGGAGTATAGTAACAAGTTTCGAGATTATCTTCATTAGAGCTGCCGGCAGTAGTTCCGGTAACCAAAACACAAGAGCCGTCATCAGGAATATTAGGGATAGGCAGGGCATTCGTACATTGGTCGTTCACAGGAGCCTCAGGCCCAAACTTTATACAAAGTTCAAAAATGCTGTGGTAATAACCATTATATGAATAAGTGCAAACGAGATAAGTACGATCACTCTCCAAACCGGAGATAACTCCTTCTTCAGAATCGAAACAGTATAGCATCTCACCACCGCACTCATCCCAAAGCTCCAACATCAAATCGGAACTTCCGGAAAAAGCATTCATGCTGTAGCTGATGTTTTGAACACCTTCAGGCAAATAAAACGAATACCATAAAGGTCGGACCTCATTTCCTGTACAATGAGACTCAATAATTACATTGGATTTGAATGTATTTACCTCAACTGCCGCACATGTGGTTGACAAATCACCTAACAAGATGGCACCTTCACAAGTAGCATTGATTGCTTCTGTCGGTTTTGTAGAAAGGCACAAATCAAAGATGGAACCGAACTCACCATCTTCATTATAGAACCGCAACAGGTAAGTGGTACCGGGTTCAAGGTCTTCAACTGAGAACAATAATTCATCATTGCAAGCAATGATTTCACCATCGCAAGCATCCAATATTTCTGTCACTAGATAATAATAACCGCTGCGATAATGTAAGTCGACAACTAATTCGGATGCATCCTCCGGCATGGTGAAGGTGTAATAAACATCATTGCCCGGAACAAACCATGCACAGTTATCACTGCCACCATAAGTTGAACCAAATGTTCTGATGGTTACAGGTGAACACTCTCCATAAACCGCTACTGTGCCCAGGTCAGTAGCATTCTCACATTCATCATTCAAAGCAGGCTGAATGTTTTGCAAGCAAAGTGTGAAATCAAAATAGCCTTCAGCATAATAGTTCTTTACTCGAACCAAGTAGTTCTCACCGGGAATAAGGTCTGACAAATCACCCATTAAATC
>DATCJY010000086.1:0-26984 GCA_036562565.1 Flavobacteriales bacterium | reverse complement strand
GTCACCTTGACTTATTGCTTTGAAAGCAGCACCACCGGATGTTCTGCTTGTGATGAAATGAATATCACCATCGTTGACCCGACACAAGTAGATGCCGGACCGGATACAGCATTCTGTATTAATGATGCGCCATTTCAATTGCCCATCGGCACTTGGACCGGTTCGCCACTGGTATCACCCACGGGATTGTTTACGCCTTCGGTGGCGGGTACTCATACACTCGTTCTCTCGCAAGGAACCGGCTCATGTCTTACAACAGATACCACAGTGGTGCTTGTGCGCAGTTTACCATTAATAGATGCAGGAGCAAATACTACATTATGCCTTGGTGACACCACACAATTGCAAGCCATTTGCTCAAACTGTCCGAATGGAGCAATTGTATCTTACACATGGAGCGGCTTACAAATGAGCAATACAGGTATAGCCAATCCACTCGTCTGGCCCACCACCACTACGACATATACGTTATCCGTTATCGATGAAAAGGGTTGCACGAATACCGATGAAGTAACCATCACCATCAACCCGTTGCCTGTTGTAGATGCAGGTGAAGACATCACCTTGTGCAATCAACCCATTTCTACTGCACTTACAGGATTTACTCCAACAGGAGGAAGCTGGAGTGGCCCGCATATCAACGCATCAGGCACATTCACACCAAATGGAACAGGCAGCTTTGTGGTGCATTATACCTATACCGAAGGTTCAACTTCTTGCATAGCGAGTGATTCCCTTACAATCACAGTTGTGGAACCCACAGTTGCTGATGCTGGTCCGGACATCACACTTTGCCTGAACCATGGAGTACACCAATTGACCAATTTCACACCTGCAACAGGCGGCAACTGGAGCGGCCCCGGAATCATCCATGCCACAAGCGGTATCATACAATCGGAAGTTGCAGGTGTAGGTAGCCATATTCTCACGTACAGCACAGGTTCCGGTACTTGTTTCACCAGTGATCAGATGACATTGACCATCCTGGCTCCCCCTGTTGTAAATGCCGGACTTGGCATGGAGATATGCGCCAATGAAGCCGTTACGCCACTTACCGGAAACACCCCGGCAACAGGAGGTACATGGGAAGGAACAGGTATCGTCAATGCTCAAAACGGTTGGTTCGACCCGGCCATTGCTGACTCCAACAATACCATTCTTTATTGGTATGAAGACCCGTTGACAGGTTGCCGCGATTCATCTACAACCACCGTAATCGTACACACCGTGCCCCAAGCAGAATTCAGTGTAACTCCTCAAGGTTGTACTGCATCAAACATCACCTATACCAATAACGCAACCAATGCCACAAGCTATACATGGAACCTGAGTAATGAAACGACACTCACAGGTGAACATCCTGACATTGCATTTGATGCTCCCGGGGTATATAACATCCAACTCATTGCACAAAACACGCTTGGATGCCGCGACACCATTCAGAAGTCCATCGAGATTTTCAACGCTCCTGTTGCTGATATCACGCTCCCATCCGATGAAGGCTGTGCACCATTTGAAGTGCAATTCGGAAACAACTCGGTGGGCGAACTAATGAGTTTTTATTGGGATCTTGCCTTGCAAACAAGTACAGACACTGTTCCGGGGATTGTTACCTATCCACAAGGTCCCGACATTGTCACTTATCCCATTTATCTCACTGTTTCCAATTTTTGCGGAAGCAGTATCGACAGTGCATTGATTACGGTGCATCCAAAGCCGCAAGCTTCCTTTGGGACAACACTCAACACCTTCTGCTCGCCTTTCCCTGTCGAGTTTAACAATACGTCTGTCGGTTTACCGGAAACCTATTTATGGGATTTTGGTGATGGCACATACGGTGATGAGTTTGAACCCATTTCACACACCTATTACACCGAGAATGATACTTCTCAATACACCATCTGGCTATATCTTGAAAATAGCTGTGGTCGTGATTCGGCATCACACGTCATTACAGTTTTGCCCAACATCGTATTAAGTTTCTTTAATACCAGTGTCACGGAAGGATGTGAGCCTTTGCTGGTACAATTTACGGATTATAGCGAAGGAGGAACCAACATCAGTTACTACCTTGGTGATGGTTATGGCACCACCAGCGATAACAATCCATCGCAAGTGTATTCACACGGACAGTACACCATCTATCAATACGTGAACAACGGTTGCAGTTATGATACTTCCTCTGTTGTGATAACCGTGCATCCAACACCATCCATTGATTTCACGAGTGATGTGAATGTTTCTTGCTTACACAGTCCCATACAATTCACACCGACAAACAGTAACATGGAGTTGTTCTGGAATTTCGGTGATGGCACTACATCCGGATTATCCCATCCACAACATCATTACAGCGAGCCGGGAACTTATACTGTTCAACTTTCAGGATTGACTTCAACCGGATGCACTGCATCCGTAGCCCACGCTATAACCGTTCTGGATGGACCGGATGCTCAATTAACCGCATCTCAACAAGTAGGCTGCAGTCCATTCCAAGTTTGTTTCGACAACACCTCCAGCAATGGTCATTTTTTTACTTGGCAATTTGGTGATGGCAACAGCTCTAACAGCCATTCACCTTGTCACACATTCGTACATAACGGAGAAGATGCTATAACATACACCGTGCAGCTCATTGTACAAGACATGCAACTGTGCCGCGATACGGCCGAAGTGCAATTGGTAGTTTCACCTCAACCTATGAGCGCATTTCAATTGCCGGATTTCGATGTGTGCGAATTGCCACAAATAGTTTCAACCGACAACCAATCTCAATATGCCAATGGCTATCAATGGTCGTTTAACAACACCCCAATCAGCAATGATGTGAACACTTCCATTGTGTTTACCGAGGTAGGTACCTACGTTGTGCAGCTCACTGCTACCAATCAATACGGATGTTCTTCTACATCCTCTAACACCTATGAACTATCCGATATTCCACAGGCGGCTTTGAGTGCAACACCTCGACAAGGATGTGTACCGTTGGAAGTGTTCTTCTCCAATCAAAGCAGCAACGCCACCAACATTGTTTGGGACTTTGGCAATGGTGTTTCTTCAGTTGAAGACAATCCATCTTTTCAATACCTCATCCCCGGCCGTTATGACATCACGCTTGTGGCATTGAATGACAATGGATGTAAAGACACTTTACAACTGGAAGACTATGTGATTGTCTTTCCCAAACCGATTGCAGATTTCTGGATGGAGCCTAGCGAGACTACCGTTTACGAATCGCAGATTCAATTCCATAACACCAGTGTGAATGCTTACCGCTCTCTATGGTACTTTGGTGACGGGGCCTATGGTGAGGCGCATGATACAACTTACACATATCCCAATGCCGGCATTTGGCCAGTAACGCTCACGGTTTGGAATATGTACGGTTGCAAAGCGGAGAAAAAAGATGCCGTGATTATTCACGATATGTTCAACGTGTATGTGCCCAATGCGTTCACCGCAGATGACGATGGCATCAATGAAGTCTTCCTTCCAGTTATTACAGGAAAGTCATTCATCAATAAATATGTCCTACGCATCTTCGACCGCTGGGGAACGACCATATTCGAAACGAATGATTATGATGAACCATGGCTCGGCAATGTGCGGGGTGGCGAATATTATGCGAAAGACGAAGTCTATAACTGGCAGATCATCATTCAGCTCAAGGGCTCAGACGAAGAGCGTATGTATGAAGGACACGTCTTCTTACTGCGATAAATTAGAATGATATGAGCTCTTGGTGAATCCGATAGATGTCACCAAGCACCAATTGGTCTTGGTCGTTTCTAATTTCATAATGACAAAAAGGTCTGCGCTGTTCATCGGTCCATTGATTGGCTATTCGGCTACGCACTTCTTGTTCTGAAATCTTGTTGCGCTGCATGACGCGCTGAATGCGTGTTTCCTCCTCTGCACTCACGAGAATAATCTTATCACAATCCACATGTGTGCCACTCTCAATCAAGATGGCTGCCTCTCGCAAAACATAAGGAGCAGTTTGCTTGCTCATCCATTCTTTAAAATGCTTTCTCACCAAAGGATGCACAATTGCATTGAGCTTGGCCAATTCGTCCCGATGATCAAACACACGTTTAGCTAGTTCTGTGCGATTGACTTTTCCGTTGGTAATGACTTCATCACCAAACACCTCGCGCACGCGGGAAAACGTCTCTGCATCTACATCATAGATGCTTTTAGCCACTTCATCGGCATTAAATACAGGAATACCGAGCGACTCGAATACTTTGCAAATCGTGGACTTGCCACTTCCGATTCCTCCTGTGATACCGATGATTTTCATAACGGCATAAATACATCAAACCAAAAGCACAGGCAAGAAGCTTGTGACTTATCGTTCATTCTTCAGCTCTTCACCCCCAAGTGATATTGCGAGACAAATACATTGCAACGGCCAAGACAATGAAGAGACCGATACTACCCACCAGCAATGCATAATGTTCTAGTTGGATAATCACAAAAACGAACAAGTAAACGAAAATCATGAACAAGCAGTTGAGCAAGCTCAAACGTCTATTCTTGAATATGGCCGATATATAGAGGCTCACCAACCCCACAGTCATGGCTGTGGATAACAGATAAGCACCATTGAATCCGATGTGTTCAGTAAACGACAACAACATTACATAGAACAAGCACAGAGCAAGGCCAACGAGTATAAATTGAATGCCATGTATTCTTACTTTATTCAAAATCTGAACAAAGAAGAACACCATGAAAGTAAGCGCGATTATGAGCACTGCATACTTCGCAGCGCGTTGGTTCTTCTGATAATCTGAAATCGGAATGTACACGCTCATTCCAAAGCGTGATTCGTCAAACGAATTCGGATAACCGGTAAATGCTTGCGGATAATTGCGATTTAAATAAAGAACTTTCCAATCGGCCGTGAATGAGCCATTTTTCTCATGATGTGAAGCAGGCAAGAATGCCCCCTGAAAGCTCGGGTGTTCCCAATTGCCACTGAGATGTACGGTAGTTTCTCTACCCAATGGCATAAAGAAAATCCCTTGACTTCCACGGAAGCTAAAATCAATTTTGAATCGAATCTTTTCTGTAGCGGGGGCTTCACTCAGGGGAATGCGTGAGCTGACACCTTCTTGAACCAAATCGGATTTGACACCCGGTGACATGGTGAGAACAGTGTCGCCCCATGTGAGCACCATCAAATCCTCCAATCCTCGCAAATCCGACAATCCCAGATGAACCTGCGCCTCCTCCCAATTCACTTGCCCGACTTCTTTCAAGTCTGAAAAATCCGGATGAAGGAAAGCCCCTTCAATCGTCACCTTGGTGGTATAGATAGGAACTTTGTAAATCCCGCGCATGCGTTCTCCCAATTCTATTTTAGCCTCAATTTTCAAATCATCAGGCAAAAAAGTAGCCTGTGATTTAACGGGTAACACCACCGCATTGCCAGTAGTGGCAGGAGCTTTTTCAAAAAAAGGAATCGTAATAAACAATCCTGTAATGGTTTGACTACCCCCCCAAGTAGCGCTCACCTCCTCGATGGCGCTTTGGTGGCGATTGTTGCGCTCGTACATAAGATCCTTCATCAAGGTGAGCGGAATGAGCATCAGTAAAATGATAAATCCGATGACTACTAATTTGATAGAAGCTGACTCGGCTAGGAATTGGTTAAAGCGAAACCAACCATTGGTTTCTTGAGGAAGTGATGACATCTGTTTCAATTACATTTGGCGAACGTGCTGCGTGCTTAACGATAGCGTTTCACATTTATTGCACGCCTGTACCATGCACAACAAGCAATTAAACTCCAATCCCAAACACGCACCGGCCCTAGGACCTGTTTGGCAACTGACAAATATCATGAGTACATGTGAGGCGCATCAAATAAGGGCCCGGTATAATTATAGAGTTTCGCAACTAATAATTTTTTCATATGAAAACCATTATTGCCGCAACAGATTTCACGGATGAATCCTTGAATGCCGTGCATTATGCAGCACAGCTTTCAGCGGATACTTCCAACAAGTTGATGCTGTTGCACACCGCACAATTTTCCATTATCGACCACTCCCTGCTAGAGCGCAAAAAGGCAGTACAACGCGCTCTCGAAGATGGAGCAAAGGACATGGTCGTGTTGGAAGGTATGCTGAAGAAAAAACACCCGGATCTAGAAATCGATACTACCGTACGCGAGGGTGTCACTCTTGACATCCTCAATGAATTGGTGGAGAAACATGATGTAAGCGCTGTAGTGCTCAGCATCCGCAGTTCCGATACGCTTTATCAAGCGCTTTTTGAAAGCACTTCTGTAAAAGTTGCCGGAAAAGTAAAAGCACCGGTTCTCATTGTGCCGGCTACTGCCAAACACGAACCAATTAAGAAAATAGTATTCGCATTTGACCAAAAACCGATACCGATGTACACCGGTATTGGATTCCTCAAAGAACTGAAGCATTACTACCATGCCGCCTTCCAATACGTGAATGTGTTGGATAGCGAATTCCCGAAGGAAGACAAGAGCTCATTGCATTCCATCCTTGAATTGCTGGATGAAAAAGAACCGGACATTCGGTTCTTACCATCCCACAAATTAAATATTACCGATGAGCTCACTCAACATACACAACGTGAACACGCACAACTGCTTGTGATGACCTCACGCAAGAACAAGCTGTTCAAAAAAATATTCCGTCAAAGCCAGACAAGAGATATTGCGTATAAATCATCCATACCTCTGTTGGTATTGGCGGAAGAGCTTCACAACTGATATATGATGATCATTCAGCTACACGCTAATAAAACCTTGAAAGAAATTCAGAGTGAATTCTCTTCACTCTTTCCTTATCTCAAGATTGAATTCTTCCCCAAAACAGCGGGAACAGGGAAAGGAGTGAAGAAAGAGTATTTGAAGAACCTTCATGTCACACTGCAAGAACTTACCAAAAAGCAGGTAGATGATCAATTGATATTGGACGAGAACACTATTGTGAATGAATTGGAAAAACAATTCAGAGAGCGTTTTGACCTGAATGTGCAGGTGTTTCGAAAATCAGGGAACATATGGTTGGAGACAACGGCCACCAACAACTGGACGCTTGGTTACCAGAACAGTCAGGGCCAAGAATTGGACAAAGCCAACCTCTCAGCCAACGATAGTGATTATCACGAACAACATTAAATTCAAGAAATATGATAGGCACAGCACAGGACATCAAAATCATTTGCTACCACTGCGGTGATGCATGTGCTGATACATCCATACGTGTAGAGGACAAAGTATTCTGCTGCGATGGTTGCAAAACCGTACATGAACTACTTGCGGAAAACAACCTCTGCACCTATTATGAACTGGAAAGCAATCCGGGCATCTCCATCAAAGCAAAACCGTTCAAGAACAAGTTTGCCTATCTCGATGATGCTCAGGTGGTCAATCAGTTGCTGTCATTCACCGATGGCAAAACCACGCACGTAACATTCAATTTGCCGCAAATCCACTGTGCATCATGCGTGTGGTTGTTGGAGCATTTATACAAACTCAATCCCGGCATTACATACAGCCGGGTTGATTTCGTACAAAAACAAATTACCATTCACTACGACAATGCGCAAACATCCATGCGCAAAGTGGTGGAAACTTTGGCAATGGTAGGATATGAACCTACACTCCATCTCCATGACATCAGCACCAAGCAAGTGAAAGTTGTGGACCGCACACGCGTGTACAAGCTCACCGTAGCGGGATTCTGTTTTGCCAATATCATGATGCTGAGCTTCCCTGAATACTTCGGATTGGGAACCGCCTCAGATGAAGAGATGAAATCGCTCTTCAGTTATCTCAACTTGGGATTGGCAATCCCAACTCTCCTCTACAGTGCATCAGAATTCTTTGTATCAACCTGGAAAAGCCTTCGCGCCAAATTCCTTCATATCGATGCGCCCATTGCATTGGCCATTGCCGTGACTTTTGGCCGTAGTCTTTACGAAATACTTTCCGGAACCGGTTCGGGTTATCTGGACTCCATGACCGGAATAATTTTCTTTATGTTGGTGGGACGTTACTTCCAAGACAGAACGCACTCCACCATATCATTCGAACGCGATTACAAGAGCTTTTTTCCTATATCCGTAACAGTAAAAAAAGGCGATGCGGAAGAAATCATCGCCATATCCGCGTTGCGCACCGGAGATAAAGTCATAGTGCGCAGTGGTGAGATCATTCCTGCAGATGCCAAACTCCTAGATGGTGATGCAGCAATTGACTACAGCTTTGTAAATGGCGAATCACAAGCCGTAAAAATTTCTGTAGGCAATATGATTTATGCCGGAGGTAAACAAACCGGAGGAACCATCACCGTGGAAATCATGAAACCTGTTGCACAGAGCTACCTTACTCACCTGTGGAACAAGGACATATTTCAGCAAGAAAAGAAAGAGCAGGAATCGTTTATACATGCTGTTTCCAAATACTTCACGTATGTGCTCTTCACCATTGCAGCCATCAGTGTTGCTTACTGGTACCCTATCAGTTCAATAAAAGCACTGGATGCACTCACCGCCATTTTGATTGTGGCCTGTCCTTGTGCTTTGTTGTTATCCGCAACCTACACCAATGGTAATGCCTTGCGCATCCTTGCGCGCAACAATTTCTTCTTGAAGAATGCCGGAGCAATGGAAACGATTGGTAAAGCCAATCACATTGTATTTGACAAAACCGGAACGATTACCAGAAGTCGATTGAAAGAAGTGGAGTTTACTGGCGAGCTCAGCGACCGAGAAAAAGAAATCGTTGCGGCTATAGCAGCACAAAGCAGCCATCCATTGAGCCGAAGCATAGCACAATACCTCGACACATCCGCTGTCATCAAAACAACATCCTACAAAGAAGAATCGGGAAAAGGAATTACGGCACAACTTGAGGATGGCACCCGTGTAATGCTGGGATCGGCTGCTCATGTAGGGAAAACCAATTATCCCAACCAGCTCGCACCCACAGTTTGGGTAGCCATCAACAACGAAATAAAAGGCCATTTCCTATTCAAAACCGAATACCGCGAGGACCTCGACAATGTGTTGCAATCACTGAAGAAAGAGGGAAAAACATTATCACTCATTTCCGGAGATAATGAAAGCGAGGCAGAGGCCATGCGCGCTAAGTTCGGTGCAGGGTCAGAGTTGCGCTTCAATCAAAGTCCTGAAGACAAGTTGCAATACATCTCCGAACTGCAATCGAAGGGGGACATTGTCATCATGGTGGGTGACGGGCTCAATGATGCCGGAGCATTGCGCCAAAGCCATGCGGGGATAGCCGTGAGTGACGAGACCAACAACTTTTCTCCTGCGTGTGATGCGGTGTTGCAGGCCGATAAGTTCTCCTTGCTACCAAGCTTCATACGCTATGCAAGGGACTCCAAACACATCATCATTGGAAGTTTCATCATTTCCATTTTATACAACATTGTGGGATTATGGTTTGCCACACGAGCGGAACTGCGCCCGGTAATAGCCGCCATTCTGATGCCAGCGAGCTCACTCAGCATTATTCTCTTCACAACGGTAGCCACATCTGTAATGGCCAAAAAACGCGGCCTTAAATAGCTCGTACGGTTTGGATTTGAGCTAGGTTGAAGAATAAATTCGCCACATGCAATCGTTCAACAGCGAAAAAAACAGCATGGAAGGAAGATTTGAAACAATCTTCAGTCATGTCAATGAAGGTATTCTGATTGCCAATGCACAAGGTGAAATCCTTGTGGTGAACCCCAAGGTAGAAATGCTGTTTGGTTACAATGACCAAGAGCTCAAAGGCAAAAAGGTTGAACAACTTATACCAACCCGCTTCAGAGAGAAACACGTTGGATATCGCGAGCGCTATACCGAAGCTCCGGTAAAACGCCCAATGGGAAAGAACCTCACGTTGTTTGCTTCACGCAAAGATGGTTCAGAGTTTCCCGTTGAAATTAGCTTGAGTTATTACACGGCTGAAGATGGTGTGTATGTCATTGCGTTCATCATTGACATCACCGAGCGTTTCGAACAACAAGAAAAAATCAAGAAAATCAACCAGGAGTTGACGCAACTCAACGAGACACTGGAGCGCAAAGTGTACGAGCGCACACTTGTATTGAAAGAAGCATTGAGTTCATTGGAAGAATCGCGTAACGAACTATCGCGCGCTTTGGACAAGGAGAAAGAGCTCAACGAAATGAAATCGCGCTTCATCTCCATGGCCAGTCATGAGTTCAGAACACCATTGAGCTCCGTTCTTTCATCTGTGTCATTGATTGCTAAATACAACAAAGAAGAAGATCAAGAAAAACGCGAAAAGCACATTCACCGCATCAAGAAAGCCGTACACAACCTCACAGAAATACTCAACGATTTTCTCTCCATCGGCAAACTCGAAGAAGGCCGTGTAAAAGCAAATCTTATCGAACACGATATCTGCGAGATTGTGCAAGATGTGGTAGCAGAGATGAACGGACTTGTAAGAGCCGGGCAAGTCATCGAAGTGAATCACACCGGGGCTTGTGCGTTCGTTTTGGATGGACAGATGTTCCGCAACATCCTCATCAATCTACTGGCAAACGCTATTAAGTTTTCACCTGAAAACACAACCATTCACCTCAATACCAAGCTGGATGAACAAGGTTTGCATTTAGAAGTGATTGACCATGGATTAGGTATAAGTGAAGAAGACCAGAAGCATTTGTTCACGCGCTTCTTCCGTGGAAAAAACGTGACCAACATAGAAGGAACAGGACTTGGATTGAATATCGTTGCCAAGTATCTTGAGCTACTAAATGGCACCATCCAATGCAAAAGTCAATTGGATAAAGGCACTACATTCACCATCTTTATTCCCTATCAAAACCAACTTCAGGAAACTGAAGGATAATATGATTGCTGTATGAAAAAAATATTGCTCATTGAGGACAACCAAGATGTAAGAGAAAACACCGCAGAAATACTTGAGCTCGCATCCTATCAGGTATTGACAGCAGATAACGGAAAAACCGGAGTAGCCATTGCACAACAAGAAAAGCCGGACCTCATCATTTGTGATATCATGATGCCTGTGTTGGATGGTTATGGCGTGTTGCACCTCTTGAGCAAGAATCCTGAGACAGCCTCCATTCCATTCATCTTTCTTACAGCGAAAGCCGAGCGCAGTGATTTGCGCAAAGGCATGGAAATGGGAGCCGATGATTATATCACCAAACCATTTGATGACATTGAATTGCTCAACGCTGTAGAAAGCCGCTTGCGCAAAATGGCCTTGGTGAAATCAGAAATAGCACCTACACAAGAAGGAGTGAATACCTTGTTGCGAACAGCCAAAAACATGGAAAGCCTCAAAGAGCTTTCGGCTAAACAACAAGTAAAGTCATACAAGAAAAAAGAAATCATCTTCACTGAAGGAGATACAGCACACTCCCTTTACCTGCTCAACAAAGGCAAAGTGAAAGTGTATAAGAGTCACGAGATAGGTAAAGACTTCATCACCCGCCTGCTCCAACCCGGTGATTTCTTCGGCTATCTTCCATTGATGCAGAACACAGACCACACCTCTTCTGCAGAAGCATTGGAGGATTGTGAAGTGACCATTTTCCCGAAGGAAGATTTCTATACACTGCTGGAGCAATCGCCTGCAGTGATGCAACAATTTATCAAGTTACTCAGCGGCAATCTAGCTGAAGAACAAGAAGAACTACTCAAGCTTGCCTATAGCAGCGTGCGCAAGCGCACAGCCGATGCATTGATTAAACTCAAAGAACGCTACCAAGGCAATGACAAAGAGTTCAGCATGGCCATTGCACGCGAAGACCTGGCTAAGATGGTGGGTACAGCTACCGAATCACTCATCCGCACATTGAGTGACTTCAGAGAAGAAGGTCTCATCAAAATTGATGGTTCCACGATTAGCATCTTGCAACCGGAGAAGCTTGCACACATGCGCAACTAATCGCTGATTCTGCTTCACGCTATCTATAAGGATTCCGAATTCTTATGTAAGTTCCGGAGCCTCATGGCTGCTTTTATTTGATTCAACTATTTGAACTACTAAAAGCTGTCACATGAAAAAGCTCATCAACTTCTTATCGCTCTGCTTGGGTGTAGCGATTGTTATCCTGGTTACATCGTGCTCTCAGGCACCCAAAGGCGCACTGACTATTCAATCCTTTGATAAATCCAAATACCTCGGTAAGTGGTATGAAATAGCACGTCTTGACTTCAAGCACGAACGCAACCTCAACAATACCACAGCACACTATAGCCTGAACGATGACGGAAGTATTCGGGTGGTGAACAAAGGGTATAACACGGTTAAGAACAAATGGGAAGAAGCGATTGGCAAAGCGAAGTTTAGAGGAAGTGAGCACGAAGGAAAACTCAAAGTATCTTTCTTTGGTCCATTTTACAGCGGCTACAATGTGATAGCCATTGACCGGGATTATCAATATGCACTCGTGGCCGGCAAGAGCCTTGATTATTTATGGATTCTTTCACGCACTACATCCATCCCGGATGCTATCAAAGCTGATTTCCTCGCAAAAGCGATAGCTGTAGGATACGATACCGATAAGCTCTTATGGGTGGTGCATGACAAAGAGCACAACTGACCTAGTGATGAACCGGGCGATGGCAACATTCCATCTCCACCTTCTCCACATTCACTTTAGGACTGAGGTAAGGAATACCAAGGTTACTACCACGCACAATGAGTAACAACGCGGTCACGACAAGCAGTACGCGAGAAATTTTTATAAAGCTGAAAGAATATTTCTGCTTGAGGGTATGGGCGAAGATCCCCACCAACACAAGTGCCGGCATGGTTCCCAATCCGAACAAGAACATGAATAAGGCTGCTTTGCCAGCTGATCCGGTGCTGATAGAAGCGGCCAAAGCCAAGTACAATAAACCACAAGGGAGAAGTCCATTCAACACTCCCAGCATAAAAAGTGTTCGTGGACTCCTATCCTTGAGAAGGGTGGAAAACTTTGCTTTAATCCATGAAGTAAAACGAAAGATGAAAATCTTTGGAGCCTGCGCACTCCATCGCTTCGGCCAGAATACCATCAACAAGATGAGTGCCCCACTCACAATGCTTAACCATTGTTGGAAACCGGCTGCAACTAGCGCTTTACCCATTAAACCAAACAAGGCACCAAGCAAAGTATAAGTGGTCAATCGCCCCAAATGATTGAGCGACTTGGTTACAATGAACCTCCAACGCGATGAACGATTATAAGGCATCATACTGATGAGCGGACCACACATACCCACGCAGTGTAGGCTACCCGCCAACCCCATCAGCAATGCTGCTCCTATGAAGTACTCGTTCATTATTTTATGCTCACTTTCTTTTCAATATAGTGGTTTTTATCATCTGCCAACCAGGAGAGTTTGGCGAGATAATTTCCTTCTTTGAGAAGGCTCACTGGCACGGTTGCCAATGCATTCTCATCGAGCTGCAATTGCAACTCTACATCCTTATCCGCATCGGAAGGACAATAAAAATGTACATGAGCTTCCGTGATTGAATTGACTTGCTCTTGTGGCAATTGAATCCATATCACATCTCCCTTTCTCTTCACCGAGATGGATGAATAATAGGCATTGGCATTGCTTGCAGCCTCCATTCTCTCTTTGAATCGGAGCTCTTGCACATAGTAGTCCTGAGCAACCAAGTCTATTTTCTCACTGCGAGCTTTGAAAACGAACGTCATGACGGCCACCACGAAGGTTGTATATACTATGGCCAGTTTCCATCCCCAGTTCATATTATTTGAAAATTAAGTTGTTTCACTCCTCTGCTTCTGCTTCACTATGTCCAGCATTCGCAGGACCAATGAAGTAAACCGGTTTTTGCGTAACAAGTTTACCATTGCTGTAAACCATTACCTGCAGGTCATATTTTCTTTTAGTAATCAAGCTCTCCGGCATCATGATGAAGAATTGTCCTTCAATCATGGTATCGGCTTTTACCACTTGATTTTCACCGATAATCAAGAGTTCCGTCCCTTCCAAGTCTGTTTGCATATCCAGATGGAGGTCGTCTTTGGTCTTGTTGGTAATCTTCATCATATAAAGGTTGTTCACCTTGCCATCTGTCTGGCGTGTGAAGATCTGTCCGCGGGCCCGATTGATGGTAATATCCACATCGGTGCGTGTGGCTAGGAAGAAAGCCTCCACTCCGATGAGCAAGAACAACACTGCGGTATATGCAATGATACGCGGAGTCCATTTCAATCGTTGACCTGTCTGAATAGAATATTCGGATGCATAGCGAATTAACCCTTTCGGACGATCCACTTTTTCCATAATTCCATTACAAGCATCGATACAGGCAGTACAGTTCACACACTCTAACTGCGTGCCGTTTCGGATGTCAATACCTGTAGGACAAACGCGCACACATTCATTACAGTCTATACAATCGCCCACAGGCTTGGTGGGTTTCTTGGAAAATTTTGCTCTCGGTTCACCGCGTTTGTAATCGTATGCAACAACGATGGAATGCTTGTCTAGCAATACTCCTTGCATACGTCCATAAGGACATACCACTAAACACACTTGCTCACGGAACCAATAATAAACGAAGAAAAATACCCCGGAGAAGACAATCATTGCAATGAAACCACCGATGTGTTCACTCAGTGGTTCGGTGACGATTTTCTTCAATTCATCAATACCGATGATGTAAGACAAAAACGTATTGGCCACAATCACCGATACCAGAAAGAAGATGGCAATCTTTAAAGTGCGTTTGAAAATCTTCTCTCTGTTCCAAGGAGCTTTCTTCAAAGCGCGTTGGTGAGCAGCATCACCTTCGATGGCATACTCAATGCGTCTAAAGAGCATTTCCATGAAGATGGTTTGCGGACAAATCCACCCGCAGAACACGCGACCATATACCACCGTGAACAAAGCAATGAACACGATGAAGATGAGCATTCCTATCACCAGCAAGAAGAAATCCTGCGGCCAAAAGCGCACACCGAACAGAATGAACTTGCGCTCCACCACGTTGAAGAGCAAGAACGGGTCACCATTCACCTTGATGAAAGGCAACGTAAAGAACAGTATCAGGAAGCTATACGATAATAACTTTCGATATTCGTAGAGTTTACCTACCGGTTTTTTTGGATGGAAAAAAACGCGTTTTCCTTTGGAGTCAATATGCGAAACACTATCTCGAAACGACTCATCCTTAAAATCACTGACTTCCGCCATACCTTTTATTGTTTTGCGGTATCGGCCACGGCTGTGCTATCACTTGCAGCCGGTTCCACAGCTTCCTCTTCAGGCACATACAATTCACCTTGAGGTTCTTTGGCTCCAGGAGGATTAGAGCCTTGCAAACTATGTATGTAGCTGACGATTTGAGCCATTTGTGAAGGAGTAATCTCGTTTTTCCAAGATTTCATACCCTTCTCAGGAATACCATATTTAATACTTTTGAAAATATCAGATGCTGAACCACCGTGCAACCAATAGGCATCGGTAAGGTTAGGACCTGTGCCTCCACCACCTTGCGGGCCATGGCAGGAGATACAAGTCTTCTCGGTAAACAATTTCTTTCCCTCTGCAATGTCTGACTCTGAAGTGAGGAACACCACATTGGATTCGTCAACTTGGTTAGCTGCATACTTTCGGTATTCTTCCAATGCGGCTGCAGCTTTTTGCTCGGCAATTTCCAATTCTTGCAACTGCAAAGCCCCCATCTCAAACACATGATAGTAGCATAGATAAACCACCGAAAACACAATGGTGAGATAGAAACCATATTTCCACCAAGGTGGCAGGCTGTTGTCCAACTCGCGGATTCCATCGTAATCGTGGTCCATCATAATCTCCTGTTCCTGTTCTATGGAGATAGATTTGTTGAGTTTATCCAAGATCGGAACAACTTTCTTCTTCTCCACATAAGGAGCAGGCTGTTTGCGCTTTCTCAAGAAAGTATTGAGAATGGATGTAAGCACAATAATCACCAGCAACTCAAACGCCACGATGACCGCAATGGCATTGAATGCGGTGCTTCCGAATCCATCATGAAGGAAGTCAGAAACAAAACCGGCTTGTGATGTTTGAGGAATTAGTTGGAACATTCCAAGCATGGTGATAACCATTAACGCCTTGTCGGCCTTATCCTGGTTTTCTTTGAGTTTTTGAGAATACGTGCTCACCACGGATACAAACAGCTTGCTAAGCTGACGGATATAGATGAGCAACACGATGGCCAATAAGCACAGCGCATAGAATGCAGGCTGTTGATAGGCCGATTTGCGCACAATTGTCTGAACTTGCTCGCCCTCTGTTTGCGCAAACAAAACAGCGGAGTTCATCACCAAAAGCATTGCTACAGCAACCTTAGTGAATCGGTAGTGTGATGTTTTAGAAATTAAATTCATACTTCTTGTGCTGTATTAGTCAAATGGAATATTCTTCTGCTCTTCGATAGTTTTTTTGTCCGTCCTGGTAACCATGAAGGCAGCCATGATGAACACGGTGAAAAAAATGATCAGCGCACACAAAGGATATATACCAATACCCGTTATGGACTCGAGGTAATTGATGAATTTCATTTGGCTTGCGTAATTTCAGGTTCCTTTACTTTGATATCCGTTCCGATGCGTTGTAGATAAGCAATCAAGGCGATGATTTCCGTATCGCGGTTCAGCAAGGACTCACCGTTATCACCACGATAGAGTTTGCCTTCATCATCCAACACTTTCAAATCATCATAGATGGTTTGCGCTTGTTTGCGCATGTCTGCTACAGCTTCCAGTTCATACCCTTGCGGATAAGGAACACCCATCGCTTTCATCGCGAGAATCTTAGAAGCCATCAAGCTGGTATCCACCGGAGTGGTCAACAACCATTTATAGCTTGGCATGATGGATTTAATTTCCGTTTCTGATGGCTCAGCCATGTGGTTGAAGTGCCAGCTATTGTTGTATTTACCACCGATACGCGCCAAATCCGGACCGGTGCGTTTAGATCCCCATTGGAATGGGCGATCGTAGATGAATTCACCGGCTTTGGAATATTCGCCATAGCGATAGACCTCTGAGCGGAATGGACGAATCATCTGCGAGTGACAGGTATAACAACCTTCGCGGATATAGATATCACGGCCCTGCAATTCAAGGGCGGTATATGGTTTCACAGATGGAATGGTTGGGATGTTTTCTTTCACTAGGAAAGTCGGAACCATTTCCATGATACCACCAATTGCCACGGCTACGAGAGAGAAAATCAACATCTGCACAGGACGTTTTTCAATCCAACGGTGCCAGTGCTCTTTACCATGAGCTGCTTCCACTTTAGCAAGAGCAGTAGCTTCTGCAGGTTCATTTGCTTGGAAGTTACCTTTTTTGATGGTCTTCACAAGGTTCACTACCATCAATACTGCCCCTATGAGATACAATGCACCACCTAGTGAGCGAAGCATGTAGAAGTTCTTCATACCATCGAGCATATCCACGAAGGCATAGCGAAGCGGACCTTCCGGAGTAAACTCACTCATCATTTCGTAGTGGCGGAAACCTGCCCAGTACATTGGAATCACGTAAAGAAGGATACCGAGTGTGCCAATCCAGAAGTGCCAATTGGCCCACTTCTTAGAGTAAAGCTCCGTACGCCACATGCGAGGAATCAACCAATACAATACACCGAAGGTCAAGAAGCCGTTCCAGCCCAAGGCACCCACGTGCACGTGCGCCACAATCCAATCGGTGTAGTGACCAATGGCATTAACGTTTTTCAGCGAAAGCATTGGACCTTCGAAAGTGGCCATACCATATGCGGTAACAGCAACCACGAGGAATTTCAATACCACATCTTCACGCACTTTATCCCAAGCACCACGCAAGGTCAAAAGCCCGTTGATCATACCACCCCAAGAAGGTGCAATCAACATCACGGAGAATACCGTACCCAGTGATTGAGCCCAATCAGGAAGGGCAGTGTACAACAAGTGGTGAGGACCTGCCCAGATGTACAAGAAAATCAATGCCCAGAAGTGGATAATCGAAAGACGATAAGAATAGACAGGGCGGTTAGCCGCTTTCGGAATGAAGTAGTACATCAAACCGAGGTATGGAGTTGTAAGGAAGAAAGCCACCGCATTGTGACCATACCACCATTGCACCAATGCATCCTGAACACCTGCGTACCAAGAGTAGCTTTTGAAAAATGAAACCGGATATTCAAAGCTGTTCACGATGTGAAGCATCGCAACGGTAACCCATGTAGCAATGAAGAACCAGATGGCCACATAAAGGTGACGCTCTCTTCTTTTAATAATGGTACCGAACATATTGATACCAAACACCACCCACACTAGCGTGATGGCTATATCTATCGGCCACTCCAGCTCTGCATATTCCTTACCGGTGGTCATACCCAAAGCAAGGGTAATAGCGGCCGCCACGATGATAAGCTGCCAACCCCAGAAGTGAATTTTACTGAGCATATCGCTCCACATGCGTGCCTTACACAAGCGTTGCAACGCATAATAGGCCCCCATGAAGATACCGTTACCGACAAATGCAAAAATCACCGCGTTGGTGTGAATGGGCCTTACCCTACCAAACGATGTTTGCGGCAAGTCGAAGTTCAGTCCGGGCCATACCAACTGCAAGGCCGCCAGTAACCCGGCTGCCATACCCACCAGTCCCCAGAAGGCCGTTGCATAGGCAAACTGTTTTACAATCTTGTTGTCGTACTCGAAGCGTTCAATTTGTGCGCTCATAAAAAACTATTTATTGGGTTGTTGTTGTTCTATCTCGTCAGTGTCAACCGGAGTGTCATCAGTGAGCATGCGAATGGATGGCGTGAAATCGTCATCAAACTGCCCTTTGCGAGCCGAAAGAATAAAGGCAATTAGAAAGCCAATAGCGATGGGCAGACTTGCTCCGATCATGATGTAAAAAGCACTCATTGATTTTGATATTTCATCACGGGGTCAAAAGTCCCGTGGGAGTCATGACACTTCCGTGACTGTGGTCAAGGCACTATATGATTATTATCACCCAATCGGGTGAGAGAATTCGGCCGGACAGTCAAAGCACGATACACCGCACTTATTTAGATGAAATTCAAACAATAAACCGTGCTTTGCCAAGACCTATATATATAGGAGCGAACAACTGCGGTCTCATTTCGTAATCCGAGTACCGACTCTAAGCTTGGGCAAGGGCCACAACAAAATATAACTCACCAATTTTGCACGGCTATTCGGGCAAAGAGTATCGCCCATTAAATTCGCGCCCATGATTCAGAATCTTTCTCCCGAGGAAATAGTTAGAAGGGACGCATTGCAAAAACTGCGCAGCAGAGGAATTGACCCTTTTCCGGCTGCTGAGTTCAAAGTGACCGCAACCGCCAACGACATCATCAACAATTATGAGGAGAACCGCGAGGTAACAATTGCGGGGCGCTTGCTCAATGTGCGCGATATGGGGAAATCCATTTTCGCTCACTTGCAGGACTCAACAGGAAGAGTACAGCTCTATCTGAACATAGACGTGCTTTGTCCGGGCGAGGACAAGTCATTCTATAAAGAAGTCGTAAAACACCTGTTGCACTTTGGTGACTTCATTGGTGTAACCGGTAATGTATTTACGACCAAATTGGGTGAAATCACCGTGAGCGTGACCCAGCTCACCTTGCTTGCCAAGTCCATCAAACCTCTTCCGGTGGTGAAAAAAGACGCCAATGGTGTCATCCACGATGCATTTACTGACCCGGAATTGCGTTACCGCATGCGCTATGTGGATTTGGTGGTAAATGAAAAAGTAAAGGAAACATTTATCAAGCGCACCAAAATCATCAACGCCATGCGTGAGTTCATCAACCAACATGGCTATTTGGAAGTAGATACTCCGGTATTGCAAGCCATCCCCGGTGGTGCTACTGCGCGTCCATTCATCACGCACCACAATGCTTTGGACGTGCCCATGTATTTGCGCATCGCTCCGGAACTTTATCTCAAACGCTTGATTGTAGGAGGTTTTGAAGGAGTGTATGAGTTCAGCCGCAACTTCCGCAATGAAGGGATGGACCGCACACACAATCCTGAGTTTACCATCATGGAAATCTATGTGGCCTACAAGGACTACAATTGGATGATGGACTTCACCGAGCGCATGTTGCGCTATGTGTGTGAGAAAGCACTCGGCACAACTACTGTGACATTCGGCAATAAGGAAATCGACTTCGGCAAGCCATTCAGAAGAATCACGATGACCGATGCGATTAAAGAATACACCGGATTTGACATTACCGGCAAGACCGAACAAGAACTTGCAGATTTCTGCAAAAGCATTGGCATCGAAGTGAATGAGACAATGGGAAAAGGCAAACTCATTGATGAAATCTTCGGTGCGAAATGCGAAGGAAATTTTATCCAGCCCACCTTCATCACGGATTATCCGGTGGAGATGTCACCGCTTTGTAAGCGCCATCGCAACAATCCAGAGTTGACCGAGCGCTTTGAGCTCATGGTGAACGGTAAGGAATTGGCCAACGCCTATAGTGAGCTCAACGACCCGATTGACCAGCGTGCACGCTTCGAAGAGCAATTGAAACTACAGGAGCGTGGTGATGATGAAGCGATGTTTATCGACCAAGACTTCCTGCGTGCATTGGAATATGGTATGCCGCCCACATCCGGTATGGGTATCGGTATCGACCGTTTGGTGATGTTCCTCACCAACAACGAGGCCATTCAGGAAGTGCTTTTCTTCCCGCAAATGCGTCCTGAGAAGTTTGAAACTGCACCGGATCCAAAAATCTTCACAGCCATTGGTGTGAGTGAGGAGTGGGCCGAGCACTTGATTCGTGCCGGATACGACTCCGTGCAGAAACTCAAGGATACCAAGCCAACAGTGGTTCATCAGACCTTGAATCAATACCGCAAAAAGAACAAACTCGATATTCCGGCTGTGCAACTGGAGGATGTTCAGCGTTGGATAAGCTGAACCATCGGTCGTGCAAAAGTTTTGGTTTAAACTATAAAAAACAACAGCATATGCAGGTCATTTTTGAACCTGCATATTTTTTATAACTCCGAATCAAATGAACATGAAGAACATCACCCTTGGATTGGCTGCTTGTGCTATGCTTCTCATACAGAGCTGTGTACCTCATCGCAAATACCAGGACATCCTTGCTGCCAAAGAAGCTATTCAGCAAGAGAATGAAGCCATGCGCAGGTCCAAAGAACAAACCGAAGCGACCAACAAAGAGCTCAACGCCACTGTGGAAACACTAACCAAGCGCGTTGCGGAGCTATCACAAGACACTGCGAAACTTGGTGCACAATACCGCCAGATTCGTGTGCAATACGATAAAATCAACGAGCTCAACGAAATACTGTCTAAAAAGAGCAACGAGTTGTTGGGGCATGCCACAGGCGAAAACCGCAAGCTGACTGAGGAGCTCAACCGCGCTCAGGAAGCATTGCAGAAAAAAGAAGACGCGCTAAAACTCCTTGAACAAAACCTCAACGAGAAACAAGCTGCGATTGACGAAGCCCATGCGGTGCTCGCTGATAAACAGAAGCGCCTCGAAGACATGGAAAAACTCCTTGCCGACCAACAAGCAGCCAGCGAAGCACTCAAAGAAAAGGTGCAGAACGCCTTGCTCGGATTTAAAGACAAAGGTTTGAGTGTTACAGAGAAAGACGGCAAAGTATATGTGAGCATGGAGGCAAAATTGTTGTTTGCTTCCGGTAGCACTGCCGTTGATCCACAAGGTAAAAAGGCTTTGATTGACCTTGCAAAGGCCATCGAGAATGAAACCGATATGGAAATCATTGTAGAAGGCCATACCGATACCGATAAACTCAACTCCAAAGTAAGCCCAAAGGATAACTGGGAACTGAGCGTATTGCGCGCTACGGAGGTAGTAAAAATCATCACCGCCAACAGCAGCATCAACCCTGTGGTGCTCACCGCTGCCGGCAAGAGTGAATATGTGCCGGTGAGTGCGACTGACAAGGCTAAGAACAGAAGAATCGAAATCATCCTTCAACCGAAATTGGACGAACTCTACAAGCTCATCGAAGGAAAATGAGCCGAACCATTTCTGTTGCAAAAAGATAAAATCCGCCCTTGTGCGGATTTTTTTTTTTTTGAAAAAACGTAACCTCTAGGAATTGCTCTCGTAACAAAGGCTAACTGTTAAAGATTACGTTATGACAATGCAATTTCAAAGCACCCAGAAAAAAATGGAACTCGGTGAAAAACCACGCGTCCTTTACTTGGATGACGATGAGTCTAACTTGGTAACATTCCGTGCGAACTTCAGAAACGAGTTTGAAGTATTTACCTCATCCAATCCGGTAGAGGCCTATAACATGATCAATGATCAGGGTATTGAGATTGTCATAACCGATCACAATATGCCTAGCATGAGCGGGGTGGAATTCTTGGAAAGTATTTCACAGGATTACCCTAATGTGCAACGCATTTTGCTGACAGGTTTTACAGAATTAGTACCTGTTATGGAAGCCGTGAACAAAGGACGTGTATTCCGCATTCTTACCAAGCCTTTCAACATGAAAGAAATCAGTAAGATGGTTCGTGAGGCATGGGAACAATGCCGGATTATGTTGGAAAAAGAAAAAACGATTAACCAGTTGATTCGTCAGAACCAACAGTTCGAGTTCATTCTTCGCCAACGTCTTTTATCATAATGTAACCAGTTTTGTTTGATCCATAAAAAAAGTCATGCCGTGCGGCATGACTTTTTTCTATTCGCGAGAGTTAAAATCAATTCAATGAGTAATTCACCTCGCCTTGTTTCATCATTTTATAATGATAGGACAATCGCGCAAGCAAATCGCTGAACGTCTTCATGGCCTCTGCGGTCTCGTTTGAAACCGGCTCTTTTTTGAGGCGCAACATTAGCAAGCCATACAAGGCAGTGAGGCAAATCTCCACGTCATTAGTAATCTTACCATCGGCCTTGTTCTTGTACTCTTCCATGTTGGGCTGAGCAATGCGATACAACTCAATGTACTCTTTTTCCTTCAGGATATTGAGTAGCGTATTGTGCAGATAGTTCAATTCGAAAATCAATTCGTGCACCTCCGTGACATGACCTTTCTGCTCAACTCCTTCCCTGCGCATAGTAGCCACCAGCCGATCGAACCATTCCTTCTCCGCATTAAAAGCAGAGTCATCAGGAGTATAAGAGCGAATGAAATCGCGCAATGCTTCCGTATCGAAATAGACGGCACGCACGAGATCTTCCATCTGCCACAAGAACAAGATGTATTCCGCTACGCTTTGCTGAAATTTTTGAACTGCTAAACTCATTTCTTCGATTCTTTCTCTTGGGCATATTCCGCATTCAACCCGGCTAGTACTTCTGCCGTGATGTCATAAGCATCGGTGCCATATAAAATCACGCGAAGACCTTCCTGATAATTGAAAACATAGTCAATGCCACGTTGTTTGGAATAGTTTTCCAAGTATTTTTTTACCTTATCATGAAGTTCTGTATCCAGTATGTCGCGCTCTTTTTCAATGGACGTCATGGCGCGTTCTTGAATGGTAGCCATTTCCTGCTCCATGCGCATGATGTCATTTTGAATGGCCACCTGTTCCGACTGTGAAAGGTTGGGATTTCTCTCGGCATATTGCAACAAGCGTTTTACCTCGCTCTCACGCGATTGGTATTCCTTGCGCACGTTCGCTTCAGCGGTTTTGAGTTTTGACTCCAATTGTTTTCTTTTCTCCACGATGAATTGATAATGTTCATTGATTGTATCGGCATTTATATAAGCCACAACCACCGGGCGAGGACCGCTATCACCGTTCAGCGCCTCGGCCACTTTAGCCGGTTCACCGGTTCGTGTATCTACCAATGGAGCTGCCTCAGGTTTCTTGAAGAATGCGAAACCGGCCAGAATCAATGCTAAAGCACTCAGTACAATCGAAATTTTAGACTGCATATAAAATAGTTTTCAAACGGAGATGCCGCGTGCCATCCATTTGCTGAATTAACCGGACATCGATATTTAAGCACCAAAAGTATTCAATCCATACGAGCGATAAATGCTCGTTTTTAAACATTATCATTTGCAGCGCATCAAATGGTAGCTTCCTTATAAAAAAAGGGAGGCGCATTGCTACGCCTCCCCTCTTCATCAATAGTAAGAGAGAAAATGTGAAATTAATCCTCCTTTACAATCTTAAATATGTGTGCAGAGGTCTTTGTATTGACTCTCACAAGGTAGATACCTGCAGTAAGGTCAGATACATCTGCCTGTTGATTGTTCAAAAGCGACACCGTACGCACGGTTCTGCCTCCCACGTCCATGATTACCGCACTTACAAGGTCATTTCCGTTGAAGAAAATCTGACCTCTAGTATGTGTTGGATACAACACCAAACCATTGCCATCCAACTCTTCGATACCGATTGTATGGCACTCTGCTTCAGCGAATACAGTAATGTTAGCAGAGGACGTTGCAGGCAAGTTACAAGCACCGTCACCCGGAACAAAATAAGCCACAGTGTGCGAACCGACACCTGCGGTAGCCGGGTTGAAAACACCGTTGCTGATACCTGGACCACTCCAAGTACCACCGGTTGGATTGGCACCGGACAATGCTACAGGAGCATCCGTCACACACACTTGTGAAGGTGTGAGGTTCATGTTAATCGTAATAGGCTTAGCCAACCAAACCAAAGCATCGGTATCATCACAATCGTTGTTGGATGAAACATAGCCAGCTGGTTGGGTACAAGATTCAATAGTGTTATTGATATCCCCGTGTCCATCGCCATCGATATCTGCATACCAAGTCATGGTAGTGGATACAGCAATGTCGGTACCATTGTCAGAACCAATAACGGCAGGGTTGGAGCTCACTACGCGGATTCTGTAGCCGCTACCCATTGGAGTACCGGCCGGAATGATTGCATTGATGATACCGGAATTAGTAGAAGCCAATGTGCCGATGTCTACCGGAGATGCAAAGCTTCCTGAAGCATCTGACAATTGCGCAGTGAACACATTACCTGCAGTGTAATTACCCACAGCAGTATATAACACACTGATTAGAGCACCTTGACAAACAGATGAAGGTAGTGAACCTGTTGTGATTTCATTGGTTACCACAGCACCGCCTTCACCTATGATGCGGAAATCATCAAATGAATATCCAAGGTCTGTCATAGGATAAGTGGTTCCTCCCACGTTATCCAAACAAATAGCGAAACGCAAAGTAGCCTGATTGGCAAACTCCGGCAAAGAGATAGTTTCTTCTTTCCAAGTAATTTGTTGGGTGAAATAAGTGGCAGTTGGCATGTTTACTTGTGTCCAAGAGCTGCCACCATTGGTGCTGTAATAAAGGTTCACATACGATTGGGTTGCACCTGTTCCGAGCCACCAAAACTTCAGACTTACGGATGAATACCCCACAGTGCTCACATCACTATTCATCTTAGCGAAGTGTTTGCCGGCTAGGGTGCAGAATCCGTCCGGTCCCATATACCCCGCACTTGGAGACCCATCGGTAGCAATATGAAGATAATTACTTTGAGGGTTGCCCGTAATTCCGGCAGGTTGAGTAGGAATGGCTGTGAACGAATAGTCCATTGGCAATTGCATAAATCCACCGAAGTTGCACAAAAAAGTTCCAGGCACCGATGCGTAAGTATTATTAACTACCCAGTGATTGGTAACTCCGGCCAAAGCGTTAACCGGACCCAAAGAACCTAGGTCAGTTGTATTCAACGACCATGAGTGTGAGGCACCATTGAAGTCTTCTGAATACAAAGTAGTTTGAGCTTTTGCAATCACCGTAGAAGCCAAGCTCATAAAAAGTAAGGCACTTTTGTAAAATAATTTCATGTGTATTTCTTGTAATGTCCGGCCCAAATCTATTTGACATAAACTCGCGTCAAACCCTTATTGGATGCGAACTTCAAGATTTAACAACCCACACGAAACCGGCTCACCCATTTGGGTAAACACATGAATGAACCAGCTATAGAAATTAAGAAAAGAAATTATAAAATCATTTTTTCATTGCAGCGAATGCGTGTCCAAAATCCTCGTGCATGGATTGAAAACGCTGCATACACTTCTGAATGAACTCAGGAGAGCACAAGGCTTTGATGCCTTCCACACCATCCACACTGTCAACGGATATTTTATAAGTCTGCTTGTATTGAGCAGCTTCCATTTCAATCAAGTATTTGTCGTTGTATTGATGTACGGTAATCTTGATATGCGGATGCGGAATGGTCGTTACTGTTCTCATGTTGAAATTTATGTGAGGCGATTTTGAAAAGATATTAAGATGTCTGCACATTCTCCAGCTGTTGCTTGCGATGCAATGAGGCATAGATGCCACCATAGGCAAGCAATTCATCATGTGTACCTTGTTCTACGATGCTTCCTTGGTCAAGAACGATGATCTTATCAGCGGCTTTCACACCGGAAATGCGATGTGAAATAATAATACTTGTTTTGCCCTTCATTATGCGTTGCAACGCGTGCAGGATGTGCTCTTCGGTTTGTGTGTCCACTGCGCTCAAGCAATCATCAAAGATGAGCATCTGCGGATTTTTGACAATTGCACGAGCAATGGACAAACGCTGTTTTTGACCACCACTTAAATTGATACCACGCTCCCCCAATTGTGTATCGTATTGTTTCTCAAACCGCAGGATATTCTCGTGTATGTCTGCATCCTTGGCTGCCTGAATGATAGCTGCCTCATCGGGGACTTCCATACCGAAAGCAATGTTGTTGCGCACGGTATCAGAAAACAGAAACACTTCTTGCGGAACATATCCAACATCCTTGCGCAATTG
Organism: Flavobacteriales bacterium; assembly: GCA_036562565.1. GTDB lineage: Bacteria > Bacteroidota > Bacteroidia > Flavobacteriales_D > Sanyastnellaceae > DATCJY01. The sequence goes on along the minus strand of DATCJY010000086.1, from coordinate 150 downwards.
ATGTAGGTTGTGTTCCTGAATGGGTTTTCCATCAATGAGTATGCGCCCCGATTGCGGATCCATCATACGCAGCAGCAAATTGACAAGTGTAGATTTACCAGAGCCTGTTCTACCCACTATGCCAAGTGTTTCTCCTTGTTTCAATTCAAA
>DATCJY010000077.1:0-50016 GCA_036562565.1 Flavobacteriales bacterium | reverse complement strand
AAGTGGTAATTGACATCCGCCATTGAGTCGGTTCAATACCGTGCGCTCAACTTTGAGCAACTCTTGTGTCGGTGCATCATTGATTTCAGAAAGGATGCGGATGATTTCTTCATCATTGCTTCTGCATTGCAAAGCGAGTGCGCCTTGTGCAGGAGCAGGAACAAACGTTTCAAGATTCAATGCCACAGCGTGTAAGCCATCGAGGTTGAGGCCTAAGCGATCAACACCGGCTTTCGCCAACAGAATAGCATCAAACTGACCATCGCGCAGTTTTTGAATTCGCGTTGGCACATTACCGCGAATGTCTTTGAGTTCAATGTCCGGTTTGTGATGAAGCATTTGTGCCTTACGTCTTGCAGATGAGGTACCAACGATGGCATTTTTCTTCAAACCAAAAGGTTCGCTTTCGTCCACTGCATGTGGTAAGATGAGCAAGAGCTCGCGCTCATCAGCACGAGGACTCACAGCTGCTATGCAAAGGCCATCAGGCTGATTGGTCTCAAGGTCTTTGTGGGAGTGCACAGCAATGTCAACCTCCTTGTTGAGCAAGGCTTCTTCGATTTCCTTTGTGAAGAAACCTTTGCCTTCGATCTTGTCAAAGCTCAAGTGCTGGATGTTATCCCCTTTGGTTTTGATGATGTGTAGTTCGCATGCATGGCCTGCAGCTTCCAGTAAACTCTTGACGTGATTTGCTTGCCATAGCGCTAAGTCACTACCACGTGTACCTATGATGATTGTTTTGCTCAATGTTTTGTATTAATTGATTCTTAAAATGATTTCCAGTGAAATGGATTAAGGTGCACCAACAGGTGAAAAACCTTGAATATCGATGCCCACATCATAGTCGTCTATGATGAAGTGTCCACCATTCCACTTGGCTGCTACAGTTTGAGGATCTCTTGAATCCTCAAATGTTCTGTAGGATATCGTTTGGGTATGTTCGTTGTACGATATCTGGCTTGCGTTGCGCGGTGCAAGCATGTTGGTTTCGAAACTGCAATTGACAAGCAGGTAAGGACGTTCCTTCTTGAATCTCTTTTCATCCATATAGATGAGTTCATTACCTTCAAAGGCATTGATTTTTTGCCATCCTTTTTTATCAGCTTTCACAACGAATGCTCTTCGCCCTGTATTCATCTCATCATATTTTTCTATGATAAGAATATGATGCTTGTCTATTTTATAAACCGAGTCCACATATTGTGTGCGTTGATTGTTATGAAAGACAATTTTGTTGCTCGATAGGTCTTTGATGTAATAATCAGTCGCAACAAAACTGTTGAAGCTATACACTCCGTACGGATTTGCACCTAGTTCAAATAGCTTAACATGAATAAGTGCTACTTCATCGAGATAGAACTCTTTTTTACCTTCTTCAAAGGAATTGAATTGCTCATAGTTCTCGCTGTTTTTTAGAAGGATAAAATCGCGAAAAGTTTTGTCGATGTTGGAGCGGTACTGCTCCGCTGATTGCGTTTTATGTCCTGCTTCTTCCGCTTTGCCCGCTGCATACTCGTTGTATTGAATGATGGACTGCTTGAATGCTTCCAGTTCTCTTTGTTGGGAATAACCACCCAGGCAGTATGATAAAAATAGCAGCGACAAAGCAAAGCGTATGTGGGTGTTACGTAGAGTCATGTTATTTGAAAGTGGGCCAAAATTAGCCTTGTATACCACTTATCAGGCGTGTCGAAATTGTAAACATTCGAAATATTTAAAGTTATCTTGCGGCCCCGCATATGGAACGCATAACTTATTTCGCAGATGTGATTGTGCCTCAAGCATTGCCCCGCATACTGACGTATCGCGTTCCGCAAATCATGAATGGCCTGCTTCATGTGGGCCAACGTGTGGTGGTTCCATTGGGTAAAAACAAATTGCTCACCGGAGTTATTCGTTCCATACACGAACAGGCTCCCCAGCAATACGAGGCCAAATACATCGATTCGATTCTCGATGAGTATCCCCTGGTGCATGAACAGCAGCTTAGATTGTGGGAGTGGATGGCTGATTACTATTGCTGTACTGTGGGCGAGGTCATGAATGCCGCGCTACCTGCAGGACTCAAGCTCACCAGCGAAACCAAATTCCTCTTGTTCGATTACGATGAAGAAAACACGGAATTGGATCTGCGCGAACAGACCATCGTGAATGCGCTAAAAGCACGCGAGCGCATGACCATGCAGGACATCAGCGATTTGCTGGATTTAAAAAATGTTCAGCCAATTCTGAAAACACTGATCGCAAAGCGTGTGATCATCAGTGAAGAGGAAATCAAGGAGAAGTTTAAGCCTAAGATTACGGAGTTTGTCAAGCTTGGAAAGTCAGCCGATACGGAGGAAAAATTGAACCACCTCTTTGAGGAGTTGGAAAGGCGCAGAGCGCAAAAGCAGAGTGATGCACTCATGATGTTTTTGCGTTTGTCGGGCTGGAGTAGCGGGAACTATAAACCTGTAGAAAAACTTAAGCTGCAACAATCGGCCGGTATCAACTCTTCTGTTGTGTCAGCAATGCAGGAAAAGGGCATTTTTGAGATAGAGGCACGGGAGACCGGTCGTTTGGGATTGCTTCTCTTACAATCGGAAAAGCCGAAAGAACTCAGTGAGGCACAACAAGCAGCTGCCGACACCATACGGCAGGAATGGGAAACCAAAGATGTATGCCTGTTGCATGGTGTAACATCCAGTGGTAAGACCGAGGTGTATTCGCACCTCATTGAGCAGACCATTGCACAGAACAAACAAGTCCTCTTTCTGTTGCCGGAGATAGCCCTCACTACTCAGATTATTCATCGTTTGCGCAAATACTTTGGCAAGCGTGTGGGGGTATTTCACAGTGGTTACAGCGACAACGAACGCACCGAAGTGTGGCAAAAAGTATTGAGCGATGTGCCCGGTGAGTGCGATATCATACTTGGCGCGCGCAGTGCGCTGTTTCTGCCGTTCACACGTTTGGGGCTCATCATAGTGGATGAAGAGCACGAGCAAAGCTTTAAACAACACGATCCGAGTCCGCGCTATAATGCTCGCGATTCAGCCATTTGGTTGGCAGCTCAATTTGGTGCCAAAGTATTGTTGGGTTCGGCAACACCTTCCATAGAGACTTATTGGAATGCCAAGCAGGGGCGCTATGGATTGGCCACCTTGGACAAGCGCTTCGGAGGGGTTGAGTTGCCTGAAGTTGTTTTGACAGATATTCGTTCAGAGTTCAAGGCAAAGACCATGAAAGAGCATTTCACCGGTCGGCTCTTGGAGGAGATGAGGCGCGTAATTGATGCCGGTGAACAAGTCATTTTGTTCCAAAACCGAAGAGGTTATACTCCGCTTTGGGAGTGCATGGCGTGCGGTGATGTTCCCAAGTGTACGCGTTGCGATGTAGCACTTACTTACCACAAGCATGCCCATCAGCTCAAGTGTCACTATTGTGGCTATAGCACACAGCCTGTCCAAACATGTAATGTGTGCGGAAGCCAAGAGATGAAGATGCTTGGCTTCGGTACGGAGAAGTTAGAAGATGACCTTCAAACCTTTATGCCGGACGTTAAGGTGTTGCGCATGGACTTGGATACCACGCGCAGCAAGACGAGCTATCAGAAAATCATTTCCGACTTTGAAAGTGGTCAAGTACAAGTTTTGGTGGGCACACAGATGGTCACCAAAGGCCTCGATTTCGATAACGTATCGCTTGTGGGGATTCTGAATGCCGATAAGATGCTCAATTATCCGGATTTCCGCTCTATAGAGCGGGGCTTTCAGATAATGATGCAGGTGGCAGGCCGTGCAGGTCGCAAAAACAAACGCGGTAAAGTGCTTATCCAGACATACAATCCTGAGCATTGGCTACTGGATATGATTGTCAAGAACAACTACCTCGCCTTTTATGAAAAGGAAATTCGGGAGCGCCAGCACTATGGCTATCCGCCTTTTGTGCGACTGATGCAAATCACCTTGAAACACAAAGAGGAGGATGTGGCCAAACAGGCGGCTTATGCTGTGGCCAAAGTGCTACGCCCGATGCTCGGTGATCATCTATTTGGACCTGAGGAACCCTATATCAAACGCATCAACAATTATTACCGCCAGCAATTCATCGTCAAACTGGAGAAACGGCCTGGTATCGGTGAGCTCAAGCAGAGCATCGTAGCCAAGGTGAAGGAGGTGCTGCTACAGAGCGAGTTCAAATCTGTTCGCGTGGCGTTTGATGTGGATCCAATGTAGCAAGTGGGAAGCTTATCAGTCTTTAAGAATTAAAAGTTAAGGAAAACCATAACTTTGCGCGTCTTTTAGACGTATAACACCCTCCATGTCAAAAAATATGAAAGAAATATCGTGTTCTTTTTGCGGTAGAAGAAAGAGTGAAGTATCTATTCTCGTAGCAGGTGTCAATGGCCATATCTGCGGGGAATGTGCTGCCCAAGCTACCCAAATTGTCAATCACGAAACCCAAATGGCTCGTTCATCTTCCATTTCATCGGAGGATTTGAATGTGATGAAGCCGGCAGAAATCAAGAAATTTCTGGATGAATATGTAATCGGCCAAGACGAGGCCAAGCGCTACTTGTCAGTTGCAGTGTATAACCACTACAAACGCTTGCTACAACGTCCGGGAAAGGACGATGATGGCGTAGAAATCGAAAAGTCCAATATCATCCTGGTGGGTGATACCGGTTCGGGAAAAACGTTGTTGGCAAAGACCATTGCGAAAATGCTCAAAGTGCCTTTCGCCATTGCAGATGCTACAGTACTGACCGAAGCAGGTTATGTGGGCGAAGATGTGGAGAGCATCATCACTCGTCTTTTGCAAGATGCCAACTATGATGTTCCAAGTGCAGAGCGCGGTATCGTATTTATTGATGAGATAGATAAGATTGCCCGCAAGAGCGATAACCCGAGCATCACGCGTGATGTGAGTGGTGAAGGCGTACAACAAGCATTATTGAAATTGTTGGAAGGCTCCGTGTGCAATATTCCGCCACAAGGAGGTCGCAAGCACCCTGATCAAAAAATGATACAGGTAAATACCAAGAACATTCTCTTCATTTGTGGTGGTGCTTTCAACGGTATCGATAAGATTATTGAACGCAGAGTAAACACGTTTTCCATTGGTTATGGAAGTGGTTCACACCGAATAGAGGGTGAAAATTTGCTGCAATACATCTCTCCACAAGATTTGAAATCATTCGGCTTGATTCCTGAGTTGATTGGTCGTTTCCCAGTGGTCACTTACCTCAATCCGCTGGATGAAGAAGCTTTGCGCAGAATTCTCACCGAGCCGAAGAACGCTTTGATAAGACAATACGTGAAACTCTTCGAAATGGATGGTGTCAAGCTTTCATTTGATAAAAAAGTTTTGGACTTCATCGTGGAGAAAGCCATGGAGTACAAACTTGGCGCACGCGGTCTGCGTTCTATCTGCGAGACCATTATGAATGACGCCATGTTTGAATTGCCTTCTATGGGTGAGAAGGAGTTCAAAGTGACACTGGCTTACGCAAAAGACAAATTCAATCGCTCCAAGATGAGTAAGCTCAAAGTGGCATCCTGATAAAAAATAAGATACAGCATAAAAAAAAAACGCATTGCCCAATGGCAATGCGTTTTTCATTTATGAAGTTCGTTATGCTTACTTGGGAAGGTTGCCTACCATTTTTGAAGGTACTACCCATTCATCATATTGCTCTGCAGTTACGTATCCAAGACGAATAGCTTCTTCTTTCAAAGTTGTGCCATTCTTGTGAGCTGCTTTAGCAATCTCGGCAGCTTTGTAATAACCAATCTTGGTGTTGAGAGCGGTTACAAGCATCAAAGACTTGTCCACCAACTCTTGGATACGTGCATGGTTAGGCTCAATGCCTGAAGCGCAGTGTTCATCAAATGAAACACAAGCATCACCGAGCAACTCAGCACTTTGTAAGAAGTTATAAGCCATCATGGGTTTGAAGACGTTCAACTCGTAGTGACCTTGAGTACCACCGATGGTGATTGCCACATCATTACCCATTACTTGAGCGCAAACCATCGTCAATGCTTCGCATTGTGTCGGGTTAACTTTACCCGGCATGATGCTGCTTCCCGGTTCGTTTTCCGGAATAAAAATTTCACCGATACCACTGCGAGGACCGCTTGCCATCATGCGGATATCGTTTGCGATTTTGTTCAACGAAACAGCAAGTTGTTTCAAAGCGCCATGTGCTTCTACGATGCCATCGTGTGCAGCAAGTGCTTCGAATTTGTTAGGAGCGCTGGTGAAGGGCAGGCCGCTGAACTGAGAAATCTTTTTCGCCACGAGCTCAGCATATCCTTGTGGAGCGTTGAGTCCTGTGCCAACGGCAGTCCCGCCAAGTGCAAGCTCGCCCAAGTGGGGAAGGGTATTTTTCAAAGCACGAAGGCCGTGGTTCAATTGAGCTACATATCCGCTGAGTTCTTGACCCAGTGTAATCGGGGTAGCATCCATCAAGTGCGTACGACCAATTTTCACTACGTTCATGAACTCTTTGCTCTTCTTTTCCAACGTGTCGCGCAAGCGTTCAACACCCGGTATGGTTTTTTGTACCACCATGGTATATGCAGCAATGTGCATCGCAGTGGGGTAGGTGTCATTGGATGACTGGGACTTGTTGGCATCATCATTTGGATTGATGAAAGGAGTGCCTTCGCCCAATTTGCCACCGGCCAAAACATGTGCACGGTTTGAAATCACCTCGTTGAGGTTCATATTGCTTTGCGTACCGCTACCGGTTTGCCAGATGACTAATGGGAATTGGTCATCGAGTTTGCCGGCAAGGATTTCATCGCACACGGTGCTGATGGCATCACATTTTTCTTGCGGCAGTACGCCTAGTTCAGCATTGGCGTGTGCAGCAGCTTTTTTCAAAATAGCAAATGCACGGATGATTTCCTTTGGCATGGACGCTTCAGGACCAATTCTGAAGTTATTGCGTGAACGCTCAGTTTGAGCACCCCAATACACATGAGCAGGAACTTTTACCTCTCCCATGGTATCCTTTTCTATTCTAAAGCTCATTGTCTTTTGTATTTGAAATTTTATCTCTTTATGGTTGGTAATGACGCTACATCGCACAAGGTGTTTAGCAGCGCTTAGATTTCAATTTATTGTGCGGCATCGGCAGCGGCTTTGCCTTTAGCCATGAGAAATCCTTTGAGGAACTCATCGATTTCTCCATTCAACACGGATTCCACATCGGAGGTTTCGATACCGGTGCGCACATCTTTCACGAGTTTATACGGTTGCATCACATAGTTGCGAATTTGCGAACCCCATTCGATTTTCTTCTTGGAAGCTTCAATCTCATTGCGGGCTGCATTGCGCTTTTCAATTTCCATCTCATACAATTGAGATTTCAAAAGTTGCAAGGCTTTTTCCTTGTTCTGCAATTGTGAGCGTGTTTCCGTGTTGTCGATGATGATGCCTGTAGGAGCGTGACGCAAGCGTACACCGGTTTCCACCTTGTTCACATTCTGCCCACCTGCACCACCGCTTCGGAAGGTTTCCCAAGTGATGTCAGCAGGGTTGATTTCAATCTCGATGGAATCGTCTACAAGTGGATACACATATACCGATACGAAGCTGGTATGCCTTCTGGCGTTGGAGTCGAAAGGAGAGATGCGCACAAGACGGTGCACTCCGTTCTCGCCTTTGAGCATACCAAATGCAAACTGTCCTTCGAATTCAAGCGTGCATTGTTTTACACCGGCCACATCTCCTTCTTGGAGATCGAGTTCTTTCACCTTGTAGCCATTTTTTTGTCCCCACATGGTGTACATGCGCATGAGCATACCGGCCCAATCGCAGCTTTCGGTACCACCGGCTCCGGCAGTAATCTGAAGTACAGCGCTGAGGCTGTCTTCTTCAGCACTGAGCATGTTCTTGAATTCGAGGTCTTCGATTTTTTGGAGGGCAAGGTCGTATTGTGCCTGGAGTTCTTCCTCGCTGGCAGCGCCTTCCTTGTAAAAATCGTAGAGCACTTCCAGATCATCGGTGGACGATTGGCATTCGGCAAATGCATCGGTCCATACTTTTTTGTTTCGAATTTGACGCATCACGGCCTCGGCCTTTTTGGCGTCATCCCAGAAGTTTGGGTCTTGTGTGAGCTTTTCGTCTTCTTTTATTTGGAGCAGTTTCGTCTCCACGTCAAAGATACCTCCCGAGCGCGGTCACGCGCTCCTTCAGCTCACTAACAGCATCGCTTGTAATTGCCATAGTGTTCTTATATTAAGCTGAATAAATTGTTTTGCGGCCGCGAAAGTACGAACGGTTAGAGTATCGCGCTTATGATGTTTACATTAGTCGCCCTATAATATCAATTTTTATCATCTATGGACGTATTGGACAGAGAAAATAGGGCCACAAAAGGTCGTTCACTGGAATCTGTATTGGCAGAGGGATTTGAGTTTAAGCTCGGAGAGTATATCAATAAGGGGTTCAGGCTATTTGGCGAAGAGGCCGGTATGTACATCGCATTTTTGTTGGTGATGTTTGCGGTCTCTTTTGTACTGGCATTGATACCGATTCTAGGGCTGGTAGCCAATTTGCTTGTTGGAGCTCCGCTGATGGCCGGTTGGTTTCACTTTGCTCAACGTCAGTACCACGGTGTCCCTCGTTCATTCGGCAATTTCTTTGACGGATTTAAGAACCCGTTTTGGATTAATTATGTTGTCTCCTATTTCCTCATTCAGGTGTTTGTCTCAATTGTTATTGTAGCGGGGATAGTCTTGTTTTTCAGTGCTGTGGGCTGGGATAATTTGAAAGTTCTATGGGAAGCCGCCAAGTTGAACGACCCTGAGGAAATGTCAATGGCCTTTATTGGAGGGTGGAGCGGTAGCATGACCTTGGCATTTTTCTTTATCATGATTGCAGCAATTGTAGTGTACATATTGTACATCCTGACTCCAATGTTTATTGCTTTTCGCGGGATGTCGTTCTGGAATGCGATGGAAGCAAGCCGAAAAGTGGTCTCAAAAGCGTTTCCACAATTCTTCGTGCTGTTCTTGATACTCTCGGCATTGATGGTGGTGGGTTCACTGATGTGCATGGTAGGATTGCTCATCATGATGCCTGTTTTCTACCTCGTTTTATTTGCTGCGTTTGAGGATATAATTGGTTCAGGAGAAGTGAATCAATTGTAATATTTATCCAAGGTTTTGCGAATGATTTCTTGCTCAAAACCTTTGGAAAGCAGATAACGCATTAGTTTAATTTTCTTCTGATAGAGCTGCAAGCCTTTGGTTTGCGGCTCTTTCTTTTTAATCAGTGCGATAATGGTTTCGGTGTAATCATCCGGGGCGATGTCTTTTAGTGCCTCACGGATATTTCGGTCGGATATTCCTTTCTGCTTCAGGTGTTGCTCAATTTTTTTAACTCCCCAGCGATTGAAGGTGAATTTGTCATGAGCAAATGCCCGGGCAAAGCGCTCTTCGTTGAGCAAGCCTTGGCTGATCAGCCAGCCGATGAGCTCTTCACGCTCAGTATAGGGAATACCCCAACTAATGAGTTTGTTGCGAACATCCCAATGGCAGCGCTCGGCTTTGTCGCACCACGCCCGCACTTTTTCGCGCACCACATCACCCGGATATTTTCTGAAAGGAGTCTGCACGGTCAAAGATTGGCTGTCAAATCCGAGGGCCAAACTATAAAATATTCATCCCACATGGAGTAAACAGCGTATTTTACATAGCCACACTTGACAGTTGTATCAATTTAAAGCCACCATTATTAGTGATTTATGGGCAGGGAGTTTGATTATTTTTGCAATCCCCTTAGAAAAAAATAGACAAATACCATTCCGTAGAACACCTACATGAAAAATCAACTGATTGAAAAACTACGTGAGTTATTAAACTCCGAGGACATTTTGTCCGTGCGTGATGCCGTTCGTGATATTCGCAATGAGTGGAAGGCCGAATCTGCTAAAGAAAGACAAGAACAATTACAGGCTTTCAAAGCGGAGGAACATCCAGAGGGCACAGAGTTTATCTACACCCCTCATGAGTTGGAAGGCGAATACCAGGAACTTAATTCCAAGTATGAGAATCTTCTATTAGAAGCCAACAAGAAACTCGCTGCCGAACGTCAAAAGAACTATGAAGCCAAAGTTGCTTTGCTCAAGGAATTGGAGGCATTGATTGCCGATGAGCAAAACATTTCAAAGGCTTTTGGAACTCACAAGGAAATCAAGGCAAAGTGGGATGCTATTGGTGAAGTTCCTTCCGAAAAATATCAGGAGCTCAATGATCAATGGCACAAGCTCAATCATGAATTCTACTACAACATCAATATTTATAAGTCACTCCTAGAGCACGACCTCAAAATAAATCAGAAGAAGAAAGAGGAAATGATAGAAGTGGCCAAAGGGTTGGCTTCAGTGGAGTCCATTTCCGAATTGGAATTGTTGGTGCGCAAGTACCAACGCGAGTGGATGGATATTGGTCCATCACCACGCGAAACCTTCAAAGAACTAGGAGATATCTTCTTCGGACTTCTACGCGAAGCGCAACAACGAATACAAGCCCACTACGATGCGCTCAATGCCAGCAGTGAAGAAAACCTAGCTAAGAAGCGTGTGCTAGTAAACAAGATGCAAGAAATCTTGAACATGGAGATTACCAATGTTTCCACATGGCATCGCTGGACCGATGAGGTGTTGAAACTGCAAGAGGAGTGGAAGAACATTGGTTGGGCAAGAAAGAAAGAAAACGAGGAAATCTGGCAAGAGTTCAGAGGTCTTTGCGATAAATTCTTTGCAGCGCGTAATGCATTCATGGGTGAAAGACGTGCTGCCTACAAAGAGCACAAGGAAAAGAAAGAAGCCTTGATTGCGAAAGCGCAGGCCATCCAGAATAGTGATAATTGGAAGGAAACAACCGAGGCGTTCAAAAAATTGCAAGAGGAGTGGAAGAACATCGGTCCTGCCGACCCACGTGATGAACAAAAGCTATGGCAGCGATTCCGCTCTGTTTGCGATCACTTCTTCAATCGCAAGAAGGAAAACTTTGCGAACATCGTTGCTGAGCAGGAGCAAAACCTCGCAGTGAAGCTTGAAATGCTCAAGGAGCTCGAAGCTTTGGAAATGACGGGTAACAAGAACAATGACCTTGCTGCCTTGCGTGCCTTCTCCGATCGCTGGCATGCAGTAGGTTTTGTACCGAAGGAGCACGTGAAAGAAGTAATGGACAAATACAACCAACTGCTCGATATTAAATACGGTAAAATCAATACTGACCGCGAAGAGCGCGAGCTTGGTGCGTTCCGAAATCGATTGTCCTCTCTGAAGAATACAGCTGATGCAGAATCCAAATTGCGCAAGGAGCGTGGGTTCTTGCGTGATAAGATTGAGCGACTCAAAAGAGATATTGCTCAATACGAGAACAACATGGCTATCTTCACAGGTAAGGGAGCAGAGGCGTTGAGAAAAGATATCGAGAAGAAAATCAAAAACGCTGAACGCGAAATAGAAGAGCTACACAAGAAAATTGAATTGCTCAATTCTCCGGAAACATGAGACAGGGGCATTACTTCAGATCCAGATAAGGAATGATAAAATGGAAGCACAGACTGTCAATCTTCGCGATGATTGTTTGTGCTTCTTATTTTGTGCATAAATCTCATCTACTCAGTTTCCCCGATGGGATTCATAGTTGGTCACAAACCGACCACCTGGCATTGGCGCAGGGGTTCATCAATAACGGTTTTGATTTCTTCAAGCCGGAGACTTATATGCTTAACAAAGTATATGAGGTCTACGATAATGGGGTAACAGCAGTAGATTTTCCTATCAACAATTATTTGGTCGCAGCCGTAATGATGATGACAGGTCATGATGGCGCTGCACCGTTTCGATTATACATGCTATTGTACTCATGTGTAGGGTTGTCCTTTCTGTTCTCATTTGTTTATCGTAGAACGAAGAGTCTGCTCTTTGGAATGACCGTCTTGATGTTGGTTGCCGGGTCAGCCGTATTTCTCGAGTACCAAGATGGGTTGATTCCTTCGATGTCAGCCTTGAGCAATGTCTTCATAGCGCTCTATTTTCTAGCTGAGTATTGGAATAGCGGTAAGCAGAAGTATTGGGCAATTGCTATTGGTTTTCTAAGCCTAGCTGCGCTTATGCGCACACCCTTTGCATTGTTCATGATCGCGCTGTTATTTGAAATAGCATGGCGTGCGATTAGGCGAAAGGCCGGAAGACAAACCAGATATGAAGTGGGTTGGGTGGTTGCAGGGTTAATTCTACCGGTGCTCTATTTTATTTACAACGGTCATCTGCGCAGCCAATACGGTACAATATTTCTTTACCAACCGGTTCCTCCACAATCATGGGAGGATTTGAAGAATGTTATTCAAGTCATTGGAGATACATGGATTTGGCATTATTGGTCGCTAGGAAGTTACTTGGCTATTGGCTTAGCGTTGGTGGTTTCCGTGGTGCTTTTCTTCAAGAATTTTAGAGAGCAATTGACCGCCTTATTGGACAACAGGATGGCTGTTTGGAGCCTCGTAGCATTGGGGGGTGGGGCGTGCTATATGACTCTCATGTTTCGCCAATTTGCGCAACATGATTACTATATCTTGGATAGTCTTTGGGGAGTTGCACTGATCCTGTTTACGCTGCTATTGTTGAACATTTCAAGTGTTTTCAAGTGGCGAAATGTATTGATAGCAATCATTTTAGCACTTACTGTCTATGGAGTAAGAGATGCTGTACGTCTTTTATTCAAAAGACGACAGTACAACTTGGAATCTGTTGAAATGCACGCAAGCAAGTATTTTAAAGGAGCAAATGGGCTACTGGAAAGATTGGGAATCCAAGAGAATGCATTGATTCTTACGGCAGATGCTTATGCACCCAACCTACCGTTGGTATTGATGAAAAGGAAGGGATACTCGGTTCCCTATCCGACCGATAATACGGTAGATATCATCCGCCACTGGGATTGGGACTATTTGCTTCTACAGGATTATTTGCTAGAGAAACTTTTCCTTCAGCGCTATCCGGCATTTATGGATGGGCTTGAAAGAATCGGGGGAGATGGCCGACTCTCCGTATTCGCGAAGAACGATAAAGTACATGCCAGAGATATATTTCAAATTTTCCGAGTGACGGCCAAGGAGCCGCTATATGTGGACTCTGCCTATCAGACATGGAACAAGTACGTTCCATCTGCACATGACAAGCATACGGGATGGACTCAACCGACTTCGCAATATGATTTGAGCCATGAGATGGAGTTGACGCTTGATGTAACTACCCATGGTCTTCATATAGTTGCTGAGATAGAGTACACGCTGGAACGTGAAGGTGCAGACATCTTTTTAGTTGTCGTTTTGGAGGAAAAGGAAGGCAAACTGATTGACTGGCAAGCGGTATCTTTAAAAGACATCCAGCCAGATTCCAACGGCCAACGCAATGTGAAAAAAATTTTTGCGGTTGATAATTATTCGGCAGACCGGAAGTTGATATGTAATATTTGGAACCCCGGAGGCAATGAAATGGAATACCGCAATCTTTGTTTGAAGGTGTATGATGGGACGGATTAGTCAGCCGGCTCAATTTTCATTTGGCGGATGAGCATTGCACCACCTTCTTTTTTCATGAAGAAGGTCACACGGAATTTGCCTTTTGAAGTGGTTAAATCGCCAATTCGATACTGGTCGTCCAATTTGGAGGTACCCTGATGTTTCACCGTGAAATTGTTCGGAACCACTTCGTTAAAGAAATTGGAAAGCAGTTTTTGGACCTCGGCCCTGGAAACGTTTTTTTCCTGACCGTTAAGTGTAAGCTCCACCTGTGGCATCATTTGCTGAGCAATGGCCGCAGCATCGCCTTTTTTGAGTGCTGCCGCAATTTGCGGAGTGATGTCGGCCTGAGCAAAGCCCATCAGGCTGAAACTGAGAAGTATGAAGGAAAATAGGAGTTTCATTTTTTCAATTCAATAATTTGCGGTGAAGCTCATTACAATCTTCGCGCCAAGTGCAAGATTAATGGTAAAAATGAGAAGAAACGCGTGTTAAAAGGGAAATTTCGGGGGATGACGGCATTTATTTGAAATTTAGACTTTGATTGCTTGTCCATTCCAAAAAGAACATTACTTTTGCCGTCCGTTTTTGAAAATCTGTTTTGGATGAAAGCCAACAACGAATATCAGATTCCCTATTTGGGACTAAAGTTAGGCAAACACCAATTTGAATTCACCTTAACAGATTCGTTCTTTGAACAGTTTGAGTTATCGGAGATTCACCATGCGCACATGGAAATCGATGTGACACTGGAAAAGCAGTCCTCGATGATGGTATTGGATATAGCCATGTCAGGCGATGTGCAGACAACTTGTGATCGCTGTAATGACGATTTGGTTGTGCCGGTAGATATTGAGGAACGGCTGATCGTGAAATTCGGAGATGAAACCGGCAGTACAGATGATGATATCCTGATACACGGTCCCTCTGAACACGCCATCGATTTGAGCCAATACTTTTATGAATATGCGCATTTGGCTTTGCCCCCCCGTCAGATTCATGAAACGGAGGCAGAGTGCAATCAGGAGTCGCTGAGGGCATTGGAAAAGTATCGTGCAGAGGTGAATACCGGCACCCAATGGGCAGCTCTGAAAAACTTGAACTATGAAGACCCTGAAGACAGGGAAATGGACGAAGGGACGGATTTTTTTGACGAAGAAGAAGATTAATTTTTAAGATAAAACCATACAGAAATGGCACATCCCAAGCATAGGATTTCTCAAACTCGCCAAGCGAAACGCAGAACTCACTACAAGATAGAAGCTCCTAACGTGGCTATCTGCCCAACTACAGGACAGCCTCATTTGTTCCACCATGCTCACTGGCACGAAGGAAAACTATACTACAGAGGTAGAGTTCTTTGGGAAAAAGAAAACGCTGAGGCGTAATCTTAGGTTGCGAAAATGTATTGAGCCGACACATATTCTGTGTCGGCTTTGTTGTATACACCCGTGTGAACGAATGTTAGAAAAAACATCCTCAATGGTGAGCACAACTCATTTACATTAGCCCCCTGTTTTTTATATAAATATTTACAGAAATGTCTCGAATTACAGCTGCTATCACAGCGGTTCAAGGGTATGTACCACCAGATGTATTGACCAATTTTGATCTGGAGAAGATGGTAGACACCAATGATGAATGGATCAGAACGCGTACCGGTATTGAAACACGCCACATTCTCAAAGGTGAAGGCTTGGGAACCAGCGATATGGCAGTGGAAGCAGTAAAAGGTCTGCTCAAAAAGAGAGGTATCGGTCCTGAGGAGATTGATTTGGTTATCTGTGCAACCGTTACACCAGACTTCGTATTTCCGGCTACAGCCAACGTTATTTCCGACAAAATCGGAGCTGTGAATGCATGGAGCTTTGATATCAATGCTGCCTGCTCAGGATTTATTTATGCCTTGACCACCGGCTCCCAATTCATCGAAACGGGCAAATACAAAAAAGTGCTTGTAATCGGTGCGGATAAGATGTCCAGCATTATTGATTATCAGGACCGTGCTACTTGTATCATCTTCGGTGATGGAGCAGGAGCTGTTTTGTTAGAGCCGGATACCGAAGGCTATGGTGTTTTGGACTCCATTCTTCATTCCGATGGTTCCGGCAGAGCCTTTTTGCACCAAAAAGCCGGAGGCTCTGTGCGCCCTGCCAGCCACGAGACGGTAGAGAAAAGAGAGCACTATGTGTTCCAAGACGGTCAACCCGTGTTCAAAGCAGCTGTGAAAAACATGGCAGAGGTTTCCGTTCAGATAATGGAGCGAAACAACCTTACTCCCGATGACATTGCCTACCTCGTACCTCACCAGGCCAATTTGCGCATCATTGATGCCACTGCAAGTAGAATGGGCGTAGGTACCGATAAAGTGATGATAAATATCCAGAAGTATGGCAATACCACAGCCGGTACATTACCGCTTTGCCTCTGGGATTACGAGTCAAAACTGAAAAGAGGTGACAATTTGATTCTCGCGGCATTCGGTGGCGGGTTTACCTGGGGCTCCGTTTATTTGAAATGGGCCTATGACGGAAAATGACTTGATATTCATCAAAAAAGGCGAAATCATATACATTTGGCCGATATATCATAGAAAAAGAAACAATTATTTAGTTGAAATTGGGCTTTTTAGATAAAAAAAAGAAGCCCACCAGTTTTCATAAATACACACATGGATATGAACCTATCACAAATTCAGGAACTCATCAAATTCGTAGCGAAAAGCGGAGTGAATGAAGTTTCCATTGAACAGAAAGATTTCAAAATCACGATTAAAGCAGAACACGATAAGAAGAGCAAAGTTCAGGAGGTAATTCAAGTTGCAGTGCCACAAGTAGCTGCTGCACCACAAATGGTAGCTGCTCCTGCCGCACCTGCAGCTCCGGCTCCAGCACCTGCTGCACCAAAGGCTGAAGAAACCAACAGCAAAACCATTGAAATCAAATCTCCGATGATCGGAACCTTCTATCGTGCTGCTGGTCCGGATAAACCACCATTCGTTGAAGTGGGCACCATCGTGAAACCTGGTGATACGGTTTGCATCATCGAAGCCATGAAACTCTTCAATGAAATCGAGTCAGAGATTTCCGGTAAGATTGTGAAAGTATTGGTAAACGATAGCACACCGGTGGAATACGATCAGCCATTGTTCCTTGTGGAGCCTGCATAATCTGCAGCTGATTGCATTACACACTAATTGCTCCAGCGAACGAGGATTTTCATTTACGAGCCTCAGCGGAGCAATCTGAGAAAGAGTTAGACTAACGTTTATTCATCAGAAACCATGTTTAAAAAAATACTTATTGCAAACCGTGGAGAGATTGCCCTGCGTATCATCCGTACGTGTAAAGAGATGGGCATTGCTACGGTTGCAGTCTATTCTACCGCTGATCGTGATAGTCTTCACGTTCGTTTTGCGGACGAGGCGGTATGTATAGGACCACCAGCCAGTAAAGATTCTTACCTGAAAATTCCGAATATCATCGCAGCAGCTGAGATAACCAATGCAGATGCCATTCACCCGGGTTATGGATTCTTGGCCGAAAATGCAGCCTTCTCCAAAGTATGTAAAGAGAACGGAATCAAATTCATCGGGGCATCTCCTGAGATGATTGAAGCCATGGGGGACAAGGCCAGTGCCAAGCAAACCATGAAAAATGCCGGTGTACCCACGGTTCCCGGTAGTGATGGATTGTTGGAAAGTTTGGACCACGCCTTGGAAACAGCGCGCAGCATCAAATATCCTGTGATGATGAAGGCTACTGCCGGAGGTGGTGGTAAAGGAATGCGCGTATGCTACAACGATGATGATGTGAGAGATGCCTGGGAGAAAACCAGACGCGAGGCAGCTGCTGCATTCGGTAACGATGGCATGTACATGGAGAAATTCATTGAAGAGCCTCGTCACATCGAAATTCAGATTGCCGGTGACCAGTACGGTAAAGCATGTCACTTGAGTGAGCGCGATTGTTCCATACAACGCAGACACCAAAAGCTCGTTGAAGAAACGCCATCTCCATTCATGACCGATGAGTTGCGCGAGAAAATGGGACAAGCAGCCATTCGAGCTGCAGAAGCTGTGAAATACGAAGGTGTAGGAACCATTGAGTTCTTGGTGGATAAAAACCGCGACTTCTACTTCATGGAGATGAACACCCGCATTCAGGTAGAGCACACCATCACTGAAGAGGTGATCAACTATGATTTGGTAAAAGAGCAAATCAAACTGGCTGCCGGTGAACCGATTTCCGGTAGAAACTATTATCCAACCATGCACTCCATTCAGTGTCGCATCAACGCTGAGGATCCTTACAAAAACTTCGCTCCAAACCCAGGAAAAATCACTTCCTACCACTCTCCGGGTGGACATGGAGTTCGCTTGGATACCCACGCTTATGCGGGATACGTTATTCCTCCATACTATGACTCCATGATCTCCAAACTGATTGTGGTGGCGCAAACTCGTGAGGAAGCAATTACCAAAATGGAGCGTGCGTTGGATGAATACATCATCGAAGGCGTGAAGACCACCATTCCTTTCCATCAGAAATTGATGAAAGATGAAAACTTCCGTTCAGGTAACTTCACTACGAAGTTCATGGACACTTTCGTAATGGATTAAGAATCAATATAGCATTTTCCATTGATATCATCAACCGCCTGATAATTCATCAGGCGGTTTTTGTTTTATCCGGTAATGCGATTATGCGCTGCCGATAAAAATTAGTAACGGGATGATGACAGTCATAGGTTTGGCAAGGGCGGTTTCAACTAATTTCGGCCTATGAAATTGCAGTCGCTCGTACGTCTTTTTTCTAAGATTTCTCTGGTATTCACATTCGTGGTCATTGTAGCCGGCAGCGTAGTCCGAATGACGGGGTCAGGCATGGGCTGTCCTGATTGGCCTAAGTGTTTCGGTTACATCGTTCCACCTACAGACATCGAAACACTAACTTATACCGAAGGCAAAACCTTTGAAAAAGGGCAAATGGTCATCCTCAATGACACGCTGTGGGTGGCACAAGGAAGTTTCACTGCCGGAGCGACATTTGATAGGGAACAATGGAGGAATTACACGAAGCACGACTATGCACAATTCAATCCGATGCATACGTGGATTGAGTATATCAACCGTTTGGCCACTGTATTGTTCGGCATACCGGTCCTTATTCTCGTAGTGGTTTCACTTCTCTATTACTTCAAGAACAAAGATGGCATTACCCTTTTACTCGCTTTGGGAACCTTGTTCATGCTTGGTTTTGAAGCGTGGTTGGGTAAAATGGTTGTGGATGGAAACCTCCATGAAGGTTCCATTACATGGCACATGATAGGCAGCATGGGCTTGGTGCTCTTGTTGCTGCTGCTTGTTTATCGCCATCGCGAACACCAACAAGTGCATACCGTGAAAGCGCCTTATTCCTACGCATTGTGGGGTATGCTGCTTCTGACGATTGTCCAAATCATATTGGGAACACAGGTTAGAGAAGACGTGGACGTAATAGCACGCAATTTGGAAGACCGCTCCCTGTGGATAGATGCGCTAGGGGTCAATTTCCTTGTGCACCGCAGCTTTTCTATCGTGGTGTTCTTGCTGGCAATCTACTTGACTTTGCAGAACAACAAGCACTATCGGATTCCGAGTGTGCAAATCATCGGATGGTTAATTGCTTTCGAAATTCTTGTCGGAGTTGTTTTGTCATATGCCTCAATGCCGGCATTTGCCCAGCCCGTCCACTTGTGGCTTGGCATCATTCTGTTTGCGTATGTGATTTACGCTTTGCTCATCACACGCAAGGAGCAAGCTTCTGCGGCTTAAGAAAAAAGGATTACCATATATCATCGCACAAGGATTAGCCTTGTACGAACGCTCTTGCACGTTGGTCCGTTTCCAGATAATCTTCCAATGTAGGAGTGCAGATAAACGGAACATTTTCCATCGCAGCCTCCACATTTGCGGCAATATCCAAGAAGCCTATTTCGTCACGAAGGAATTTGGCTACGGCAATTTCGTTGGCCGCATTCATGATACACGGCATGTTACCGCCTTTGTTCATTGCTTCGAACGCAAGATGCAGGCAGCGGAAATTTTCTGTATTGGGTTTTTCGAATGTGAGTGTTGGATAATCGAGGAAGTTGAAACGCGGGAAATCTGCCTTGAGGCGATGCGGATAACCAAGCGCATATTGAATGGGCAGTTTCATATCCGGTAGTCCCATCTGAGCTTTCATGCTGCCATCTTCAAACTGCACAATGCTGTGAATGATACTTTGCGGATGCACAATTACATCTATTTGCTCAGATTTGAGATGAAACAGCCATTTGGCTTCGATGACTTCAAGCCCTTTATTCATGAGCGTTGATGAATCAATGGTAATCTTGGCTCCCATGGTCCAATTGGGATGTTTGAGAGCTTGCTCTTTGGTGACTTTGGAAAGGAACTCCATGTCTTTCCCCCTGAAAGGACCACCACTTGCCGTGAGATAAATCTTCTCAATCGGGTTGTGCCATTCGCCCGCCAAACATTGGAAGATGGCGCTGTGCTCACTGTCCACGGGATAGATGTTGACCTCGTTTTCGCGAGCAAGTTTGGTAACCAACTCACCTGCTACCACTAAGGTCTCTTTGTTTGCAAGAGCAATATGTTTTTTGGATTTAATTGCATGGATGGTTGGCTCCAATCCTGCAGCTCCTACCAGTGCCGTGAGCACGATGTCAATTTCAGAACTTTCAACGATTTGTACTAAGGCCTTTTGACCAGCAAACACTTTGATGTGGTGGTTCCAAAGTGCTTCTTTTACGTATTGGTATTTTGATTCATCACCAATAACAACACTGTTGGGCTTGTGCTCAATGGCCTGCTGAATTAGCAAATCCGCATTGTTGTGCGCGGTGAGCACTTCCACTTGCAAGTATTCTTTTTGTGCTGCAATCACTTCCAGCGCTTGAGTTCCGATGCTACCGGTACTACCAAGGATGGCTACACGTTTAATCTGTTCTTGTTCCAAATCGCTCGATGATAAATTAGAAAGCGGGGCGAAGGTACTAGAAGAAAGCTATGGCTATTCATGTTGTCGCCAAGTTCACCCAATGGTTTGCGAAGACTTAACAGCGATAAAAAACTTGGTCCCGAACTACATTTTTTGACGCAATAAAAGAAGTGACGTAGTACCTTCGCGCTCCCAACAATTTTTTCCCCATTAATGGACGACAGTAGTCATTTATGCAATTTGTACTCACCAAAGAGCTCTTGGCTAATCTGCGTATCTGGATCGCGGAGGGAAAGGATCGTGTCATAACGGAAGCAATAGCTGATGCTCACGCAGCGGATATTGCCGAGCTCATCAACGAGCTGCGTAGCGAAGAAGCGGTTTACATCTACAAACTTCTTGACGAGGAAAAGGCTGCGGAAGTAGTTCTGGAGTTGGATGAAGACGTGCGTGAGAAGCTCTTGTCCAGCTTGACGAGCCGTGAGATTGCCGACATTCTTATTGAGAACATCCATACGGATGACGCGGCTGACGTGATTGCCGAGCTTCCAGAGCAAAAGCAGGAAGAGGTAATTGCATTGTTGGAGGATGAGGAGCAGGCCAGCGACATCATCGACCTTATGACCTATGAAGAAGGTACCGCTGGTGCTCTCATGGGAACAGAGTTGGTGGCTGTCAATCAAAATTGGACCGTGTCGCAGGCCATTCGCGAAATGCGCAAACAGGCGGAAGACCTCGATAATATCTACACCATCTACGTGGTGGATGATCAGAATATCTTGCAAGGGACGTTGAGCGTGAAGAACATGATATTCGCGTCACAAAGCATGCGCACCACCTTGCGTGAGCTTTTTGATAAAGAAAAAGTACGCTCAGTGAACGTCCATGCCACTGCTGAGGAAGTAGCGAACGTCATGGAGAAATACGACCTCGTAGCAGTGCCGGTGGTGGATGATCGCGGTATGTTGCTCGGCCGTATTACCATCGATGACGTAGTGGATGTCATCAAGGAAGAAGCGGACAAGGACTACCAGATGGCAAGTGGTATCTCCGAGGATGTTGAGTATAGCGATAACGTGATTACGCTTACCCGCGCGCGTTTGCCTTGGTTGCTCATCGGTATGGCTGGGGGGGTTGTTTCAGCTAACATCATCGGCATTTTTGATATTTCACAACATCCGGAGATGGCCATCTTCATGCCGCTCATTGCTGCGATGGGAGGAAATGTAGGTATCCAGTCAGCGGCTCTTGTGGTAAAAGCCTTGGCCAACCAAAGTGCCCTGGACGAGACGCTGTGGCAAAAGCTCTGGAAAGAACTCCGTGTAGGATTGATTAACGGAATCATCTGTTCCACCATCATCTTGCTTGTAAGTTTGCTATTCCACATTGATTTGTCGCTTTGCATCACAGCAGGAATTGCCCTGTTCTTCGTAATATTGTTTGCGAGTTTCTTCGGCACTTGGATTCCGATGACGCTCAACCGGTTCAATATTGACCCTGCATTGGCTACCGGTCCGTTCGTTACAACCCTCAATGACATCTTTGGGCTGATCATCTATTTTGCTGTGGGCAACTATGTATCCGGAAAGATTGGCGAAATTCGCTGGTCAGAACTGGCTGAGTCGCTGATAGTCTGGATAGCGTAGCCGGATAAAAATATGCTCATGAAAAAAATTCTCTTTATCGATACTGTTCATGAAGTATTGAAAGAGCGATTGCTGCTCGCAGGCTATGTCTGTGAAGAACGTTTTACAGCCAGTCGCGCTGAAATCCTTGCTTCTGCACATGAATACTTTGGTGTAGTGGTTCGCTCCCGAATCACCTTGGATGCCGAAGCCCTCGATGCATTCGGTCAGCTCAAGTTTATCGCCCGTTCAGGTTCGGGATTGGAAAACATCGATGTGGAGTATGCCAAAGCGAAGGGAGTCCAAGTATTCAATTCCCCCGAAGGGAACAGCACTGCTGTAGCGGAACAGGCAGTTGGCATGTTGCTCATGCTGCTCAACAATTTGCACAAGGCAGACCGCGAAGTGCGTGATGGGCTTTGGCAACGTGAAGAAAACCGAGGTCTCGAATTGGAGCAGCTTACAGTGGGCATAATTGGATATGGAGTTATGGGCAGTGCCTTTGCAAAGCGCTTGTCCGGCTTTGGTTGCAAGGTGATTGCACACGATAAATACAAAGAGAATTTTGGCAATGAACTTGTGCGGGAAGTGAGCTTGAAGGAGCTGCAGCAGCAAGCGGATGTAGTGAGCCTGCACTTACCACAGACGGAGGAAACCATCCACTATGCAAATGCATTTTTCTTTCAGGGATTTGCAAAAAATATCTTTCTCATCAATACTGCCCGCGGGAAGAATGTGGATACTGAGGCACTCGTGGCGGCCATGAAAGTAGGCAAGGTGGCCGGTGCTTGTCTGGATGTTCTGGAGTATGAGAAAGCCTCGCTTGAAGGCCTAGAAACCGATGAGTTGCCCGAACCAATGCAGTACCTCATTCAGTCGCCCCGTACGGTGCTGACCCCGCACATCGCAGGATGGACGGTGGAGTCTTACTACAAACTCAGCAGTGTGCTGGCCGATAAAATTTTGGCGCATTTCGGAAATGCGTAGAAACACATTTTGAAAAAGAAAAGGATTGATTACTTTTGCACCCCTCCTCAGATGAGAGGAGGCTTTAATAGAGAGATGTCCGAGTGGTTGAAGGAGCACGCCTGGAAAGTGTGTATACTCCAAAAGGGTATCGCGGGTTCGAATCCCGCTCTCTCTGCAAGACACACAAAAAGGGAACAGCGATGTTCCCTTTTTTGTTTCGCCTTTATCGCAACCAATAAAAAAACAATGACCATCCAACCACACGACATAAACGCCTTGCGCTTTGCTGAAATCATCTCGAATGAAACAGTAGTGACGGATGCCGAAACGGCATTGGATCTTCTGGGGTCACTCTATTATGAAGGCTATGATGGTATCATTTTGCATCAAAAGAACCTAACACCGGAATTTTTCGATTTGCGCACCGGTCTGGCAGGAGAAGTCCTTCAGAAGTTTTCAAATTATAAAATGCGATTAGCCATCCTTGGTGAATATGAGAAGTATGAAAGCAAAAGCCTCAGCGATTTTATTCGAGAAAGTAATCGCGCAGGACGGATGGTTTTTGTCTCATCGCTCAAAGAGGTAGCATCTCTATTCAACATCTGAAATCAAAACTCACGCTTCTTTTCGTGTAAGCACCAAGGATTTCCTACAATCAATCGATATAAGCATGTAATGGACAGCTCTTTCATGACGGATACTTTTCGTAGTGAAACACTAAAAGCAATTGTCATGAAAACAGCAACGAAAAAGTCTGCAAGCAAATCCCCTTCTAAGAAGAAGGGGGAAGCTAAAATCAGTAAGGTGATGGGCGAGTTCAAGGATGGTACCTTGAAGTCAAGTAGCGGAGATACGGTGACGAACCGCAAGCAAGCGGTTGCGATAGCGCTGAGTGAAGCACGCGAAACAGGTGCCAAGATTCCGAAGAAAAAAAAGAAATAATCAATCCATCATCTCATGCAGAAGCCGGGAAAAAAAGAAAAGGAGCGTCCTGCACAGTCGCAGCGCATGCAGCCGGGTGCCGAGTGGAAGTTAGAGCCTAAGCCAGTTTCCTACTATCCGCAATCGGCTGTCTATCCTAAACTGACGGATAAAATTGCGCTGATCACAGGCGGGGATAGTGGTATTGGAAGAGCAGTGGCTATCAACTTTGCATTGCAAGGAGCAGAAGTTGCAATCATCTATACTGCCGATGAGCAGAAGGATGCTGACGAAACGGCTGCAACCATCTTCGAACTCACAGAGAAGACCTGTCTTCTTATTCCTACAGACATTAGTTCAGAAAAGAATTGTATGGCTGCTGTGGAGCAAGTAGTCAAGCACTATAGCAGAGTGGATGTATTGGTGAACAATGCCGGTATTCATTATCCACAAGAGAGTATATTGAATATCTCGGATGAACAGTTACAAAAGACGTTTGCGGTGAATGTCTTTGCGATGTTTTACCTTGTCAAAGCTTGTTTGCCACACATGACTGAAGGAAGTAGTATTATCAATACTGCCTCCGTTACGGCTTATCGTGGTAGTGGTCATCTCATAGACTATGCAGCTACCAAGGGGGCAATTGTGTCATTCACAAGATCGCTCTCTGCTTCATTAAAGGATAAAGGCATTCGTGTGAATGGTGTAGCGCCCGGCCCCATTTGGACACCACTCATTGCTGCCAGTTTCAAAGCAAAAGATGTTGCCACTTTCGGTAGTGAAGCTCCCATGGGCCGTGCTGGTGAACCGGTCGAAGTCGCCACTTGTTTTGTGTTCTTAGCTTCTGATGATGCATCCTACATCACAGGACAATTCTTGCATCCCAACGGTGGTGAAATAATCAATGGATAATAGCAATCGGTCAGTTTTATAATTCGCACATAAAAAAAAGGAGAACTACAATTGTAGTTCTCCTTACATGTTTAAAGCAGTAAATTATTTCATCGGCTTCACCTTCCGATAAGTACTCTCGCGTTTAGAAGAAGTGTATTTCCCATCCTTATCAAACCAATGGACATCTCCATTGTGTTTGATGTAATAGGTAGCTGTACCTCTTGCATCTTTACTGCTCCAAACTTTGTACTTAGTGTTTGGGAATTGTTTAGAATAATAGTTGTCGATTTCTTTTGGATACGAATTTTCTGCCAATTCAGACTCCGTACGTACCAAACGGCCATCACGATCATATACTACAATCGTAGCGCCTTTGGTGGTTGGGTTTTTGAATTCAGCCATGTAATTGTTGTCACCATCTACCACCCAATCTGCATTGGAGTTGGGGTAATCTTTAGTGAACTGTTGTGACACGTTGTTAGGAACAGAGTTGTAGTCTGTTGTAGTTGTTTGTGCAAACAGGATATTCATGCTGAATACCCAAGCTGCGATGGCTATTAATTTTTTCATTGTTTTTAGTTTTTAAGTTCGCTTCGTAAAATGAATAGTGGTAACATGTTGCTGAGAAAAATGCATGTTTATAGGTCGCGACCTCTGCGATCAGAACGCTCAGAGCCAAAGCCATAATGACGTGCATCTCTACTGCGATCATGGCTCGCATGAGAATCGTATTGTGAACGTTGATTTCCTCTGCGTTCATCACGACCACCCCAGTTGTCGGAATTGCGCTGGTTGCTTCCCGGATCGTATTGGCCACGTCCGCGGTAATCATCATTGTGATTGCTGTAGCGTTGGGATGAATCATCGCCTCTGCGGTCATCACGGTAGCCACGGTCTCCCTGCATGTTGCCTTCAGACCGCTGGCTTCTTCTGTTGTCATAGCGCTCATCGTTCAAATCGCGGAAGTAATCTCCTGCGTCACTATCGCGAAAGTTGCGATTGTCGTTGTCATATGAATTGCGAGAGCGATCATCGCGTGAGTCATCGTAATAACCTCTTGAAGAACGATTGTAATCGTAATCATCATCATTATATCTCATGCGTTGATCACGGTCGTCATCGTCTCTCCATGATGGATTGGATGAAGGACGGTCATTACGATCATTGTTATTACCATAACGACTGTCGTATCTGCGGTCGTATTCGGACATGCCTTGGTCACGATTGTCACGTGATCTCATGTCGTCCCGTCTATTTGAACTGTTGTCGCTGTTCGAGCGGTTTCGATTTGTTCTCATGATTGAAGAATTTTTTGTTTAACGAATAATTATCGGATTCAAAAGTGTTGATTGTAAATGGGGGAATCATTGTATGCATTTGGGTCATCGTTGCATATTGCTTGGCTCATATAAGCTTCGTGAGAAATGCTGTAACAACACTGACAAGTTTTTTGATTTTAGTGAGTAATATGGAATGTTCTTTATAGAATGGGTTGGATTCGTTTTCTTGATTTACTGCAAGGCTTTCTTTAGGGTGGTGCTGATACATTTGTTAGCACTATTAATATCATCAGACATGGCAAAAGGTCTCACCAGAAGAAACGCAATGCAGCGGTTGGCTGCGGCATCAATCGGATTGTTTTCATTTCCATGGTTGTTTGCCGCCAAGGACAAGGACGAAAATTCGTCCCGTGAATTGAATTCGGAAGGCGCGGCTGAGAGTGAACAGACGGCTGTAAAGCGTCAATTTCCATTGGGTTTTCAATGGGATACACAAGATCCGTTTTTGTTTTGTGTACACCACGAAGATCATTTTCCGGTGGGCAATGAAAACATGGGACCGGCTAAATCATATTTCAAGGGGCGCCAGTTGGGTGATGATTTTATCATCAAAGACGGTTTCAGAATGTATCACGGAAAAGTGGTACCGGGATTCCCGGGGCATCCACACCGTGGCTTTGAAACGGTCACAGTGGTGAGAAAAGGAATTGTGGATCATGCTGATTCTTTGGGAGCTGCCGGACGATATGGCAACGGAGATGTGCAATGGATGACTGCCGGTAAAGGCGTTCAGCACTCTGAAATGTTCCCCCTTATTTCAGATAAAGAAGAGAACCCGATGGAATTGTTTCAGGTATGGTTGAACCTTCCTAAAAAGAACAAGATGGTGGAGCCGCACTTCAAGATGTTGTGGAGAGAGTCCATTCCATACCTAAGATTTGATAATAAGAAAGTATTGGTAGAGTTGATTGCCGGCAAATGGGGTAAGGATAAGGCAGTAGCACCACCACCTAACTCATGGGCAGCCGATGAACGCAACGAAGTGCTCATCGTCAACATTAAGATGGAGCCCAATTCACAAGTCACATTGCCAGTGAGCAATGGCGTATTGAATCGGAGTCTGTACTTTTATGAAGGTGCTGAGTTGCTGATCAATGAAACCAAACTGAGCAAGTATCACGGTGCTTATCTCGATGCAAAAATTCCTACCACATTAAGGACCACATCCAGTGCTGCGAGCATTTTCATTTTACAAGGAAAGCCTATCAATGAGCCGGTAATGCAGTACGGTCCGTTTGTGATGAATACAAAAGAAGAGATTCAGCAGGCCTTTGAGGATTTTCATAAAACAAGATTTGGTGGATGGCCTTGGCCTCGATATGACCAAGTGCATGATCGCAGCAGACCGCGTTTTGCTCAGCATTCCGATGGTCGTAGCGAGGTGAAGAGCTCCCTGTAGAAACATCAACGGTTTTGATATCTTTGCTGTATTAACACCGGTAACATGAAGCAATTGAGGAAGCGTTTTCTACTGCATTATGTCAGCAACCGCATGTGGTTTTGGATGTTCAATTTATTATTGATTATGCTTCTTGCGCTTCCTTCGGTTGTGTTGTTTGATGCAGGATTAAGGGAATTCCTCATGCAGTGTAGTGTTTCATTATTAATGTTTCCCGGTGCAATAATGTTAGCCGGAGGGTATGATAATATCCGCTCCATGATAGTGAAGCGCTATCACAAATAAATCAACTACAATTGGGTTCAAGCCGCTAGCCTGTCTATTCTTGTCCCAGAATAATGAAAGTAATTTAATCTGTCCTTACACAATGGAATTAGGGATATCCATGTTTGGCGATGTAGGAGTGGATCCTACAGTAGTCAAACTTTCGCCTTCGCAACGCCTCAGTGAAATGTTGGAGCAGGTGAAGCTCGCAGATGAAGTTGGTCTAGATGTCTTCGAAGTAGGGGAGCATCACCGCGAGGATTATGCCATCACATCGCCTCAGATATTTCTCAGTGCAGCTGCTGCGATTACCAAGAAGATTAAACTCGGTTCGGCAGTAACCGTGTTGAGTTCAACAGACCCGGTGCGAGTTTATGAAGACTTTGCCATGGTTGATAATATCAGCAAAGGTCGTGTGCACATCATGGCCGGTAGAGGAAGTTTTATCGAGTCGTTTCCTTTATTCGGTTTTGAGCTCCATAACTACGATGTGTTGTTTGAAGAGAAGCTGGCTATGCTACTTGAGATACAACAGAACAAAGGAAAAAACATCAATTGGCAAGGCAAGTTCACTCAGCGATTGAATGATGCGACCATCTATCCTGAAACCTATCAGGAACATATCCCGGTGTGGATAGCGGTGGGCGGTACTCCTAATTCCGTTTTGCGTGCAGCGCGCTTGGGGCTTCCTATTACATTCGCAATCATCGGTGGGGCACCTTATAATTTCAAACCGCTGGTGGATTATTACAAAGAGAATTACAAGCAATTTGGTCATGACCCGGCCAAAATGCAAGTGGCTATTAACTCGCATACATTTATCGGAGCAACCGAAGAAATAAAGGATACTTACTATCCTTATTATGCCGCACAAATCAATAAGATTGGCAGAGAGCGCGGTTGGAGTGGACTTCCCAAGCAAGTCTATCTCAATTCAACTGATAGGGAAGGAGCTTATTTCATTGGTGAGCCCAATGCAATCATCGATAAGATTTTATTGCAGCATGAATGGTTCGGTCATACACGCTTTGTTGCACAAATGGACGTAGGGGCTCCAAGCCATTCCATGATTATGAAGTCCATTGAATTGTTCGGTACAGTGGTAGCACCTGCTGTAAGAAAGGCGTTGGCCAAATAATGGATGATATGTAACAAGGTGCCGCACTGATGCAGGAAAGATACCGATGTTGACAGAGCTAGAACATTATATTCATGCTTACTTCCCATTGAGCAAGGAAGAACTTGTAGAGATAACCAAATACTTCCATCCGGTTCAATTGGAAAAGGGAGAGTATTTCGTAAAGCGCGACCGATATTGTGACAAACTCGGATTCGTAAGATCGGGCTACATGCGCGAGCATTTTGAATTGGGTGATAAAGAAGTCACCAAATGGATTTCATCTAAAGGGTATTTTACCGTTGACCTCTCTGCATTTCTTTTCAGACAGCCTGCACGATGGAATATCCAAGCCATTACCGATTGCGAACTTTTTGTGATAGACTACAGCGATTATAAAAACATAGCACATGTTGTTCCTAAGTGGCAAGAGTTGGAAAAGCTTTTCATTGCAAAATGTTTTGCTGTGATGGAGGAGCGCATCGTGCAGCATTTGGCCATGACTGCCGAGCAGCGCTATCAACTGTGGTTTGAAACAAACAAGCCATTGTTCCAAGATGTTCCGTTGCAATACATCGCTTCTATGTTGGGGATGACACCTGAAACCTTTAGTAGGATACGTAAAAAGACCTTAGAGAAATCCTCTTGACTTTTGTCAAAACCAAACGGGACTTAACAGGGGACTTTTGCGGTGTCAATTACAAACCACACATGAAAAAGGAAATCTCTACCGCAATTACAATTAATGCCACACCTCAAAAGATTTGGTCTATCCTCATGGATTTTGAAGCTTATCCTAAGTGGAATCCATTTATCAAAAAGATCTCCGGCAATCGTGTCCAAGGCGGAAAACTCAAGGTGAAAATTCATCCTTCCGAAGGAAAGGCCATGCAGTTCAACCCAGAGGTAAAATCATTGATCGAGCATAAAGAATTTTCTTGGTTAGGGAAATTATTAATCAGAGGGTTGTTTGATGGTCATCACATCTTTGAGCTACAACCTAACGCAGATGGATCGGTTCATTTTATTCAACGCGAAAAATTCAGCGGGTTGCTGGTATCCATGATAGACCTAAGCAAAACCGAACAAGGCTTCCGCGCGATGAATGAGAAGCTAAAGGAATTGGCTGAAAATCTTGGATAAGATGTATTTACTCCTGACATACATATGTCACGGTTAAATCTAACATTTGCTCTAAAGCAGATATCCCATGAAAAAAGTTGATTTAACCAAGACGGATAAAGCGTACTATACAGCTAAAACGGAACCTCATATAGTAGAAATCGGAGCGTGTCGATATCTCTCGATAGTTGGTAAAGGCGATCCTTCAGAAGAAATGTTTTCCAAGAATATAGCGGCACTGTACTCAACGGCATACACCATTAAGTTTCAGATGAAAGAGAAACAAATGGATTTTGTAGTTCCTAAACTGGAAGGGTTGTGGTGGTTTGATGAAATTCGTTTTCCGAATCAAACAATTGAGTCTTCAGCTGTGGAGGTGCCTCGTAGCGAATGGGAATATCGCTTGCTTATTCGCATTCCGGATTTTGTTACAAAAGAGGATGTAGAATCAGGCAAAGAACTGGCCTTGAAAAAGAAGAAAGATGTAAAGGTGAAAGATGTGGAATACTTTGAGATGAATGAAGGCACTAGTGTTCAGATGATGCACATCGGTCCCTTCTCAACAGAGCGCGAAAGTTTAAGACAAATAGAAGCCTTCATGAACGGGCATCATTTAAAGCGAGGTGGTCATCATCATGAAATCTATCTTTCAGATTTTCGCAAAACGGCTCCTGATAAATTGAAGACCATTTTGAGAGAGCCATTTGTCAAATAACTGTTTCTATAACGATAATGCAATAAAAAAGGCAGCCTAATGAGCTGCCTTTTTGGTTGTATTTCTTTTTGGAGTTGGGATGTTACACCAACATCATTACCGGATTCTCAAGATATGATTTGAGTGTTTGAAGAAATGCCGCGCCTGTTGCACCATCCACTACGCGGTGGTCACAGCTCAAGGTCACCTTCATTACATTGCCCGGAACTACTTGCCCGCCTTTCACTACAGGAGTAGACTTGATAGCCCCCACAGCCAAGATGCAAGCATCTGGTGGGTTAATGATTGCAGTGAACTCTTCAATGCCGAACATGCCCAAGTTAGAAATGGTGAAGGTGTTGCCTTCCCAATCTGCCGGTTGAAGTTTTTTGTTCTTCGCTTTTTCGGCAAACATTTTTACTTCGGCACCGATTTGTGCAAGGCCCTTCTCGTTGGCAAAACGAACAACAGGAACCAACAATCCTTCATCTACCGCGACAGCAACACCTATATGAATGTGTTCATTATAGCGGATGGTTTCACCTCTCCAGGATGAGTTCACTTTTGGATGCTTGCGCAATGCCATAGCCGCGGCTTTAACCACCATGTCATTAAACGAGATTTTGGTTTCACTCATCTCATTGATGGACTTGCGCGCTTTGATAGCGTTGTCCATATCAATCTCCATGGTGAGATAGAAGTGAGGCGCTGAGAATTTGCTTTCAGCCAGTCTGCGAGCAATGGTTTTGCGCATTTGAGAAACGTTCTCCTCGGTGTAGCTTTCAGTACCTGCGGCCACAAAAGCCGGTGCAGTAGTGCCACCACTACCGGGAGTGAAGTTTTCAATATCGCGTTTGATAATGCGACCGTTGTCGCCACTACCGGCAACACGGCTGATATCAATTCCTTTTTCTTCTGCGATTTTTTTAGCCAGCGGAGAAGCTTTTACACGGCCACCGGTGGAAGCAGGAGCCGGTGTAGAGGCTTTGGCTTCAACAGGAGCAACTTCTTTCACGGCAGCCTTAGGCTCTTCTGCTTTAGGAGCTTCGGCTTTTTTCTCTTCTTTAGGAGCGGCAGCCGGAGTAGATTCATTGAGCAGGGCGCTGATGTCTTCGCCTTCTTTACCAAGAATAGCCAAGATAGAATCTACAGGAGCGGTTTTTCCTTTTTCTACACCTATGTGCAAGAGCACACCGTCCTGAAAGGATTCGAACTCCATTGTTGCCTTATCGGTCTCGATTTCTGCGAGGAGTTCACCACTCTTCACTTTATCTCCTACTTTTTTATGCCATGCAGCTACCGTTCCTTCGGTCATGGTATCGCTGAGCTTAGGCATTCTTACTATTTCAGCCATTCGTTTATTCTATTCAAAAATTTTACTTTCTCAGAAAGAGATCTATGATTCAATGATTCTCACTTTTACAACAAGCGCTTTAGTCCATCACAAAAGGATAGTCTTCTTGTGTATAGACATCTTTGTATAGCTCGTCAGCAGTTGGAAGCGGAGATTCTTCAGCAAATTTCACAGCTTCTTCAATTTGATTTTTGATTTCCTCTTCCACTGAAGCGATTTGCTCTTCTGTCATCCATTTGTTGTCGCGAATGACTTTCAGTACATATTCAATGGGGTCTTGTTGCTGGTAAGTTGCTACTTCTTCTTTGGTACGATACTTCTGAGGGTCGCTCATGCTGTGGCCTTTGTAGCGGTAGGTTTGAATATCCAAAAGGGTAGGACCTTCACCTGCACGAGCTCTTGCAGCGGCTTCAGCAATGGCATCTGCCACCGTTTCTGGTTTCATACCGTTCACGGTGAAGCTAGGCATTTCGAATGAAGCTCCTAGTGTTTTAAGGTCTGTAACGTTGGAAGTGCGTGCAACGGAAGTACCCATTGCATAGTTGTTATTTTCAATAATGAAAATCACAGGCAGCTTCCAGGTCATAGCCATGTTGAAGGTCTCATAAAGCGCTCCTTGGCGAGCTGCACCATCTCCGAAGAAGCAAAGCGTTACGTTATCGTTGTTGTTGTATTTATCGGCAAATGCAATACCAGCACCCATCGGGATTTGAGCACCTACAATTCCGTGTCCGCCAAAGAGGTTTTTTTCTTTGTCAAACATGTGCATGGAGCCACCTTTTCCTTTGGAGAGCCCTGTTATTTTACCATATAGCTCAGCCATTACTTTCTTAGGGTCGCTTCCCATAGCGAGTGGATGCGCGTGGTCGCGGTATGCGGTTATAACGCGGTCGGTAGGACGGATAACTTCCATCATACCGGAAAGAATAGCTTCTTGTCCAATATACAAGTGGCAGAATCCACCGAATTTCTGTTGGATATAGAGAGCACCGCATTTCTCTTCAAACTTGCGCATCAAGAGCATCTCGCGATACCATTTGATATAACTCTCCTTGGGATATGTGCCTGCAGGTTTTGCAGTACCGATTGTGTTCTTTTTCACACTAGATTTTTTTGTGGCTGTATCTGTTGCCATGTTTTTCAAATAACTACAAAATGTATGGGTGCAAATATATTTTAAGCCGCGCTAAAACGGTTTTTCGTGTATTAGCCTTCGCACCTGCTTATGCGTAGTTTCAGATTATTTGTCGGAACCTCTTTGGGGGAGCAGGTCTGACAATTGAGCTAGAACTGCTTGAGGAAGCGCACATCGTTTTCGAAGTACATTCTCAAGTCATCTATCTGATAACGTAGCATGGCGATGCGCTCAATGCCCATGCCAAAGGCAAATCCGCTGTATTTATCAGGGTCAATACCACTGGCACGGAGTACGGCAGGATCCACCATGCCGCATCCCATAATTTCCAGCCAACCTGTGCCTTTTGTGATGCGGTAATCAGCTTCGCTGTTCAGGCCCCAATATACATCCATCTCAGCACTTGGCTCCGTGAAGGGGAAGTAGGAGGGACGCAGACGAATTTTTGCTTTGCCGAAAAACTCTTGTGTGAAGTACTGAAGTGTTTGTTTCATATCGGCAAATGATACACCTTCATCAATGTATAAGCCTTCAATCTGATGGAATTGGCAGTGTGCACGAGCGCTTACGGCCTCATTGCGATAAACTCTTCCCGGCATTACAATGCGCAATGGTGGTTTATTGTTTTCCATCATGCGCACTTGCACACTGCTGGTATGCGTGCGTAATACCATGTCAGGGTTTTTCTCTATGAAGAAAGTATCCTGCATATCACGGGCGGGGTGTTCCGGTGGGAAATTGAGTCCGGAGAACACGTGCCAGTCGTCTTCGATTTCCGGTCCGTCAGCCACTGTGAAACCAATGCGTGAGAAGATATCCAGGATTTCTTTTCTCACGATGGAAAGCGGGTGGCGAGATCCATAGGGCATAGCACCTGTCGGACGGGTAAGGTCTTCGCCTGTTGCGCGTGTGTGGCTTGAATTTGCAGTTTGTTGTTGCAGGGTTTCAAGCTTTGTCTGAACAGCTGTTTTGAGCTTGTTCAGTTCTTGGCCCATGGTGCGTTTAAGTTCATTCGGAATGGTTTTGAACTCCTCAAAGAGGTCATTGAGTATCCCTTTACGCCCTAGGTATTTGATTCTGAAATTTTCTATTTCTTCACGGACTTGTGTAGAGTATTGTTCTACTTCAGCCAGGTATTGATTGATTTTTTCTTGCATTCTTCCTTGAAGGCTTATTTGATGATTTCCATTTTCATGGTAATGTCCTCGATAGGGCGATCACCTTGTTGGGTGGGTTGTGCGAGTATCATGTCCAGTACATCCAGACCGGAGATGATTTCACCAAACACGGTGTAGTCCATGTCCAGTTGGGCAGTACCACCAATGGTTTTATAGATGTTGCGTTGCTCGTCAGTGTATTTGAAACCGGGCATTTTTTGCGCCACATAGGATTCCATTTGAGACAATTGCATATCGTTCAACTTGGTACCTTGTACCAAGTAGAATTGGCTGCCGCTGGAGCGTTTCTCTGGATTCACGTGGTCTCCTTGTCTTGCAGCACAGAGTGCCCCTTTCTTGTGAATGTATTTAGGATTGAACTCAGCAGGAATGGTATAACCCGGTCCACCGGTGCCCAAGTATTGGTTGAGGGATGCCCCACGGCTGTTAGGGTCACCACCCTGCGCCATGAAATTCTTAATGCAGCGGTGGAAGAGCAAATCGTCATAATATTTTTCACTTACCAGTTTCAGGAAGTTGGCTTTGTGCAATGGTGTCTCGTTATAGAGCAATACCACCATGTCACCAAATTTGGTTTTGATAAGCACTTTGGCAGCTGTATCGTTTATATCATAGGCAACGGGCTCCTCATGAAGCACTTCTTCTTGTACTGCAGGAGTCTCAGAAACCGCTTCAGTGGAGGTAGAGGATGTTGTTTCCTGTGTCTTTTGTTTGTTTTTGCAACCGCTTGCTCCACTCAGAGCAACAATTGATATACAACTAAATAGTACTAAAAGTAGTCTACGCATTGTTTTTGTTGAAATTGAAAAAAATGAAGCGCGAATTTAATCAACCCCTACCACGCTTGGTCAGCGGTGATAACAAATTGCTAAGGATGGATCATGCCATTTCGGGTCATTGTCTGGTGGGAATACAACTTTTTGAACATTAAGCTCTTATAAACGAATTTTTCAAATAATAAAATTTCACTCAAATTTGCTTTTCTTTGTTACGCTGAAAAGCACTCCATCTGCCTATGAAAATGAATACTACATATCGCTATTTTACTTTCATCATTATAGCTGTTTTGGCAATCACCTTTGCGGGTTGCAAAAAGGATAAAAAGACCATTGCAACCATTACAGTAGTGAACAACACCGGTGCTCCGGTACCGGGAGCAACGGTGGTAGTATATTCAGCTTGTTCTGAGTGCCCTGGTCCAGCGGGTGGTCCTCGTTTCGATCCTTCTAAAAACAGTGCTTTGACTCAGGTAACAAATGGTGCGGGTAAGGTGAGCTACGATTTTACAGAGTATTACAAAAAAGGTCAGGCCGGCTTTGCGGTACTAGATGTGAAAGTGACCAAAGGAAATCTCTCCGGTACCGGTATCATTAAGATTGAAGAGGAAACCACCAGTGAAGAGACCATTACAATTGAATAGCATTATCCTAATTTGATATAGAAAAAATGCCGCGTAGTCCACGCGGCATTTTTTGTTATTACACGGTGCTTTAGGTATTCAGATAAATTTTTAAGTGTGATAGTCGGGGATACTGAATAAAAAGAATGACCCGCTAAAAAGCAGGTCATTCATGTCGGGATGACTGGACTCGAACCAGCGGCCTCCACGTCCCGAACGTGGCGCGCTACCAACTGCGCTACATCCCGAAAAATATTTTCGGAAAAAAAATGGGAAGCATAGCTGCTTCCCATTTTGTCGGGATGACACGACTCGAACGTGCGACCACACGCCCCCCAGACGTGTACTCTACCAACTGAGCTACATCCCGATTCTCAAATTGGGTGCGCGAAAATACACAAACTAAGACATTCCAAAAAACACTATTTAATACCTTGCTGGTTGAGCCATTTGCGATACTGTGCTGCATAGACGCTATGTTGCTCGAAGGTCTTGGAGAAGTTGTGGAAGCCAGTTCCTCCGGGTTGTGCACACATATACAGATAGTTGTGATTTTCCGGCTGCAGCACGGCATCTATATAAATGTCTTCAGGGAAATTGATAGGACCCGGTGGTAAGCCTATTCTTTTGTAAGTGTTATAAGCGGACTCAACAGCAATTTCATTTTTCACACGTTGAACATGGGCCAGTCCTGCTCCGAAAACTGCTGTCGGGTCAGATTGCAAAGCCTTTCCAATACGCAAGCGATTCAAATAAAGTCCGGCAATTTTTGGAGCTTCTTCCGTCTTCATGGTTTCAGCCTTTACTATCGAAGCCAGTATCACCACCTCGTTCTTGTTGAGACCAATTTGTTTGGCTTTGTTCAACCGCTCTTCCGTCCAGAATTTTTCATGGTAAGCTTTCATCTTATCCATGAATTGCTCAGGAGTAATGGTCCAATAAAATTCGTAGGTATTAGGCTTAATGATGCAGGCAATCGTTGTGTCATTGAAAGATGCATCGGGATAGTTTTCAGGATTTCGGAAGGCGCGTATATAGCTCAGTGAATCATAGCGCATGTTCTTGCCGAGCTTGCCTGCCAAGGCTTCCAGTGTTGTGACATTATCCGTTCTAAAGCGGATGGGTTCTTGTGTTCCACTGCGCAATAGATTGATGATTGCACTGCTGTTCATGCCTTTGCGAATGGCATATCGCCCGGGTTTGAGTTGGTTGAATTTTTTCAGTTGGCCGGTTTTGAGGAGAATATCGGTATTCTTGAATACCGCTGCATTTTCAGTTAGCTGCAACCATGATTCAAGCGATATGGAGTCGAATACAAAAACGATTTTCTTGTCTTCGTTGAATGCTGTATTTGCTGAAAAAATCTTAGCATACAAGCTGTAGGCAATTCCTGCTGCAGCCACAGCCAACCCTACTACACAAAGCGCGATAATTTTTTTGTTTTTCATAATTGAAGCGAATAGCGGTGGACTTCTTTATCCTTAAATGTGGAAATTCCGGAATGTTTAAATCCACATCTGCTAAACAATTTTATGCTCGCAATATTACTTGGATATATGATGCAATGAAGCTGTTTCAACAGATGGCCACTGCGGCTGTGACGGATGAGCGTCAGCAGTGCATCGCTTGCAAATCCTTTTGAGCGGTCTTCAGGTTTTGCAATCAAGATACCTATTCCGGAAGACCTAGAGAGCGGGTCGAAGTCGAACAAGTCAATAGCTCCAATGATACGGCCAGAATGCGTTGAAATCATATAGCGCAGCTGTCCGGAGTCTTCAAGGGAGTTGCTGTTTT
This sequence comes from Flavobacteriales bacterium, assembly GCA_036562565.1. GTDB lineage: Bacteria > Bacteroidota > Bacteroidia > Flavobacteriales_D > Sanyastnellaceae > DATCJY01. The sequence goes on along the minus strand of DATCJY010000077.1, from coordinate 12,292 downwards.
CGATGAAGTACTTGATATCGTCCAAAGAGAAAGGTCCTTCGTTTTCCGTGACTTCCCAAAAATCGGGATTGTTTTCCCAATCAAGGATGATGGGGGCATCTTCCTTCATTACTGTGCGCAGGTAAATCTTTTCTCCGCGAATTGACACGATTAATACTGATTGGTGTTGAGTAATACTAATGTACAGGCTCCCACACAAGCAATTCCCTGTGCAGTTGCTTTTTCCCACAATTCTGGGTTTTCGGTTCCGGGGTTAAAAATGATGCGTTGTGGGTGTAGAGACAGGATGTAATCATAATAATTAGCCTGATTACGTGGGTTGAGATAGAGTGTGATCGTATCCAGTTGTTCAATAGGCAAAGGAGTGTTGTGTATTTCCACTCCGTGGCACCTACCTTTCCGTTTGCCGAGCGCTATCACCTCGTGACCATGTTGCAGCAAACGTTTTACTGCCATGTTGCTGTACCGGGTCTCATTTTCTGAGGCGCCTAGCACCAATGTTTTCTTCATTCGTTATTCAGTTATTTGCAATATCGGTCAAAGATGCACAATCCTTACTTTTGACCACCCATTTTTTAAGTAGCTCATTTTGTAAGTATGAACTTCAAGTTAATTCTACTCATGTTGATGATAGCCTGTGGGTTTTCTTCATGCTATATCAACAGAGACTTCATGTTGCAACCGGATACGGATTTTGTTTTCGAAGAATTGTCCCCCGACTCTACTAGTAAAGAGTTCCGGATTGGTCCGAATACGATTTTGCAAATCAACGTTTTTACAAATGATGGGGCATTGTTGTTAGAATATTCAACCGGTGGTGGTGAGGGAAGGCGATTCTTAACGGGAAGCGCCTTGAACTACATCGTAGATGGTGAAGGATATGTGGAACTCCCCCTTATTGGGAAAGTAAACGTAAATGGTCTTACGATTCCGGAAACCCAAAAATATCTGTCTGAGCTTTATGAATCGCGCTACAATGACACTTTTGTGCTGGTAAGAGTTGAAAACCGTAGAGCCTTGGTATATGCAGGAAACAATAGCAGAGGTGAAGTGGTACCCTTAACCGGTAACGGGATAAGTATCATTGAAGCCATTACCTTGGCGGGAGGTTTGGGAGCAAATGCCGATGCAGGCAAAGTGCGATTGTTCCGAAAAAAAGACGGAGAATACAAGGTTTATCAAATCGATTTGTCAAAGATTGAAGGTATCAAGTATGCAAATACGGCCGTTGAATCAGGGGATATTATCTATGTACAACCTGTTCCGCGATTAGGTCGTGAAATAGTGGAAAACATTCAGCCCATTGTAAACATTATATCATCGGCTTCCATTATCTACCTCGCGTTTAGTCGTATTTTTTAAAACCTTGCAATGACAATTGAACATACCCCTTTCAGAGATTTGCTGATCATAAAACCTCACGTGTTCGGTGATGCACGGGGATATTTTATGGAGTCGTTTAATGAAGCGCGTTTCAGAGTCGAAACCGGACTAAATGTGACTTTCGTACAGGATAATGAAAGTCTTTCTCGGAAAGGGGTATTGAGAGGTTTACACTTTCAAATACCTCCTAAATCACAAGGCAAACTTGTGCGAGTAATCCGTGGAGCGGTATTGGATGTACTGGTAGATTTGCGCAAGTCAGAGCCCACTTATGGTCAGCATTTCAAAATGGTGTTGTCAGAAGAAAATAAGACCCAGCTCTACGTGCCCGAAGGATTTGCACATGGTTTTGCCGTGTTGCAAGATGATACCTTGTTCTCTTATAAATGCACCAATTATTATAGTCCGGAACATGACAGAGGTGTGCGTTGGAACGATCCTGCATTGGGCATAGACTGGGAGATGGCGGATCCAATTCTTTCTGAAAAGGATAAAGCACTTCCGCTTCTAAGTGAAGTTGAGAATCCTTTCTTCTGAAGGAATCATTGTTGATGTTTCCCAAAAATTGTCTTGTTGTTGTGAGGATTCACGAGCATCTTTGATACATGAATCCGAAGAGAATTTATTTGACTTCTGCAGTCATCGGAATATTGAGTGCCGCGATGATGTTAGTGCTCTATAGCTTCATGGAGCACAGCGATAAGGCCACTAAAGAACAGAACGATGCATATCGCGAACACATTGCCAATAACTATCGCATTTATTCCATTCCCTTGCCTGAGAAAATGGAGTTTGCCGGTGAGCGTGTGCCACTTGAGATTACCGATGTAGCAGAGCGCATGGATCGCGAGTTATTGGTCAATACATTTTGGCACAGCAACACTTTTCTCGCATTGAAACGCGCCAACAGATGGTTTCCGGTGATTGAGCCCATTCTGGCATCCAATGGAGTTCCGGATGATTTTAAATACCTCGCATTGATTGAAAGCGGATTTATGAATGTGGTATCTCCTGCAGGAGCAGCTGGATACTGGCAGTTTATGGAAGAAACCGGTAAGAGTTATGGGCTTGAAATAAACAGTGAGGTAGATGAGCGTTACAATGTGGAGAAGGCCACACAAGCAGCTTGTCAATACCTCAAGCAAGCATATCAGAAATACGGAAGTTGGTCATTGGCTGCAGCATCCTACAACTCCGGAATGTATGGCCCCCAGAAACAAATTGATAGACAAGGTGAAAACAGCTATTACGACCTATTGCTCAATGAAGAGACAAGTCGTTATGTGTTTCGCATCTTGGCAATGAAGGAAATCATGAACAATGCGCATCAATATGGTTTTGTGATGCGCCCTTCTGATATGTATCAGCCATACAAATATGATACTATTGAAATAGGTGGACAGGATGTTGATTTGGTGAAGCTTGCCAAGGAACATGGCATCACTTACAAGGAACTTAAAATTTACAATCCCTGGTTGCGAGACAATGTCTTGAAGAATAAAATCAAGAAGACTTATTCGATTAAAATCCCGAAGAAATAATTTTTGTATCCGCTATTCGGGACTTGGACTTGGTTTTTTGGGTGAATAGCTACAGCGTTTTCAGCGCAAAAGCCACGGAAGCCAGGCGTTTTGTTTGCACTCCATCTATATCTTCTTCCAGCAGCATTTCCTGAGCTATAGGATTTTGCATCACTTCGTTCATGCTTTTTATCGCACCGGCCGGTATATGGTGCTTTATGAACAAGTCCATCCAATAAGCGCGAGATTGTGCCATGAAGAGTTCTTGCAATGCTTTACACATTGCATCCCTGTGCATCAAACGCAATTGATTGTTCTCAAAATGAGGATGTGTGGCAAGTGAAGGATTGCCAAGTAATTCGCACAGCTTGGCAAACTGCTTTTGACTTCCTACCGCCAGTACAAGTGCTTTTTCGTCTTTGCAATAAAAGATATCACCATAAGGAGCGATGTTCGGATGCAATGAGCCCATTCGCTTCGCCACATGAGCTCCCATTAGATAGTTGGTGGCTTGATTGACCAATGAAGCGAGCCCCGCTTTCTCAAGCGAACATTCAACTACAGCCCCTTTACCTGTCTTGGCTTTTTGGAACAATGCACAAAGAATACCTTCTTTGAGTTGATGTGCCGCAAGTACGTCCATCATGGCTACCGGCATTTTTACAGGGCCGCTTTCCGGTGTGCCATTCATATACATATATCCGGTCTCTGCTTGCAGCACTACATCATATGCTACGCGTTCTGGTATGCTGTCAAAACCCCGGAGCTTTGCATAGATAATCGATGGATTGATGGCTCTTATTTGCTCAGCTTCTAATTTGAATTTGACGTCATCACCGTATTTGAAATTGGTGATGAGTATATCAGCATTACTGAGGAGTTCTTTCAGTTTCGCATATCCTTCTTCCGATGCTATATCGAGTTGAAGATATTGCTTGTGGTAGTTAACAGCAGAGAAGTAAGCAGATATATTGCTGTTTGCATCTTCATTCTTCAGCTTCCAGGTACGCGTTACATCTCCTCCTGTTTTGGGGTTTTCTATTTTGATAACGTGTGCGCCCAACTCAGCAAAAAAGGTGGCGACACTTGGCCCGGCTAATACCGTGGACAAGTCCACCACCTTTAAATCTTTGAATAATGAGTTCATGATTTATTTCTCAATCCATTCAAAACCGGTATATGGAATCAACGCTTCTGGGATGCGAATTCCTTTCTCGGACTGATTGTTCTCGAGGATTGAAGCCACAATGCGAGGCAATGCAAGTGCGCTGCCGTTCAGAGTATGTACCAATTGCATTTTGCCATTGCTGTCTTTGTAACGGCACTTCAAGCGGTTGGCTTGGAATGTTTCGAAGTTGGAAGTGGAGCTTACTTCTAACCAGCGTTCTTGTGCACCGCTCCATGCTTCAAAGTCATAGGTGAGGGCAGAGGTAAAGCCCATATCTCCACCACATAGGCGTACAATGCGGAAGTGCAATTCCAATTTTTGCAAGAGCATCTTCACGTGCTCTACCATCTCGTCCAAGATCTGATAGGATTGTTCAGGCTTGGTGAGTTGAACGATTTCCACTTTATCAAACTGGTGGAGGCGGTTGAGTCCGCGCACGTGAGCTCCCCAGCTACCGGCCTCTCTGCGGAAACAAGGTGTGAAACCTGTCATCTTAATTGGAAGTTCATCTTCTTTCACGATTACATCGCGGTAGAGGTTGGTGAGCGGAACCTCAGCAGTCGGTATAAGATACAAATCATCTATACCGATGTGGTACATCTGGCCTTCTTTGTCAGGTAGCTGGCCGGTACCATAACCACTTGCTTCGTTTACAACGATGGGTGGTTGGTACTCCTTGTATCCGGCCTTCATGGCCTCATCCAGGAAGAAATTGACCAAAGCACGTTGCAGTCTGGCGCCCTTGCCTTTGTACACAGGAAAACCCGCACCGGTGATTTTAGTTCCCAATTCAAAGTCGATGAGGTCATATTCATTGATTAGTTCCCAGTGCGGCTTTTTGTATGCACCTAGTTCAGGCTTGCTTCCCCAGATATAAACTTCTAGGTTATCATCAGCGCTGGTACCATTAGGAACTATTTCGTTTGGCACGTTCGGTATTTGGTAGAGTAACTGCTTTTGAGCTTCCTCCGTTTGGCTCAGTGTTTCTTCCAAACCTTTGGCTACTTCTTTCAGAGCAGATACACGTGGTTTCAAGGCTTCGGCTTCTTCGCGTTTGCCGCTTTTGAACATCTCACCGATTTCTTTCGAGATTTTGTTGACCTCGGCCAGATTGGTGTCTAGCTCGTTTTGTGTTTTTCTGCGTAAATCATCCAGACGGAGGATTTCTTCAATTTGTGCACTGAAGTCTTTGTTGCGCTTAGCTAATCCGGCCAGAACGCGTTCCTTGTTTTCTCTGATATAGCTGACTTGTAGCATGGGTTTATCGATGTCTTGTTATACCGCAAAGAAGTTGAGACACAAAGAACAACAAAATGTTGAGTGAATTAGAATGTCCTCTTGACGTCTTGGCGGTGATATGTAATTTGAAGGGTACTAAAAAGAAAAAACTCCCGCTCTCTCGTATCAGAACGAGATCGGGAGTTTTAAAAATTATTGAAAGCCGCAGCCCGATCGTTCCTTATGCAGGAATAACCGAAACGTAGGACTTATTGTTTTTCTTCTTGCGGAATACTACAGTACCGTTAACCAACGCATACAAGGTGTGGTCTTTACCCATACCTACGTTTTCGCCAGGATTGTGGCGAGTACCGCGTTGGCGTACAATAATGTTACCTGCAACGCAGGCTTGACCACCATATAGTTTCACGCCCAATCGTTTACTTTCCGATTCGCGTCCGTTCTTTACTTTACCTTCACCTTTCTTGTGTGCCATTTTCTTTTATGGTTTTAGAGGATGATTAACTCTATTGATTTCTATAGGATTAGCCGATTGATTCAATTTTCAATTCAGTCAGATAAGGACGGAAACCATTTTTCTTTTGGTAGCCTTTTCTGCGTTTCTTTTTGAAAACAATCACTTTGTCTCCTTTGAGGTGTTTCTGAACACTGGCGGTCACCTTCATACCTTCTATAGCTGGGGCGCCAACAGTGATTTTGCCACCGTTATCAACCAACAAAACACGGTCGAAGCTTACTTTGCTTCCTTCCTCGTTTTGAAGACGGTTTACAAAAATCTGTTGATCTTTTTGTACTTTGTACTGATGCCCTGCTATTTCTACGATAGCGTACATGTTGTATAAGTTTTATTGTTAATGAAAAACTCTAAAGTCGATTTTAGAGGGGTGCAAATGTAGCCATACTTTGCTTTAATCCAAGCGGAAGGAGCAAAAATCAAATGTTTTCAACTTTTAAAGCTCAATTTTTTGGAGTTTTAATGTGATTTAATACTTTCACCATAGACTATCGCACTTATTCTTAGTTTTTAACGGATGCTCTTTGGTTTAAAACTATTCAGTAAGTCGTGGTTAAATTTGTTAAACATTAAATTATGGCAAGAAACTATAAAGTATGGAAATCAGGCGCAACAGGTTGGTGGCATTGGGAATGTAAGGACGGAAGCGCAAGTGGAACAGCGGGTTCAAGAAGCGAAGCAAGAAGTCAAGGTCAATCGAATTGCAGTGGTAGCGGATTTGTTCTCTCTCCTCCTCCGTTTGGTGGAGAAATTATTCGAGGTCATGTTTCCTCATTTGAGGTTTATGATTTAGATGGCACTCTCCGAAAATACAGTACTGCTGAAATAAGTGAAAACACATTTTATTTCTTGTTTGGTTCTGATTTTTACGAGCCAACTCAAAGCACTCCTGAGGAAAGAGTTATTGCTTATTTGACTATTTGGGGAATATATCGTGGTGGACAGTCTGAGGCAGAAATCAAGAGACGACACGATTTGAATACCGCAGGTTTTGGAAAAATTGCCGCTAAGGATGTTTATAATTTAGAAATAACAATTGAAGACAATGATAAGATTACTTGGAATTTTTCTGCTCGTCCTTAATTGTTTTGATGGAATGGGCAAAAACCCACCCGGAACATTAAAGGTCAAAGGCACTTCCTACTATTTAGACGCAATTGAAATGTCTAACTTAGAATGGTATTCCTATGTTATTGATATGCGGAGTAAGTACGGAAAAGATTCTGAACAATACCGCACTTCACTTCCCGATTCTGCTACTTGGTGCAGTACCTATTCTGCTGATGAGTTTTTTAAATACGGCAAGTACAATGATTATCCTGTCGTAGGAATCACTTATGAGCAAGCTAATCAATACTGTACTTGGCGTTCCGAATTGGTGTCATTAAAATATGGAAAAAGTGTTGTTTATACATTGCCAAGTAAAGAGGTCATAGAAATGGCATGTAAACAATCTACATCATCCTATAAAGAAGGTGTTTATCAATTAGGAAAACGAAACAAAATCAGAGGACTATATGATAATGTTTATGAACTGACAGTTGAAAATGGAATGTTGTTGAGCAGTAATACATCAGGAGAGTGTTCTTTTCAACCTGTGAATGAAGTCCCACCGGGTTTGATAGGAATTAGATTTATGGCTCGTATTGAAGAGTAAAAATTAATTTTCTCATTTGTGATGAAGAGCACATATTATATCTGCGCTTTTTCTTTAATCGGAAAAGATTTTCCGTTCGGCTTTTTATTCACCAGCCAAACACCAACCAAAATAATTGCACCACACACGGCATGCATGAAGGTGAGCTTTTCTCCATCATAAACACCCCACAATACGGCCACAATAGGAATTAAATAGGTGACAGAGGAAGCGAAGATGGCTCCTGTTTCCTGAGTGAGTTTAAAGAAGAAAATATTGGCAGCCGCTGAGCCAACAACCCCCAGCAAAGCCACATAGCCCAAGGACCCCCAACCGGTAGGGTTATTTTTCAGGACACCCGTCACATCGGAGAAGAAAACATAACCGGCACATGGAAGCCCTACTATGAGCATGGATAAAGCTGTAATCTCAATGGCCTGAATGTGCTGGAGTCGTGCTGCAATGGTGTTTACGCTCAAGCCATAAAGAACTGTGGCTGCTATGATGAGCAGAGTGTACTCCCAGTGGGAACTGGGGCCAAACCCTTTAAGAGAAATGAGCACTACCGCACCAATGAGGCCGATGGTAATGCCGAAGACCTGATTGGCGATTACTTGGCGCTTGAAGATGAAAAATCCAATGAGCAATGTGAAGAGCGGTGTGAGGGTGTTGAGCAGTCCTGCCAAGCCGCTGTCCAGAAATACTTGTGAATTGGCAAAGAGAAAAGCAGGAATACCACTTCCTGCTAGCCCGACTACAACAAGAGACTTCCAATCTTCTCTGCGTATTTTGCGAAAAGCACGTATAGAGACAGGTAATAAAACAAGCGCTGCGAACGTCATGCGAAGGGCGGCAACTTGTGATGGACTGAAGACCGGATTTCCTGCCCCATCTTTCAATCCGCGTTTCATGAGGATGAAGGAGCTGCCCCATGTAAGAGCTAGAAGCAGGACGATAAGGAGGTGTACTGGTTTTGCGCGATTCACGCTTTTTGAAAATTTGGGCAAAATTAAATAGCCGAGGTGCTGTAACTATTTTAATTTTGGTGCGTCTTGATACAAAATATTATAACGAGTACATGCGCCAACTAATCCCTATTGTAGTCATCAGTATTGCACTCCTCGCATGTGGAGGCGCTGATAATGCTACTACCACTGCCGAACCAAAGGTCGAAATAACCCATACTGAAATCAACGCTGAGGTAAATAAGACCTTAGCTAAGCTGAGCATCAGTGGAATGACTTGTGCAGCAGGTTGCGGAGGTAAGATTCAGCAAGATTTAGGTGCTTTGGAAGGAGTGGTTTCCACCTCTCTTGATTTCGAAGAAAGTCGTGATGCCAACGTGGTAACCGTTGAGTATGACCCGGCTAAGCTCAATGAGCAAGATTTCATTCAAAAGGTGAACTCCATTGCAGGCGGCAAGTATCAGGTGAAAGCAGTAGAGGTAGTCACCTACAAAGGCTTGCAGACAGCACGAACAGGTGGCGGTACTTCTGCCGGTGCAGCGCTTCAGGAGAATTTCAATAAAATGGTTCAGGTGTTTGACCTCGTGCATTCGATTTCCAAGTTGATTACTTCCTATACAAACTAGCAGAAAACTTTTCTAAGTGTTATAAAACGAAAGAGCCCCGAAATTCTTCGGGGCTCTTTTTTATTGGTCGATTTTGTGGACTTATGCCATTCTTTTCTTGAGTTCTGAATCGATAGCATCAAGGAAATCCTCCGTGGTGAGGTAGTGTTCCTCAGTCATCTTATCGCCATAAACCAAGAGAGCAAGGTCTTTGGTCATTTTGCCGCTCTCAACGAGGTCGATACATACTTGCTCAAGGGTTTTTGAAAACTTCGCGAGCTCTGGATTGTTGTCCAATTTAGCTCTGTGGGCCAAACCTTGTGTCCAAGCGAAGATGGAAGCAATTGGGTTGGTGGATGTTTTCTTACCTTGTTGGTGCATGCGGTAGTGGCGGGTCACAGTACCGTGTGCAGCTTCTGCTTCCATTGTCTTACCGTCAGGAGTAATCAAAGCCGAAGTCATCAAGCCCAAAGAGCCGAAGCCCTGTGCAACGATGTCACTTTGTACGTCACCATCGTAGTTTTTACAAGCCCATACGAAGCCACCTTCGCTTTTAAGAGCAAATGCCACCATGTCATCAATCAAACGGTGTTCGTAGGTGATGCCTAGCTCATCGAATTTGGCTTTGAATTCATTTTGATAGACTTCTTCAAAGATGTCTTTGAAGCGGCCATCATATGCTTTCAAAATGGTATTTTTGGTAGAGAGGTAGAGGTTCCAGTTGCGCATGATTGCTTGGTTGAAGCAGCTGCGAGCGAAACCATAGATACTCTCATCGGTATTGTACATACTCAATGCCACACCATCGCCTTTGAAGTTGTACACTTCCCAGGTTTGAGCTTCGCCACCATCTTCCGGAGTGAAGGTCATTGTCAATTTCCCTTTTCCTTTGATAACGGTGTCAGTAGCGCGGTATTGGTCACCAAATGCGTGACGGCCAATGTTGATTGGCTTGGTCCATCCCGGAACCAAACGTGGCACGTTTGAACAGATGATTGGCTCACGGAACACGGTTCCGCCCACGATGTTGCGGATGGTGCCGTTTGGGCTCTTCCACATTTTCTTGAGGCCGAACTCTTTCACACGAGCTTCATCAGGAGTGATCGTAGCACACTTCACAGCTACGTTGTATTTCAAAGTAGCTTCAGCAGCCTCCACAGTCACTTGGTCGTCTGTTTTATCGCGGTTTTCGATTCCCAAGTCGAAATACTTGATGTCCAAATCAAGGTATGGGAAAATCAATTTTTCTTTGATGAAAGCCCAGATGATACGGGTCATTTCATCACCGTCCATCTCAACGATGGGATTGGCAACTTTAATTTTGCTCATGATTGATAATGCTTTTAGATGAAAAATGAAAGAGGACGACTCCTGCCATCCTCTTATCTATTATTAATTAAGCTTGTTCTCTAGTAGTGAAGAAGAAAGCGCCTTCAATCAACGCGTTCTCATCGCTGTCGCTACCGTGGATGGCATTGGCTGCAATGCTTGTAGCAAAGTCTCTGCGGATCGTTCCTTCAGCAGCTTTGGTGGGGTCAGTAGCGCCAATCAAAGTGCGGAAATCTTCAACGGCATTGTCCTTCTCAAGGAGAGCAGCCACGATTGGTCCGCTGCTCATGTAGTCCACAAGTTCGCCATAGAATGGGCGCTCTTTGTGTACTTCGTAGAATTTGCCGGCTTCCTCTTTGCTGAGTTTTGTCCATTTCATGGCTTTGATTTTGAATCCGGCACCGATAATTCTGTCGATGATTTTGCCTGTATGTCCCGCAGCAGTTGCATCGGGCTTGATCATTGTGAAGGTAATTTTCCCTGACATGTGTTTCTAATATTTTTAAAAAAGGTGCGCAAAGCTAATCAGACTTGTAACCAATCAAAAAAGACATTTTCGCCTTTTTGTATACAATTGGGAACTCGAGAGGTGGTTTGGGGGCTTAAAAATGCGATGCTTATCTTTGCGCACTTTTCATCAGGGCAATTAAACGACACTTTTGTATGGCAACTACACAATCTACAGCGAGCCTCGCTTCTCAGGCCATTGCGTTAGAAGAGAAATACGGAGCACACAATTATCACCCCCTTCCGGTAGTATTGGAAAAGGGTGAAGGAGTGTACGTTTGGGACGTGGATGGCAAGCGCTATTACGATTTTCTCAGCGCTTACTCTGCGGTTAACCAGGGGCATTGTCATCCTAAGATTACAAAGGCACTCATAGATCAGGCTCAGCAACTTGCGCTCACCTCGCGTGCTTTTTATAACAGCTCATTGGGAGAGTATGAAAAATACGTGTGCGAAACCTTTGGATATGACAAAGTGTTGCCCATGAACACCGGAGCTGAAGGAGTGGAGACAGCCATCAAATTGTGTCGCAAATGGGCCTATGAAAAAAGAGGCATTCCGGAGAATGCTGCCAAAATCATCGTGTGTGAGCAGAACTTTCATGGGCGTACCACTACGATAGTTTCTTTCTCCAGCGATGCCGAATCGCGAGACAATTTTGGTCCGTTTGCACCGGGATTTGTAAGAATTCCTTACAATGACCTTGTAGCTTTGGAGAACGCCCTCAAAGAGGGGAATGTGGCAGGTTTCCTTGTGGAGCCAATCCAAGGTGAAGCCGGTGTGATGGTCCCGAGTGATGGCTATCTGAAAGCTGCCGCTGAATTGTGTAAAAAATATAACGCCCTTTTCATTGCCGATGAGATTCAAACCGGAATTGCGCGCACCGGAAAGATGCTCGCTATTGACCATGAAGGCGTGAAAGCCGATATTCTCATTTTGGGTAAAGCATTGAGCGGAGGTGTTTATCCTGTAAGTGCGGTACTTGCCAATGATGAAATCATGCTTTGCATCAAGCCTGGTCAGCATGGTAGTACTTATGGCGGTAACCCAATTGCCGCTCGTGTGGCGATAGCAGCTTTGGAAGTAGTGAAAGATGAGAAGCTCGCAGAAAATGCCGAGCGACTTGGTCAGATTTTCCGCAAGGAGATGAACCGCATCATAGCGGCTAACAACATCGTGAAGCTCGTGCGCGGAAAGGGATTGCTCAATGCCATTCTTATCAATGATTCAGAAGACAGCAGCACCGCGTGGGACATTTGCGTGAAGCTGGCCGAAAACGGCTTGCTGGCCAAACCGACACACGGCAACATCATCCGTTTTGCACCTCCGCTTGTGATGAACGAGTCACAATTGTCGGAGTGTATTTCCATTATCGAAAAAACTGTCGCGCTCTTCAATAAATGATTATAGTTCAAGACACGCTCAT
>DATCJY010000074.1:0-18154 GCA_036562565.1 Flavobacteriales bacterium | reverse complement strand
AGTGGTGATGCAAAGGCGACATCAAGAAGATGCGTCTTCCTTCACCATACTTTTTCTTGGTGTATTTGAAATAGGAAACCTGCAGCATTACCGACAGGTTCTCAATAAGGAAGATGCCGCACAATACCGGTATCAAAAGTTCTTTGCGGATGGCAATAGCAAATGTTGCTATGATGCCGCCCAATGCGAGACTTCCGGTATCGCCCATGAATACTTGGGCCGGGTAAGTGTTGTACCATAGAAAACCAACACAAGCTCCAACAAATGCCGCTATGAATACCACCAGCTCCCCGGTGTGTGGCACGTACATAATGTTTAGGTAATCTGCCAACACATAGTTACCAGAAACAAATGCTAACAATGCGAGCGTTACTCCAATAATGGCCGAAGTACCCGCAGCAAGTCCATCGATACCATCGGTGATATTGGCCCCATTGCTCACAGCGGTAACAATCAACACTACGACCACTGCAAATACAATGAACAAACTGGTGGAAGATCGCCAGCTCTTGGGCAATAACCAAGCATAATCAAATTCGTTGTCTTTGATAAATGGGATGGTCGTTTTCAAGGATTTTTCATCTTTCCAGATCTCAGGATTGCTGATTTCATCTTTGGCATTCATTTGAGTTGGCACATCAGACACTTTCGTTTTGATGTAAACATTGTCATTGAAATACAACACAGATGCAACGATGAGACCTACCCCTACTTGACCGACAATCTTTGACTTACCTGCAAGACCTTCTTTGTTCTTCTTGAAAACCTTGATGTAATCATCCATGAAACCAACGATTCCAAGAAATACCGTTGCTATCAACATGGTGATGATGTACACATTGCTGAGCTTGGCAAACAACAATGTTGGGATGATGATTGCAGCCAACATGATGAGGCCTCCCATGGTTGGAGTACCGGCCTTCTCCAGTTGGCCTTCCAATCCGAGGTCGCGCACAGTTTCTCCCACTTGTTTTTTTCTCAACCAGGCAATCAGGTTCTTCCCAAACACCATGGAGATAGTGAGTGAAAGAATAACACTACATGCTGCCCTGAACGAGATGTAGTTGAACAATCCCGCTCCGGGGAAATCATATTGACTATCGAGATAATTGAATAAATAGTACAGCATTACTTATCGAGTGTTGTTAGGGTCTCACTTACTATCTGGAAATCATCAAATGGATGTTTTACTCCTGCTATCTCTTGGTATTTCTCATGCCCTTTACCGGCTATGAGAATGATATCACCGGGCTGAGCCAGTGTACATGCAAGTTTGATGGCCTCACTTCTATCCGTGAGGGCGAGGGTCTTTTTCATCATCACAGGATCTAGACCTTGTTTCATATCTGCGATGATGGCATCAGGATCTTCACTGCGTGGATTATCGCTGGTGAGGATGACCCTATTACTCATCTCTGCGGCTATGCGCGCCATCTCCGGGCGTTTGGCTCTATCTCTATCGCCTCCACAGCCTACGAGTGTAATCACTTGTTCATTGCCTGTACGGATATCTTTGATGGTGTTGAGCACATTCATCAACGCATCCGGTGTATGTGCATAGTCCACAATGGCCGTAATCCCGTTATTGCTTTTGATATATTGAAAGCGTCCTTCAGGCGCACGAAGCATGGATAGAGCTGTAAGCACTTCCATCTTATCCATGCCCAACTCAACTGCGGTGGCATATACCAACAGGATATTGTATGCATTGAACCCTCCGATAAGCTGGGTGTACAATTCTTGATTATCGATTAGGAGATGAAGTCCTCCGAAGCCATTCTCCAATACTTTGGCTTTGTAATCAGCCATGCTTCCCAAAGCATAGGTCTTCTTTCTTGCTTTGGTGTTTTGAAGCATCACTTCGCTGTGACGGTCGTCATGATTCACCAATGCAAAAGCGCTTGACGGAAGTATATCGAACAATATCTTCTTAGCTCTTATGTAATCATTGAATGAACGATGATAATCCAGGTGGTCATGGGTGATATTGGTAAACAAGCCACCCTTCAATTTTACTCCGGTGAGACGACCTTGATGCAACGCATGGGAGGAAGCTTCCATAAAGCAGTACGCACATCCGGCTTCTACCATTTCTGCCAACATCTTGTTGAGGGATATAGCATCAGGAGTAGTATGGGTTGCGGGAACGATGGTCTTGTGAATTCTGTTCTCCACAGTAGAAAGCAAACCGGCTTTATAACCCATCTTCAAGGCCAACTCATACAACAAGGTTGCTGTAGTGGTTTTACCGTTTGTACCTGTAACTGCTACCACATCCAATTTCTCAGATGGGTTATCATAGAAGTTGCATGCAATAAATCCGAGAGCATCGATAGAACTCTGTACTTGTACATAGGTGACACCATTTGCCAAGGTCTCCGGCATACGCTCACACACAATAGCAATGGCTCCATTCTCTATGGCTTTATCAATAAAAGCATGTCCATCCACCTGTGTGCCGGTAACAGCTACAAACAAGCTGAACGGTTTCACCGCACGTGAATCCATGGTCACATTCTCCAATGCAACGTTGGTGGAGCCAACTACATTGACAATGCGTGAACGAAACAATATGTCCTTTAATAGTTTCACAGTAGTTCTATCATGATATATGGATTGGAACGAACAGGTTGGCCGGGCGGAACGCTTTGTCTCTTCACTGTTCCATAACCGGACACTTTCACTTTCATTCCGCTGTTCTCAAGTAAATAGAGGGCATCTTGCAATCCCATACCCACCACATTGGGCACGAGTCCATCTTTGATGTTGCGTGACACAATTACCACGGAATCTTTCGCAGTGGTTGTGGAAATCCATTCGCCCTTGGTCTTTATGTCCATCGGAATCTGAAGACCATTGAACACCGTCTGCAATTCCTTCATGGAACCGCTCTTTGACACAGGTATTCGTGATTTAGCAATCACTGTTGTATCAGGTTGCACAACAGGTGCATGAAATTCCATTTGGGTGCTGTAGATTTTATCAGCAAGTTCCTTGAATACAGGGCCGGCCAATGTGCTTCCATAATACACGCCACTTCGCGGATTGTGAATCACAACGATGCAGCTATACTTTGGAGCATCTGCGGGGAAGTAACCCACAAGTGAACCACGAAAGCTGTTCTTCACATATCCGCCACCGTCATTCACCCAAGCTGTTCCGGTTTTACCTGCAACGGTATAGGGGGATTTCTTAAACACATGTTCAGCGGTTCCTCCTTCCTGCATCACGCCTTCCATCATCTTGCGCGCCTTCTTCAAAGTCTCCTTGCTACAGAAGTTTTCACGCAACACGATGGGTTTAGATCTGCGCACTGTGCGTCCGTTCTTTCTTATTTCTTGAACAAACTGTGGGCGCACCATCTTGCCATTGTTTGCAACAGCATTGTAAAAAGCAAGCGTTTGTAGTGGAGTGCAACGGGTTTCATAACCGATGGCCATTTGAGTCAAACTCAAACCGCTCCAGCCTTTTTCCTTCGTTGTTTTATAGATGCGGGGCAAGCCTTCACCAACAAGCTCGATACCCAATGGCTCTCCCAAACCGAAAGAATGCAGCTTATCTAGAAAACGCTGTGGCTCTTTTTCGAAAGTCTTTTGAACACACAACGCTGTTCCAATGTTGGACGATTTGGCAAAGACTTGTTCTACTGTGATGGTACCATTACCATAATTACCATTCTTGTCTTTCTTATCCCAGTTGGAATCTTTCATGGGTTGTCCATAGAACTCTTTGATACCATTACCGGTAGCTACGGAGTCACCCAGCTGAATAGCACCTTCATCAAGACATGCCATAAGTGTGGCCAACTTCATAGTAGAACCAGGCTCCACACTTTGTGAGATAGCGAGGTTAAGAAGTTCCTCATAACCACCTTTACCATCCTCACTGAGGTTTGCAATAGCGCGTACGAAGCCGGTTTCAACCTCCATGAGTACTACGCATCCCCATGATGCATTGTGCTGCTCCAGTTGACGCTTCAACGCTGCATGTGCCACATCTTGCAAGTGCACATCAATCGTTGACACAATGTCTGCACCGGGCTCAGGCTCCTCGATGTATTGGTTGGTCATTGGCTTCCATACACCACCGGCAATTTTTTCTTGAAGCTGCTTTCCGCGTTTACCGGAGAGTTCAGAATCATAGGCCAACTCCAAGCCTACTTTGTTATCCTCACGCTGCAAGCCAATGGTTCGTGCAGCAAGGCTTCCAAAAGGCTTCTGGCGCTTGTGCTTTTGAACGAAAACAAAACCACTCTTGAACTGTCCTTTACGTATAAAAGGGAATTTCTTTACCGTTTGAAGGTCATTATAGCTTACATGGTCTTTAATCTCAGCATAGCGATTGTCATTGGCTTTAGCATTGCGAAAGACTGCTTTGTAATCAGCCGCGGAACGATCACCAAACAAACGTGAGAAACACAATGCAAGTGAATCCAAACTTGCTTGATATTCTTTTTCGTCATACCCTGCTTTGGAGTCCCATCTGATTTCATACTCCGGAACACTGGTTGCAAGCAAGCTTCCATCACTTGATAAAATTTGACCACGTACCGGTTCGATTTCCTTCACCTTATAAGTGAAGTTCTGAGCAAGGCTTTGCGCCTTTTCATCAGGAAAGATTTGCAGATAAAAAACCTTAATGATAATAGCCACCGCAAGCAGACATAAGCCGGCAAAGACCATCCATGCTTTACCATGAATGAGCTGATGCACCGGAGCCTTCGCCCCTTGCTCCTTCTGAGCACCAGAAGGAGACGAGGGCGATGGTTGGTTGATATGACGTATGTCTTCTCTTTCAGTCATGGCAATGACTAATTCTTTTTATCAAAAAAACCTGGTTCTACATCGATGATTTGAGGCGGAGTGCGCAATTCTTTCAAGCCCATATCACGTATGCTTTGCGCCACATTGCTTTGTCGTTTGCTTGTTTCCAAGCGACTCATTGTGGTGTTGTAAAGCGCTCGTGTTTCATTGAGTTCATTCTGCATGCGCACTTTTTCACGAGCTGTATTTTCGAAGTAGTAAACAAGACCGATGTTGAGCAAAAACAAAACCACCAAGAAGGCAATGAAGGGCATGTGTTGCACAAGTCCTTCTTTGGCTAGAAAATCGCCACTGAGAACGCGTTGAATGAATTTGCCCTTACCGGCCAAACCATTCTTTTTCTTTGGAGCAGGAGCAGACCCTTCCCTTGTTTTTGGTTCTTCTTTGTAGAAATTCATTTGTTTATTTCACTTAGTTCCAAGTGTGGAGTTAGTTACTCTCCACACCTAGTTTTATAGCAATCCGCATCTTGGCACTACGTGCTCTGTTGTTGCGGCTAACTTCTTCTTCTGTTGGAAGCACTGGCTTCCCGGACAAGGGTTTTAATGGGCGAATGAGGTTACCGAAAAAATCTTTGCGGCTTTCCCCTTCGAAGTTCCCAGAGCGCATAAAGTCTTTTACCAATCGGTCCTCCAACGAGTGATAACTGATTACCACCAATCGTCCGTCCGGATTGAGCAATTCCGCGCTTTGCTGCAACATGTTCTTCAACATTTGCAACTCCTCATTTACTTCGATGCGCAAGGCTTGAAACACTTGAGCAAGAATTTTATGCTCTCTGCCTCTCACAAGGTGACGTTGCAGCGCTTGCTTCAATTCACCGCTTGTTGCAATCGGACGCGCATTCATGATGCTCCGCACAATACCTTTAGCATTGTCCACTTCACCGTATTGCCGCATCACTTGCACCAACTGCTCTTCGGTATAGTTGTTCACTACATCTGCAGCAGTTTGTTTGCGGAATTGATCCATGCGCATATCCAGAGGAGCATCAAAGCGTATGGAAAAACCACGCTCTTCGCTATCGAATTGATGACTGCTCACACCAAGATCTGCCAACACTCCATCCACTTTGGTCACCTTAATCAGACGCAACCAATTCTTCATATCACCGAAGTTTTGGTCTATCAAAGTGAAGCGCTCATCATCGATAGCATTGCGCTTTGCATCCGGATCTTGATCAAATGCAATCAGCCTTCCGCCCTTATCCAGTCTTTTCAAAATTTCCCTCGAGTGTCCACCTCCACCGAAGGTTACATCCACATAAATCCCGTTAGGTTTTATGTTCAATGCATCTACCGCTTCCATCAGAAGTACAGGTTGGTGATATCCTTCTGCTTTATTCATTGCGGCCATACATTTTTATTTTCAAACACCCGTACTCCTTAGAGCTCCGGTGCATTTTTTCCTTTAATACTTCTGATATCGCGCTGAACTTCTTCAGCAAGCTCTTCGAAGTTGAAATCCGGATTCTCCATCTTTTCATCGCGGACTTCTTTGCTCCAGATTTCAATTTTCTGCCCCATACCGCAGACAATTACCTCATTGCTCTTCTTAAGATCGATACCCGCATAAGCCAACAAATGGGATGGGATATTCAAACGCCCCACTCCATCCAACTCCAACTCGGTAGCACCATTCAAGAAGAAACGAACGAACTCCTGATGCTTGCGGCTATAGGGATTGAGCGCATCCAAATCAGCGGCTGTGCGCTCCCAGGTAGGCTGCGGATACAACACCAAACACTTGTTGTAGATATCCCGGTTAATCACCAAACCAGCATGAATCACCCCTTCCAAAGCCTTGCGCAGCTTGGCAGGGAACAACAATCTTCCCTTGTTGTCCAGCTTAACGGGGTATTCACCTAGGAGCTTGAGCATCTATCTGCGTTGATGGGGACGAAAATAGACAACATTTACCACTTTTTACCACAAATAAGTCAATTTGCTTAAAAGTTAATAAGTTGCAATTTCATAAAACGCCAAAACCAAGAACCCAACACACTATTTTACAAGACAATACAAAGAATAAAAACCCCGATTTTTCGTGGTGGTAAATTGTGGTAGAATTTTCAACAAATATGCATTTTCACCCCCATTTCAGGTCTGATTGAAAGAGATTACCAAAAGGCAATTGTTGAGAAGTGGAGATTTTTTTCTTATCAGATTTTCGCTCAGGGTAACACGGAGCAGGACTCAAAAACTGCAAGAGACCAAGTGCACAAACAACCGTCTTGCAACGAAGCGGTTAAGAAGTAACCAACGTCCGGTATTGAATAACGAAGCGACAACCGCTGTTTTCACCCAATGAATTTCCATACATTCGCGGTACATATAAGGCTAACTCATCAGTTATATGGATTATCAGCTTAAAGAAGAAAACGGTTTTAGTTATATCGAAGAAGGTGAAGGCAAGCCCCTAATCCTGTTGCACGGTTTATTTGGTGCATTGAGCAATTTCAGAGATGTAGTGGCACACTTCTCCAAATCCTATAAAGTGGTAATCCCTATGCTGCCGTTGTATTCTCTTCCTGTGCTCAATACAGGTGTGAAATCAATCGCTCAATTTCTCAGAGACTTTATCAACTACAAAAAGTGGGATAAGGTGAATCTATTGGGCAACTCCCTTGGAGGACATGTAGCATTGATTTATACCAAGGAACATCCTGAAAAAGTAAACGCTTTGATTCTCACAGGAAGCTCTGGTTTGTATGAAAATGCTTTCGGAACAAGTTTCCCAAGACGTGAGGACAAAGAGTTTATCCGTCAAAAAGTGGCAGTTACTTTCTATGACCCTAAGAACGCAACCGATGAGTTGGTAGATGATTGCTTTGCAATAGTGAATGACCGCAACCGTGTGCTGCGCATCCTTGCACTTGCAAAATCAGCCATCCGCCACAACATGGCCAATGACCTTCCGAAGATGACGATGCCCACTTGCATCATCTGGGGTAAAAACGACACCATCACCCCTCCGGAAGTCGCTGAGGAATTTCATCAACTGATGCCGAACTCAGAACTCTACTGGATTGACAAATGCGGCCACGCAGCCATGATGGAACACCCTGAAGAGTTCAATGCCATCCTCACTGAATGGTTGAACAAAAAAGGAATTTAATAGCTCTCACAACTGAATAATCTGAACTTTCATAAATGAAAAAAGGCTATCCGTATTGGATAGCCTTTTTTGCTCTATAGGCATTCAGCCTCTCAACACATTTTATCTATTGACCTTTTCAATTTTGAAAACGGCATGTGACTCTAATGAACGCACTTTGACTACATAAAGACCACTTGTCATGTCCGTTACATCAATCACCAAACTGCTTTGAAGTGAAACAGTCTTCACATGTCGACCGCTGATATCATATACTTCTGCATCGATGAGGTTCGCTCCAACTACTGTTACTTTATCCACTACTTGAGTAGGGAATATCTGAATAGCTGCCGGACTGTTTTCATCAACACCGGAACAATCGTCCACTACAATCACATCAGTTGCAGAACCGGTGGTATTACATGCGCCATCACCTTCTACTGTATAGGTAATGGTATATGACTGCGGAGCAAGACCTGACGGATTGAATTGACCATTGCTTACCGCTGTCCCACTCCACACACCGTTAGCAGGAGAGCCTCCGGTAAGGGTAAATGGAGCCGCATTATCACAGATTGTATTGATTGGCAAATCAAGTGTCACGTTAATCGGTGTAGCCTGCCACACAGACGCATCGGTATCATCACAGTCATCGCTGTTCATCACATACCCGGTTGTATCACCGCATACCTCTGCAGCTGCATCCGGATTACCGTATCCATCACCGTCAGCATCTTCATACATCAATACAGGTTCATCAACACATGAGCCGTCATCGGCCATGGCATCCGGATTATAGTTACATGCTGAAGGATCTGTACAACCAATCAACACTTCGGTTGTTGCCTGATAGGCCTGAGACCATTCGCTCGTCACATTCTCTTCACAGTTGGAACTGATATAGAAATAATAAGTAGTCATGAAATCCAAATCAGAAACTGTAATAGAGGTAACATCTTCAGCTGTTGTTCCACTGTCTATCAAACCTTCTTCACCACTGCCAGGTTCACCGGACACACGCAACTCCCAATTATAAGTAATACCTTCTCCAACACTGTCCCAAGTTGCCGTTACGGTATTGGAAACACCTTGTGCACTTACATTGATTGGAGCAGAACAAGGACTGGTAACGCAAACACCAAACGTACCTACCAAATCATTTCCATACTCCCAGAATCGGATGTAAAGCAATGAACCCGGAACCAAATCATCTCTTTCTATTCGTGGCATGTTGCCATAATCACTATCGTCATCATCACATTCCAACAACGTAAGCGGTCCGTCACACGCATCTCCTGAGTATATCGCCATACCGGCATCATAAATTGTATAGTTCATTGCATCGATGATCACATGACCGTTAGCCGGTACTGTAACAACGAACCAAACATCTCCTCCTTGATAATTGGCACAACCCGGAGACGGAATATTGGGGCCGGCACTGTTGGTTGCTCCTGAGTTAGATGTAGTAACAAAGTTGCATGAACCCGATACCGGTAATTCTATAGCAGTACATGGTTCATCATTTGTGACAACCGGAGGAATCACAGCAAGACATATGTAATACTCACCAAATATTGCCTGTCCATAGGTATAGGTGCGCAAATAGTAAGTAGCTCCCGGTGTCAAGCCTGTAAACGAACCGGACTCCGGATCAAAACAGAACAAGCTGTTGCCTCCGCATGCATCAAACAATTGCACCATGTGGTCAGTAGTACCGGTTACCGTTGACATACCATACATTACAGTGGTATGACCTTCAGGAACGACAAATGAATACCATACATCATCATCCGGATTGCCATTGCAAGACGCATGACCGGTTGAGAAACTTGCTCCATGGGTGCTTACCAGCACAGAAGCACAGTCTCCATTCAACGGAATTTCAGGGAAAGCAATCGCATTCACACATTCGTCATTCACAGGTGGGGCAGGAGGTGTTTTTAGACAAATGGTATATTCAGAGAACACTCCTGTTCCTGTGGTATAGGTTCGCATAAAATATGTCTCACCGCCCGTCAAACCACTCAATACGCCACTGGTACCTGTCCTACACAACACATTTGCTCCATTGCAGGCTGTCAATATTTCAATTCCATAGCTTGTAGCTCCAGAGATACCGGTAATCTCATACAACAAATAGTTGACTCCTTCAGGCATAACGAAAGTGAACCACACATCATCGTCTTCATCACCTGAACATGTCGGAACTGCACTACCTGTTGCACCATTTGTATTTGCGATGACACTTGCACATTCACCATTGTTCTCAATAGTTGGGAATGCAATAGCGTTTTCGCACAAGTCATTTGCAGGAGGTGGTGGCGGAACATTTAAACAAATGGTATAATTGGAAACAACATTGTTACCATAGGTATAAGTACGCATCAAATAAGTCTGACCACCGGTTAAGCCCGATAAAATTCCAGATTCAGGATCGTAGCAACCTAAACTTGTTCCACCACAAGCCGACATTACCTGAATCATGTGATCAGCGTTACCGCTAATGTTTGTCATTGTATAAATGAGCTGAGTATATCCCTCAGGCACTACGAAAGAATACCAAACATCATCATCGGCATTACCACTACAGGACGAACCACCACTTGGAGTTGCACCATAAGTATTCACATTAACAGATACACATGTACCATCATCAGGTATTTCCGGGAAAGGAATAGCATCAGCACAATTATCATTTGTCGGAGGTGGTGGAGGAAGTCGCAAGCACAATTCAAACTCCGTGAACACTCCACTTGAATAAGTGTAAACGCGCAAATAATAGGTATTACCTCCGGTAAGCCCACTTAATGTGCCACTCTCTGGATCGTAACATCCTAAACTTGTTCCATTGCAAGCATCAAGAACTTGCAACATGCGGTCTCCATTGCCGCTTATAGAAGTATTGGTATAAAGAACAGAGTTATAACCGACAGGTACAGTGAAGGTGTACCACACATCATCATCCTCTGCACCATTACAAGTAGGCGATAACGAACCGCCCGCTCCGGTAGTGCTTACCACTACATTTACGCATGAACCATCGGTTGGGAGTTCAGGAATAGCAATCGCATTCGCACAATCATCATTCTCCGGAGCCGGATCAGCGGCTGTCAAACAAATTGTATAGTTAGAAAATTGCCCGGCACCATAGGTATAGGTGCGCAGGTAATAAGTCTGACCTCCCACCAATCCTGTAAGGACTCCACTTTCGGGATCATAACATCCCAAGCTGTTGCCATCACACGCATCCATAACCTGTATCATGTGATCTGCGTTACCATTGTTGGTTGTTATTTGATAATTGACATAATTGGTACCAACAGGTACAGTGAAGATATACCATACATCATCGTCCTCTTGTCCGGAACAAGTTGAAGACAAGCTACCTGTAGCCCCATTGGTCTCAACTGTTACCGATGCACAGCTTCCATCAGCAGGAATTTCCGGAAAAGGAATCGCGTTGACACATTCATCATTATCCGGTGCTTCTCCCGGAATTTTCAAACAGATCGTATACTCTGAATATACACCGCCACCATAGGTATATGTTCTCATATAATACGTGTTACCTCCGGTCAGCCCCGTCAAGGTACCCGTCTCCGGATCATAGCAACCGAGGCTATTACCATCACATGCATCCAATATTTGAATCATGTGATCGGCATTACCCGATATATTGGTTATCATATAATGGATAGCCTCTACACCTTCTGGCATCACAAAAGTGAACCACACATCATCATCTTCATTACCACTACATGTCGAAACATTCGTTCCTGTGGCTCCATTCGTGTTTGCTGTTACCGTAGCACATGTGTAGTCATCCGGCAAAATAGGAAACGCTATCGCGTTGACACAATCATCGTTCGTAGGTTGAGCTAACAAATCACTCACACCTAAAAAGGGTGCACACATTATCAATGCAATTACACCCATCCACTTACGCCATAAAAAACGAGGGGAAAATTCGACGGCACAAACCGTCCTTGTACACATCTCATGCATAGTTATTTAGTAATTTAAAATTATCCCTATCCAATACATTGCAACGTCAAGAAACAGGCATACTGAAGCAGCATGTTGTTTCTTGTAGCACAACAAAACGATTAAGCATAGTGAGAATCGAAAGACTCCTTCCCTACCTGAAAGAAGTTTTCAAAAGCATCCCTACCTATTTCAAAACCTTAAAAACTTTGGGATGACGCGCTGAGTTGCACAAAAGTTTATAGCTAGTTGTTCTGGAATAACCCCACTGTTCGAATTCTATTATGAGACGATGGTGACATCAAATGTTGGCAGGTAGGATCTCAGCTTTATCATATTTCTAAACCAGTGGACATGAATATACCAATGATACTCACCGATATTTTTCTTTGACTCCCTGAAATAAAAAAACAAGGATGAAAAGGTGAAGACAACCTTAATAGCCACCACACTATTTCCAGCAAATTGGAATCTTAGTCAATTCCATTTTTAACGCTTATACGCAAATTTTAACCAATTCAGCTTAAAGAGCGTATCTCAACAAAGACAACCTACAGGTAATAAAACATATTTACAGAATCTGCTCCGCGCAATTCAAAACGTTAAAAACTGACCTCAATCATCCCTCTAGATACACGCTTTTGTTGTTACTTGCGCACACAATTTTGTAGAAACAGAACAAATGAAATTCGGAACAAAAGCAATACATGCCGGCCAGGAACCCGATCCAACAACCGGTGCAATCATGACGCCTATCTATCAAACTTCCACATTCGTACAGGAAGCTCCGGGCGAACACAAAGGATATGCATATGCACGTGGTAAAAACCCTACACGTGTTGCATTGGAAAAATGTCTTGCAGCTTTGGAAAATGCACAATATGCCCTTTGCTTCAGCAGCGGTATGGGAGCTGCCGATACCGTAATCAAACTGCTTAGTCCCGGTGATGAAGTGATCGCTACCGATGACTTGTATGGTGGTACATACCGCATGTTCACTAAGGTATTTGCCAAGTTTGGCATCGTCTTTCACTTTGTGGATATGCACGATAAGGCCAGTGTGGAAAAACACATCAACAACAAAACCAAGATGATGTGGATTGAAACGCCTACTAACCCAATGATGAAAATCATCGATGTAGCATACTACACTGCATTGGCCAAAAAGAACAACTTAATTTCAGTAGTGGACAACACCTTCGCATCTCCTTACTTGCAAAACCCACTGGATCTCGGTGCGGATATCGTCATGCACAGTGCTACCAAATACCTAGGAGGACACAGTGATGTCATCATGGGAGCACTCATGACCAATAACAAGGAATACTACGAACAACTTGCATTCATCACCAACTCATGCGGACCTGTACCCGGACCACAAGACTCTTTCCTTGTGTTGCGCGGACTGAAAACCCTTCACCTCCGTATGAAAGCACATTGCGAAAACGGAAGAGCTGTTGCCAACTTCCTTCGTCAACACCCAAAAGTGGGCAAAGTTTACTGGCCAGGATTTGAAGATCATCCTAACCATGAAATTGCTAAAAAGCAAATGCGCGACTTCGGTGGTATGATTTCTTTCACACTCAAGAGTGATTCATTTGATGATGCATCTAAGCTTGCCAAATCACTCAAAGTATTCTCGCTTGCAGAATCTCTTGGTGGTGTAGAATCATTGGTTGGTCATCCGGCCAGCATGACTCACGCATCCATTCCAAGAGAAGAACGCATCAAAACCGGATTGGTGGATTCATTGCTCCGCCTCAGCGTTGGTGTGGAAGATCAGGAAGACTTGATTGAAGACTTGAAGCAAGCACTCGAGCTCGTTTAAGCATCATGGTACAAAGCCCTTTCGCTATGTACAGCTTATTTACTATCCCATATTATTGAATAAACACTCTAAGTACAAAGTCCAATGTGAAGCATTGTCCTTTGTACTTAGTATATACAGTTAACCAATGAACAAACGCATAGCCATTGTAGGTGCAGGACTTGTAGGCAGTTTATGGGCAGTATACATGGCCCGCAAAGGATATTCAGTCAAATTGTTTGACCGCAGACCGGACATACGCAAGATGCGTGTGGTGCAAGGCAAGAGTATCAACCTTGCATTGAGCGATCGGGGATGGCGCGCACTCAAAGGTGCAGGCATATATGATGAAATCCGCAAAGTTGCCTTGCCAATGACCGGACGCCTCATGCATGCACTGGACGGTACTTTGACCTATCAGCCTTACGGCAAAGAAGGCCAAGCAATTTATAGTGTATCACGCGGTGTACTTAACCAAACACTTCTTGATTGTGCCGATAAATACGACAACGTAGAACTCGCCTTCAACTTGCGTTGCACCGATGTTGACCTAGACAACACAACCCTTCACTTCCATGATGAAATCAATCATCAAGAAGTGACTGAGCGGTTTGACCACATCTTCGGAACAGATGGTGCATTCAGCGCAGTGCGCACTCGTATGACCAAACTGGATAGATTTGATTATTCTCAAACCTACCTTGATCATGGTTATAAAGAGTTGGAAATACCAGCCAATGAGGATGGTTCCCATCGCATGCGCAAAGATTGCCTTCACATTTGGCCACGTGGTGAGTTCATGATGATTGCTCTTCCTAATTTGGATGGCAGCTTTACTTGCACTTTGTTCATTCCCTTTGAAGGTAAAAACTCATTGGAAAACCTCAAGACACCTGAAGCGGTAACAGCCTTCTTCAATAAGCACTTCCCTGATGCAGTGGGCATGATGCCAGAACTCACAGAAGACTTCTTCGCCAATCCAAATGCAAGCTTGGTGATGACCAAATGTTATCCATGGAACTATCAGGACACTGTTTGCCTTCTTGGTGACGCTGCACATGCCATCGTACCCTTCTATGGTCAAGGCATGAATGCAGGTTTCGAAGATTGCACGGTGATGAGTCAGATGATGGATGAATACAACCATGACTTTGCTAAGATTTTCCCCACATTTACCAAGGTGCGTAAGCCTGCCGGTGATGCGATACTGGAGTTGGCTTTGCGTAACTATATTGAGATGCGCGACCTCACTGCCGATCCCGTTTTCTTATTGCAGAAAAAAATCGAAGCACGCTTCTCTTCCAAATATCCCGATAAGTGGATTCCACTTTATTCGCAAGTAACTTTCTCCCACATTCCATATCAGGAAGCTCTGGCCAACGGAGACAAGCAGCAACGCATCATGGATAAAATCATGGCTTTGCCGGATATCGAATCCAAATGGGACAGCGATGAAGTTGAACAATTGATATTGCAACAACTTTAAGATTTTGTGATACGGGTAGAGAATTTCTACCCGTATTTTTCGTTGTGAAATAGGTTCCCTTCTAGCTCACCACGCAATCATGAGAAAAATACTCTTCCTCACTGCGCTGATTATCTCCAGCCTTCCGTCATTGGCTCAATATGGACGCCAACTTACCCCGCTCTATGTGGATGGAACAGCCTTCAAAAACACCGGCTGGTTTGTGGCTCCGGGTGTTGCATACATGCTCCCGGAGATGCGCAAAGAACAACGCACGGAATACTTCTCAATAAACGATAGTCGCGACACTCTTTACTCAGGTAATTTCAAACGAGCTGGAAGAATTGGTTTTTATTTGGAAGCCGGACGCCATCATTTTATACGCAACCGCTATGTACTGAACCATATCGATTATGGCGTTCATTTCAAAATGTTGCGCGGCAAGGAATCCTTCACAGGTGAAACACATTATACGCTGACAGGGCCAGTCCCTGTTAGCAATCAAGCTACCTACTCTGAGAGTTTTGCAGGAGCATTTATCAACTTCAGCAATATTCTTCAGCTGAACAATACTCACTGGATTCAAAACTCCTTAGGTCTCAATCTTGACTATCGTGTCATCAGTAAGCGCAATACGCAAGTGGATTACGGTGCCACCTACTTTTTTCCTGAGACCTTCATGACCCAAATCCACTACCGACTTGGATTTGGATGGAAACCGGAGCCTGGCATCTTCATCATGCCGATGATTGAAACTCCCATTCTCACCGCATATCCTTGGGATGACGGCAAATCAACCCTCCAATACTTCGTGGGGCGTAACAGACCATTCATCTTAACGTTGCGCATTCAATGGTTGAGCAAGCATGAGGCAAGAAGCTGCGAAAATCAACCGGGTAAAAACAGCCCGGACCTCGATAAGAAATATCGCAGAAAATCTTCCAACTCATTGTTTGGAGATGATGCCAAAAAGATGCCGGGCATTAAGAAGTAAACAATGTGCTAGCTCAACATATGGCGCAGTATAGGGACGCACTTTTCTTTACAAACAGGGTAGAATTGTCTGTGCTTCCAATTTGCAGAACGCGGTGACTGCCCCCACCAAAACTCAGCCAACGCTAGCGGCTTCATATCGTGAATAAATGCATACTGCAACAACTTGGGCGCTGCACATTCACCGGCACCTGCAGGTGGATTGCGATAAGAAACTTCAGCAAAAATGTCGATGAGATTCTTCTCCCTACCCTCCGCATTTCTAAACACATACTGACCATAGAGTTTGTTTTGCAAAGAAGAAGAATGATGCTTGCGCTGCTTTTTTAAAGCATGTATCTCCCCCATGCATTCGCGCTTATCGTTCGCTTCTAAGGCACGTATTTGAGCATTGATTTCACCGAGCTCTATCATTCCCTTGTTCAGAATAAACTCATTGCTCAAGGTATCAAAGATGGGAGGAACGAAGTATTTGTGTTGATTGGTCCCGGCAAGTTTACCGGAGAAGCCAATTAAGAAACCCAACTCGCCTGATGCGTTCTTCACTACCAGCACACCAAACATTTTTCCGATGATGGCTGTATCAGTTTCATCATTCAAACCGAAGTTGTGCTTCCAATCAGTTTGTTGTGTTAGGTATGATTGCAATAGCTCTGCAGCCCGCCTACAAAGAGGATGAACATCGAGGGAGGTAATATCCAGATTGTCGGGCACGTCCAAGTGTTTCACATCATCTGTAAACGGAATAAAACAGGAACCGTTGGTGTGGAACAACTACTTAATAGGTTTGTCCTGACATAGTTCAACGAGCACACTGTTGCTGCTTTTGGGATGTAAAAACGCAATGATTTTGCCATCCGCACCATCTTTTGGCTCGTTGTGAATCATTTGGTATCCCAATCCTTTCAAGCGTTCAATTTCTGCGTGGATATCTTCAACATCGAATGCGATGTGATGAATACCTTCTTTGTTTTTCTCCAGGAATTTCGCAATCGCACTGTCTTCATGTGTGGCTTGTAATAATTCGATTTTCGATTCGCCTACTTGAAAGAAGGAAGTAATGACATGTTCACTTTCCACTTTCTCTTGCTTGTATGGTGCCACACCCAATATATCTTCAAATATTTTATTGGATGCTTCAAGGTCCTTCACGGCTATCCCTATGTGTTCAATTTTTCTAAGCATTGCGGTTGTCTTTAAAAGCAAAAACCCTGCAGGCAAACCTACAGGGTTTTTGAGCATTATCATTACAATGGCCTACTTGTTTTTCTCTACAACTACGCCACCTTTGTTATCATAACTTACGTAATACTTGCCTTTGTAGAACTTAGAGGTATCTACTTTCTGTCCACGTCCGGCCTTGATAAGCGTACCATATTCACTGTAAATTTCATAGTCCGTTTCAGCACTGAACTCTAGTACGTTGCTGATTTTATTGTTCTTCAATGTCACTTGGGGAGTCGTACTTTCAACGGTAATTTCTGTTGACAAGCGCTGACCTTTGTGGTCCAACTGATAGATGCGGAATGTGTTTGTACCACTTGTGAGATTGGCCTGGAACGTATAACTGTTTTCTGTTTTCTGGCCAGTGCCATTGGTCTCGCCCACTTTCATCCAGCGGTTCCATTTGAACTGCTCGATAACGTATGGCAATGCAGCCGTTTCATTCTTTGTTCTCCAAGTCAACAAGCCATTGGGCTCAAGTTTGATATCCACTATTTCATAAGTACTTGTAGGATAAACGGCTTCCGGATTGATAATTTTTACATCGCAGCTTTCTTTACATCGAAGTACGATTTCCAACGGATCGCCTTGCTTGAGCTTCCACACCGCTAGGTCAATGGCAAATGCCGGTGAATTGACTTCATCGCTGGTAATGTTTCCATTAACCAATACCTCAAAGATGCAGAATCCTATACCGCTGCTGGTGACAGGATTTTTTACATATAAATCTTTTCCTTGGTAAATACCGTTGATAATGAC
>DATCJY010000071.1:0-17404 GCA_036562565.1 Flavobacteriales bacterium | reverse complement strand
GCTGAGTACATTCAATACATCGTTATCTCTGACAACGAAGCTCCTGTATTCGCTGAAAACAACGAAACTGAGTTCGTTTATGAGTGCGGTGATGAAGCAGCTGTAGTAACTCCTGTTGCTACTGACAACTGCAGCACTATCACTTACTCTTATGTAGATGGTGATATCTGGGTTGACGGTTGCGTAAGCGGTTTCGCTCGTACCTGGATTGCTACAGACGCTTGCGGTAATGTTAGCAGTGAGTTTGTACAATACATCACCTTCGAAGACACTACTGAGCCTGTATTGATGGGCTGCCCAGCTGACCTCGTATTGGCTTGTGACGCTGAAATCCCAGCTCCGGCTCTAGTAACTGCTTGGGACGCTTGCGATGCAAACGTTGAAGTAATCTTCGAAGAAATCATCCTCGGTGAGCAACCTGCTGAAGGCTCTATCGCTGACTGTGACTTGATTACTCCTGTTCGTCCGGCTGACAACCCATGTGTATATCCATATGACTGGGCTATGGCATTGTTCAACATGCCTGCTGATCACAAGTACTACTCTGTATCTGAGGGTAACTTGGTTCAATACCCTGATGGTTCTATCCACATCACAGCTACTATGAACAACGTAATCAACCCAGCTAACGGTTGGTTGGTAGACGTATGGTTCCAAGGTGGTATGACTTGGGAAGAGTGGAGCTCTCAAGCATTCCCAACCGGCTTCAAAGCTGATTGCGGTGCTGTAGGTGAGAACCACACTGAATGGTTGTACTACATCCTTCAAGCTGGTCCTGGTGCTGAGTTGACCGGTTTCGGTGAATACGCTGGTTCACAATTGAACTTGTCTCACGCTCCATCTAACAACTACTTCGGTTTCCAACTCGGTAACGGTGCTAACAACTACAACGCTGCTGAGAACGGATTCGGTGGTTGGTTCAACTACTCTGGTACTTTCAATGGTACTTCAGTAAATGGTGCTGGTGACTTCGCATTCGAATTGGATTGCTGCCCAGACTACTGGATCGTTCGTCAATGGACTGCTACTGACTGCTCTGGTAACACTGTAACATGTTCTCAAACTATCACATTTGATAGCTCTATCGCTAACGAAGGTGGTAACGGAAACATGGTTACTATCGATGCTCCAGCTGCTTCTAGCCAGTCTATTGCTAACGTAGCTGTTGCTCCGAACCCGGCTTCTGACAACACTGTGTTCACATTCACTACTAAGTACACAGGTAAAACTTCTCTTGAAGTTTACGATATCGCTGGTGCTAAAGTGGCTGATGTTTACATGGGCGTAGTTGAAGCAGGTGTTGAATACAAAGTGACCTACAACGTGAACACTCTAGCTACTGGTGTTTACATGTATCGCCTCTCTAACGGTGAAGGCCAAGAGATCGGTCGCTTGATCATCAACAAATAATTATCGCACGCTTTAACGGTAATTAGATAAACAGAAAGAGCTGCTTTCCTTCGGGGAAGCAGCTCTTTCGCTTTTTGCTTGGTTCCAAATTTTAAGCATAAAAAAAGCCGGACTGCACATGCAATCCGGCTTCATCTTTTTTGTGGACCCGGTGGGAGTCGAACCCACGTCCAAACAAGGAATTTCAAGGTTTTCTACATGCTTATTCTGCGTATTGTTTTTCGTCAATGAGCCAGGCCACAGACAGCCAAACTCAAAGCTTAGTCTGTAATTTTTAGCAGCTTCCTACAGACATCAGTTGCCGCGATTTCCCTTTTAACGAAGCCTCATTGCATAGCAACCGGGAACGGGGTCACTATACGAGACATGCTTGTGCTTACCTCCGGTAAGCATTAAGCGTAATCACATCCTGTGATTAGGCTGCAAGCGCATAAGAGTTATTGTCATTTCTGACTCGTTATTTGCAGATTAAAGAGCCTAATAACGAAAAGCTCTGCATGCTTGCCAAGCTATTCTTCTTGCTGTCAAATCCAAGGGTCGGGCCCTTCAATTTTGTTTCATACGCGGAAACAAGCTTGAAAGAATATATGTCAAAGAATGCCGCAAATATACGAATTCACCTAGGGGTGAATCTGTTAGATTTTCTCAAAAACCAATTTCACACAAGGCTGGTAAAAACGGTATGCGTGTATAATTTCGCGCACCGCAATTTTGGAACAACTACTTATGACTATTAAGAAAATCGGCATCATCAGAGAAGGCAAAATTCCCAATGACTTTCGTGTTGCCCTCACTCCTGAACAATGTGCAACCCTTAAGAAGAAATACCCTCATGTTGACGTAGTTGTACAGCCGAGTGATATCAGAAGGTTTCGCGATGAAGAGTACAAAACCGCTGGAATTGAGCTCTCTGAAGACCTCTCTGATTGCGATTTGCTCATAGGCGTAAAAGAAGTTCCTATCGAGATGCTTATACCGGGAAAGACTTATATGTTCTTTTCCCATACCATCAAAAAACAGCCTTACAACGCCAAACTATTGCGTGCCATTCTCGACAAGAAGATTCGCCTTATCGATTATGAAATCCTGAAAGGAACGGATGGCAAACGCCTCATCGGCTTTGGCAGATATGCCGGAATCGTTGGTGCGTATGAAGGTTTCAGAGCTTTTGGATTAAAGCACAATCTCTTTGAGCTCAAGTCGCCAAGCGATTGCGTTGACCGCAACGAGATGGAGGAAGAAATGAAAAAGATTCAACTTCCGCCACAAACCAAAATCGTGTTGACCGGTTATGGTCGCGTAGGTAACGGTGCTCGTGAAATCATGAAAATGCTTCCTATCACCGAAGTGAGTGAAGAGGATTTCTTAAACAAACAATTTGATCAGCCGGTGTATGTGCACCTGGATACGCATGAGTATTACAAGCGCAAAGACAACGGCACCTTTGATAAAAAGGATTTTTATGCCAACCCGGAGGCATACGTTTCTACCCTTGCTGAAACAGTAAAAGGTGCTGACCTTTATATCGCTTGTCACCTATGGGCATCCGGTAATCCGGTGCTCATCACCAAAGAAGATTTGGCATCTCCTGACTGGAAGTGCATGGTCATTGCCGATGTAAGTTGCGATGTTGACGGACCTATCGCTCCAACCATCAGGGCGTCAAAGATTTCGGATCCATTATATGGCTACCATCGTTTCGAGCAAAAAGAAGTAAATTGGCGAGATGATAACGCCATCTGTGTAATGGCAATCGACAATCTGCCTTGCGAGCTTCCACGCGATGCTTCTGAAGACTTCGGAAATGAATTGCTGAACAATATCCTTCCGCTCCTGTTGGAGTCAGACCCTCACGATTTGATTTGGAAAGGAACAGAAACTACACTTGATGGCAAGCTCACACCACATTATGAATATTTGAGCGATTACGCTCAGGTGTAAATCACGTATTACTGCGCACTAAATGTAAAAGTGATAGTCCCCTCATACTTTTTAGGCGCATTAGCAGGTGCATCAAACTTCCAGAGACGGGCATACTTTTCTGATTCCGTTCTGAGGCATTCGTCCAAAGAGGACTTATTTTGGTCGATTACTACATCTGTTACACTTCCCAAAGCATTGATGGTGACCTTCATGACCACCTTACCCGGTACTTTACAGCGATATGTCGGTGTCGGGTTGCGCAAATTGCTCCTGCTCCCCATGCTATAAGAGGCGGTAACATTGCCTTCATAACTGGTGTTGTTACCTCCGGATTGCTTCTCTTTATACCAATCGTACTCACTTGATTTCTCAAGGCTTTCCATTTTTACCGGCTTATCGGAAGACGCACTCGGAGCATCTGGGCGACCTTCCTTGAGGCGAGCAAACTCCTCAGCTTCGAGATTCTTCAGTTCATTATAAACCTGCTCATTGATTTGTTGCTGCGTCATGCCGCGGTAGCTCCTTTGCACTGCGGAGCGAGCAGATAGCTCATTGGCCACGAGATTGCGCAACTCTCCCGAAGCCACTTGTGACTCCTGCTGCAACGGTACATCACGTTCTTCAAGGGCCTGCTCTTCCACCATGTCCATCTCAAGTGGCATGAATTGAACTGCATCTTTCGCGATGCGGTTATCTTGAGTCAACATTTGGGTTACGAAAAGAATGAAAATGTGCACCACCAGTGATACGATAATGGCCTGATACACCAATTCACTCTTCTTCGAAGCCCTCTCATCCAGCGACTTCAGGAATTCATCGGCTCTCTTCTTATTTAGCTTCAAGGATTTCTCCTGACCCATTTTTGTTCGTTTTTAATTCCTTCGGTGATCCTTTATATCTAATGGAACCACTACCATTTAAGCTCAAATTCATTTTATCAGTGGCACAGACATTCACAATTCCGCTGCCATCCAAGTCCACTTTTGCTTCCTTAGTTTGAAAATCGAACAGTTCTGATATCCCGGAACCTCCATGATCCACTTCCAACATATTGGCATTGCCTGTTAAGTGGATTCTTCCCGAGCCATCATTCTCAACGTTAACTCGGTTGGCCCTAACGTTTAAGCTGATGCTTCCGCTACCATTGAGATCAATATCAAACCTGTCAGTCTTCAGCATATTCTCAGAATGAATGGTTCCTGAACCATCATTCTCTACCTTGCTAATCTCATTGACGTACACAAACACCTCAATGGGACTGTTTCCTTTTACACATTTTTTAAGATCCAGTTTCAATTTGCTACCTTGTTGCAGGGTTTTCACATGCGGTAACACATTTTCATCTGCACGCACTACCACTCGATTTTTCTCACTCAGCAACCTATTTTTAATGATTACATCCATCGAGCCGTCCAGCTCTATGGTGCTGAACTCGGTCACTGCGCGTTCTTCTTCTTTTATGATGCCTGACTGCTCCACACAGTTGAAACAGCTTGAAAGCAATATCGTTAGCAGAACAAAAGCATAGCTATAATTTTTCATGCATTAATGGTTTTGCAACGAAGGTAGATGTTGCAAGTTGGTTCTATATTACACTTTTCACACCGCAATAAATCTGAATTATTCACTACCATGCCTGAATTGTAAAGGGGAATACAACGTTGGCTGAAGATTCGTTCATATCTATAACATTTTTTTGGTTTTAGAATGATTCCTACATAACATTGCGGCCGATTATTCGAGCACGCATTTTGCTCTTTTAAGCTATATGAAATTATCAGTACATTTTCATCATCATTATTTCTGCTTCCCGGTAAGTAAGAAGGGGTGATTGTTAATGTATTTAAGAAAATAACAATTAATATCCAGAGGGCTTACCGATTGTTGGTAAGCCCTCTGCGTTTTAATGACTTCGCCATACTATGAACGTAAAAATCGCAATACAGAAATCGGGTCGTCTCTATGAGGACAGTGTGCGCCTGCTCAAAGAATGTGGAATTGGCTTGAGCATTGGACCTAATAAACTCAAAAGCGAGGCCGATAACTTTCCAATGGAAATCTTTTTCCTCAGAGATGACGATATCCCGCAATATGTACAAGATGGTGTGGCAGATATCGGAATCGTAGGTGAAAACGTTTTGCTTGAAACCAAAAGCAACACTCAGATTATTGAGCGTCTAGGGTTTGGCAAATGTCGATTGGCCATTGCGGTACAACGCGGGGATGAATACACTGACACCTCGTTCCTTAAAGGAAAACGCATTGCTACGAGCTACCCGAATATCTTGCGCAGCTTCCTCAATGAACGAGGCGTTGAATCTGACATACACGTCATCAGTGGTTCAGTGGAGATAGCACCGGGTATCGGTCTTGCCGATGCGATTTGCGACTTGGTGAGTTCCGGTAGTACGCTTTTTACAAATGGTTTGAAAGAAGCAGAAACCGTGATGAAATCCGAAGCGGTACTGATTCGCAAACCGGAACTATCGCAAGCAAAACTTGCTATTATTGACAAACTGCTCTGGCGTATCAGAGCTGTTGCCAAGGCTAGAAAAAACAAATACATCATTCTTAACGCACCTAACGATAAACTGGAAGAGATTTATAAAATACTTCCCGGCATGAAGAGCCCCACAGTAGTATCCCTTGCTATTGAAGGCTGGAGCTCTATCCAATCGCTGATTGAAGAAGATGACTTCTGGCAAATTATCGATAAATTGAAAGAAACAGGTGCGGAAGGAATTCTGGTGGTACCTATCGAAAAGATGATTATCTGAGGCGATGATTGAGATACTCCAAAATCCGGACGTAAGTGAATGGAAAGTGCTGCAAAAGCGTCCTTCTTTGGACTACTCTACTTTGCGCTCTTCGGTACAGGGCATCATGAAGAACGTGAAAAAAGAAGGAGACCGCGCACTGTTTCAGTTTGCTCTTCAATTCGACAAATCATCGCTTACGAGTCTTGCCGTATCACCGCAAGAAATAAAGAATGCCACTTCAGCCATCTCACCTGAGTTGGACAAGGCCATCCATATTGCTGCTGAAAACATTCGCAAATTTCATAGCGCTCAACAAGAGCAGTCACGCTTTATTGAAACCATGCCGGGCGTGCAATGCTGGCGCAAGAGCGTAGCCATTGATCGCGTTGGCTTGTATATACCCGGAGGTAGCGCTCCGCTTTTTTCTACCGTATTGATGCTCGCCATCCCTGCTCAAATTGCGGGTTGCAAAGAAATCATCCTGTGCACACCTCCTGATGCTAATGGCAACGTTCATCCCGCCATATTGCACGCAGCCAGTGTGGCAGGTGTATCCCGTATTTTCAAAACAGGTGGTGCGCAAGCCATTGCCGCCATGGCATATGGCACTGAATCCATTCCTAAGGTGGACAAGATTTTCGGACCGGGCAATCAATATGTGACTTGTGCGAAAATGTTGGCACAACAAGAGGGTACTGCCATTGATATGCCGGCAGGCCCATCTGAGGTTTTAGTCATTGCCGACCGCACATCCAATCCGTCTTTTGTTGCAGCTGATCTGCTGTCTCAAGCAGAGCATGGCAGCGATTCGCAAGTTATTCTCCTCTGCACAGATAAAGAATGGATGATGCGTTGCCAAGAGGAATTGCTAAAACAACTGAATCAACTGCCTCGTAAGGAATTGGCAACAGCTTCGCTCAGTAACAGCCGCTTCATTTGCTTCAACACATTGCAACAATGCATGGCGTTCTCAAATTCGTATGCTCCTGAGCACTTGATAATCGCATGTGAGCATGCAGAAGAACTTGCCAATGAAGTGAGAAATGCAGGTTCTGTATTTATCGGAGCATATACTCCTGAAAGCGCGGGGGATTATGCTTCAGGTACCAACCATACCTTGCCCACAAGTGGTAATGCAAAAGCATACAGTGGTGTATCACTTGATTCATTCATCAAAAAAATTACTTTCCAGAAAATAACACGTGACGGACTTCAACAATTGGCAATGGCCATTGAAACAATGGCACAGGCAGAAGGACTCACAGCTCATAAAAACGCAGTTTCTATCCGTTTAAATAAATACATCGCATGAATAAGTTCGACCTCGACAAGCTTCAAAGAAAAAACATCAAAAACCTAACGCCCTATTCTAGCGCTCGACACGAGTTCGATGGCAATGCGAGCATTTTTCTCGATGCCAACGAAAACAGTTTGGGCTCTCCACTTGGCGATGTCTTTAACCGTTACCCTGACCCATTTCAATGGGAAGTGAAGAAAAAATTATGCGAACTCAAACCGGTAAATCCTGAACAGATTTTTATCGGTAATGGAAGTGATGAATGCATCGATATGCTCTTCCGCGCATTCTGTGAACCACGCATTGACAATGTGATTGTATGCCCTCCTACCTACGGCATGTTCGAGGTAAGTGGTGATATCAATGACGTAGAAGTAAGAAGAGTGCGCCTAACTGAAGAGTTTGAATTGGATGTTCCAAAGGTGCTAGAAGCAATCGATGTGCATACCAAAATGATTTTGCTATGCTCTCCTAACAACCCCACAGGTAACCTGCTCAATGTGGACAACGTCAAAACATTGCTGGAGAAATTCCATGGTCTTGTTGTTGTAGATGAAGCATACATTGACTTCAGCACCAAACCATCATGGTTATTGGAATTGAACAACTATCCAAACCTTGTGGTTTTGCAAACCCTCTCCAAAGCGTGGGGACTTGCATCACTCCGCATTGGGTTTGCATGTGCCTCGCCTGCAATCATCAGCATCATCAACAAAGTAAAACCACCTTATAACATTGGTTCTGCTGTTCAAAGCTTTGTACTCAATGTATTGAGTCAAGAGGAAAAAGTTTTGCAAATGGTACAGCACTTCATGATTGCAAGAGAAATTCTTTCATTGCAATTGAGTGCGCTTCCTTTTGTAAAGAAAGTATTCCCAAGCGAAGCCAACTTTATACTTATCCGTGTTACGGATGCAGATGCCATCTATCATTACCTCATCTCACGCGGTATTGTAGTCCGCAATCGTTCTTCTATTCCTGGTTGTGAAAACTGCCTACGCATCACCATCGGGTCACAAGAAGAAAATCAAGCCTTAATCACAACTCTGATGAAGTATGAGAAAAAAGCTACTGCTAATTGATAGAGACGGCACCATTATAAAAGAGCCTCCCATCACCTTTCAGGTAGATGAGCTCTCTCAACTAGAATTGTTACCGGGCGTTATCCGCAACCTATATAAAATCTGTAGCACTACGGATTATGAAATAGTCATGGTAACCAATCAAGATGGCCTAGGCACGGAAAGTTATCCGCAAGATAAGTTTGATGCCGTTCAAAAAATGTTGCTCAACATTTTGGAAAATGAAGGAATCAAATTTGCGGATATACACATCGATAAATCATTCGAACACGAAAATCTGCCAACGCGCAAACCGGGAATTGGGATGCTCACCAAATACCTCAATGGTGATTATGATTTGGAAAACTCCTATGTCATCGGTGACCGCCCAACAGATATTCAACTCGCAAAGAACCTTGGTGCAAAGTCCATATTCATACACAATGGCAACCACCAGCACTCAAGCAATGACACTTTGATAGTTAGCTCTTGGGATGAAATTTATGAATTGCTGTGCCATTCATCTCGCGCAATTGTACATAAGCGCAACACAAAGGAGACGCAAATCAAAATAGAGCTCAACCCCGAT
The DNA here is from genome assembly GCA_036562565.1 of Flavobacteriales bacterium. Classification (GTDB taxonomy): domain Bacteria; phylum Bacteroidota; class Bacteroidia; order Flavobacteriales_D; family Sanyastnellaceae; genus DATCJY01. Next base: position 8,365 of record DATCJY010000071.1, on the reverse strand, counting down.
GGTACGGGCAAATCCTCCATCTCTACAGGACTTGCATTCTTTGATCACATGCTTGAGCAACTGGCTCGTCATGGTCAGCTGGATTTAACCATTGAGACCAAAGGCGATTTGCACATTGATGAACACCACACCATTGAAGACACGGCTATTGCTCTTGGTGAAGCGTTTGCCCTGGCATTAAAAGACAAGCGCGGAATGGAGCGCTACGGCTTCACGCTGCCTATGGATGATTGCCTTGCTCAAGTAGCCATTGACTTTGGTGGACGCAATTGGATTGTGTGGGATGCAGAATTCAAACGCGAAAAAATTGGTGATGTTCCTACTGAAATGTTCTATCACTTCTTCAAATCATTTAGTGATGCTGCTAAATGCAACCTGAACATCAAAGTGGAAGGCACCAATGAACACCACAAGATTGAATCCATCTTCAAAGCTTTTGCCAAAGCCATTCGAATGGCGGTGAAACGCGATGTGAACAATATGCAATTGCCAAGCACCAAAGGTGTGTTATGAAAGTTGCCATTGTAAAATACAATGCCGGTAATACGCATTCGGTAGAACTTGCCTTGCAGCGTTTGGGCGTGGACAGCATACTCACTGATGATGCTGAAACACTACGCAGTGCTGACAAGGTAATCTTTCCCGGTGTGGGGGAAGCCTCTTCCGCAATGCAATACTTGAAGGAACACGGCTTGGACAAAGTCATCACCACATTGAAACAACCTACACTGGGCATTTGCCTGGGTATGCAATTGATGTGCGCACACAGTGAGGAAGGCAATGCGGACACTCTAGGCATCTTCAACAACCATGTGAAGATGTTTCCCAAAGGCATCGACAAAGTACCACACATGGGATGGAACAGTCTCACTTTGCTGAAGAGTGCCTTGTATCAAGGCATCGAAGAGAATGCTTATGCGTATTTTGTACATAGCTTTTATGTCGAAATAAGCAACACTACCACCGCTCAATGCAACTATGCCAATACACTTTTCAGTGCTTCATTGGAGAAAGACAATTTCTATGGCGTGCAATTTCACCCGGAGAAATCAAGTGCAATAGGCGAACAATTGCTTAAAAACTTTTTAGCATTATGATTGAGATAATTCCGGCTATTGACCTCATCAACGGACAATGCGTGCGACTGTCACAAGGCGACTTTGACAGTAAAAAAGTTTACTCATCCAATCCGTTGGAAGTGGCAAAACAATTCGAAGAGGCCGGAATAAAACGCCTGCACATAGTGGACCTTGATGGTGCGAAGTCAGGAAAGATTTGCAATCTACCGGTGCTTGAAACCATAGCATCAAATACATCACTCATGATTGATATGGGGGGGGGCATTCGCAGCAATGATGATGTAGCTGCATTACTCAATGCAGGAGCTGCATTTGTTTCGGTTGGAAGCATTGCCTATAAACAGCCCATCATGTTTAAGGAATGGCTCAACACGTTTGGAGCTGATAAATTCCTATTAGGAGCTGATGTAAAAGATGAGAAGATTGCAGTGCATGGTTGGTTGGAAAACACTGATTACTCTGTGTATGACTTCATCAACGAGCATTTGAGCAATGGCATCAAACAAGTGTTTTGTACTGACATCGCCACGGACGGTATGCTCAAAGGACCCTCCATCTACTTGTATAAAAAGCTGCTTGAGCGTTTCCCTTCCATACATCTCATAGCAAGTGGTGGTGTTTCATCCATTGAAGATGTAAAGCAACTCGATGCAATTGGGTGCCATGGAGTCATCATCGGCAAAGCCATCTATGAAGGCAAAATTGCAATGCATGAATTAACGGAATTGATAACGACTTCATCATGTTAGCCAAACGAATCATACCCTGCTTGGATGTAAAGAATGGCCGCACAGTGAAGGGCGTGCAGTTTCAGAATCTTGTAGACCTTGGCGATCCCACTGCCCTCGCTGCACATTATGCAGCCGTTGGGGCGGATGAATTGATTTTCCTCGATATCTCAGCCACCGAAGAGCGCAGAAGCACCATGTTTACTTGGGTGAAAAAAGTTGCAGCAACTCTAAATATTCCGTTTACGGTTGGCGGAGGTATTTCATCGTTGGATGATGTACTTGCTTTGATGGATGCAGGTGCCGATAAGATATCCATTAACTCTGCTGCCGTTGCTCGTCCAACATTGATAGAAGAAATAGCAAAGCGCTGTGGTTCACAATGTGTAGTTGTTGCCATCGACAGCTACTATGATGAGGCGACTAAAAAATCTACCGTTTATACAAGCGGAGGAAAGAAAGCAACGGATATCGAAACCTTAAGTTGGGTGAAAGAGCTAACTCAACGCGGTGCAGGTGAAATACTTTTGACATCCATCAACCACGATGGAACCAAAAGCGGATTTGCACTCGAGCTCACAGCAGCTGTATCGGAGCTTGCAGGCATTCCGGTTATTGCATCGGGAGGTGCAGGCAATAAAGAACACTTCCTTGAGGTATTCAAAGAAGGGAAAGCCGATGCTGCATTGGCGGCAGGTATATTTCACCGTCAAGAACTCAGCATTCCCGAGCTCAAATCATACTTAATTGAAAACGGTATACCCATACGCTCATGAACAAACCCGATTTTGCGAAATATCCCGATCAATTGATTCCAGCCATTGTGCAAGACGCACAAACGAACATAGTGCTCATGCTAGGCTTCATGAGTGAGGAAGCACTTATCAAAACCCATGAAACCGGTAAAGTGACTTTCTATAGCCGAAGTAAACAACGCCTTTGGACCAAAGGGGAAGAGAGCGGAAACTATCTGGAACTAAAATCAATCGCACTCGATTGTGACAACGATACTTTTCTCATCAAAGCATCTCCGGTAGGACCCGTTTGTCATACAGGCAGTGACACCTGTTTCAACGAAAGCAATCGCTCCATCGACTTCTTACGAGAACTCGAGAACATCATCGCAGATAGAAAAGCCAATCCCCAAGAAGGCTCCTACACCACTTCACTCTTCAACAAAGGCATCAATAAGATAGCTCAAAAAGTAGGAGAAGAAGCCGTAGAACTCGTCATCGAATCCAAAGACAACAACGAAGAACTGTTTCTTGGTGAGGCTGCTGACTTGATGTTCCATTACCTCATTCTCCTGCAAGCAAAAGGATACCGATTGGCAGACGTCATCAACGTACTAGAACAACGACACAAGAAATGAGCAGTAATTAAAAACCCACCGATTGGTGGGTTTTTAATTTAATATCCGGTTCGAAGTTTAATCTGTCTTTGGAAGCAAGCGATTTGCCAGACGACCAATCGTAAGTCCTTGCACAAGAATTGAGAATATCACAACGAAATAAGTTGTAGCGATGATGATCTCAGCGTACTCACGAGAGGAAACGGAAATAGCCAATGCGATGGAAACACCTCCACGCAAGCCACCCCACGTAAGAATGTGAATTGTATTGCGGTCAAATTTCTTCTTAAAAGGAATAATCTTCGTTGGAATCCAAATTGCCAGAAACCGTGCTATTAAGACCACAAGCACAGCCACGGCAGCGACCTTCCAGTAAGCCATAATCTCCGGAATCAACAATAACTCAAACCCGATAAAGAGGAACAACAAAGCGTTCATGATTTCATCAACAAGCTCCCAGAATTTTCCAAGGTAATCTTTGGTAACGGGAGACATCGCGGTGCGTTTGCCATAGTTACCAATCACCAAGCCCGCAGCCACCATAGTAAGCGGACCCGAAATATGAATACCATGTGCTATGAGATAGCCGCCCATCACCACTGCCATTGTAATCAATACGGACACTTTGTAATCATCCACATTGCGCATGGCTTTGGAGGCAAGCAATCCCAAACCAAAACCGACAGCCAAACCTCCAACAGCTTCTTTGATCAAGAGCCAGCTGATATTGGTAAATGTCAAATCAAAATCACTGCCACTGGCAAGCTTCATCAATACTGCGAAAACCACTACCGCAACACCATCATTGAACAAAGATTCACCGGCAATTTTTGTCTCAAGCGATTTAGGGACGTTGGCGGTTTTCAGAATGCCCAATACCGCAATCGGATCAGTGGGCGATATCAACGCACCAAAGAGGAGGCAGTATAATAAGGGAAGCTCAAAGCCCAACAGTGGTACCGCATAATAAAGGAGCGAACCAACTATAAACGTGGACAGCAATACACTCACCGTTGAGAACACCATCACCGGAGCACGCTGTTCTTTCAAGTCCTTCAAATTGATGTGAATCGCACCCGCAAAGAGCAGAAAATTGAGCATTGCCCCCATCAATACCTCAGTGAAATCAATACCTGAAATCAGGCCCTGAAACTCCTCGAAGGTGTGAGGAAAAATTTTGCCTGTCACCACCAAGATGATGGATGAAATCAATGCAATCAACATCACACCAATAGTAGATGGCAACTTCAACCAGCGCAGGTTAGCATAGTAAAAGAATGCAGCAAGTACAGTGAGTACCGAGAATGAATAATACAGTTCCATCGCTTAAATAATCTGAGGGCTAAAATTAGAAGGCACATTCCGCAACTGTTAAATGGAAATGATTATTTACTAACGCCATGTAGCAAAACATTACATCATTGGACGCTGGGACCTCCCTCACTATTTTATACTCCAAACACCTGCGCATCTCCTTGCTACCTTTCTGATTTTCACCCATCTACCCCAGCCTAATCACCCCAACTCTCCAATCACAAGCCCTACAAATTGTTGATAAAATGATTTGCTTTTTACAACCCGACCGAGTTTTCACCAATTGATTAACAACCCTTGTCGGCTGCTGAGTCCGCTGGTAGCTTTGTGCGTTAGCGCTGATTTTGGACACACCTGTCAACGCCTTCATTTCGAACCCATCGAAACTGAAGAAATTACCATTGAAAGCAAATTCAAACGAATTGTAGAAATACAATTCCTATTTAGATAAAAGAATGATTACACGCATCATCGGTATCAACACCGCTACTTACGTGAACGCAGAAATGCGTCTGGACGATTGCGATTCTATTCAACTTGTAGGACCGAACAACGTGGGTAAATCCACGTTGATATATACGCTCAACTTCCTCTTCATCGTAGATGGAAGTAAAATGAGCTTCTCCGGTCAGCGCAAGGGAGACAAGGAAACAATTCACCACTACTTCCCTACGCACAACCAGAGTTACATCCTCTTTGAAGTGAAGAAGGGCAATCCTTATTGCATTCTTGTGAAACGCGATAGCGAAGGAGAGCTGGAATACTATCGCCTTTCGGGAGAGTATGACCCGGAGTACTTCTTCAAGCGTGATGGTCAGCAACAACGCATCCGCAGATGGGATGAGGTGCAGGACACACTCAGCGCAGCCGGTGTGGAGCTTTACCTCTACAAGAGCAAGAGCGAGGTCTTCAACTCCGTGTACCAACGCGGACGTAAGAACGATGCAGTAGTGTGGTTGGAAGAAAGCGTGCGTACCGATGGATTGAGTAACAACTTCTCCAAAATCTATCGCTACCTCATCAATTCCAAGTTGATTACCAACAAGACCTTGAAAGAGTCTTTGATTATTGCCGACAACCGTGAGCACGAAGGAATCAACTTCTCCCAAAAGAACAAGAAAGACATCACAGATCTCTTGCGTATCAACGATGAGATTCGTGTGATTAAAAGCATACAAAAAGAATTTGAAGAGTTCCGCGAGGTAGTCAACCTCTACAAAGCTAAGAACCGCATCGTGAGTGATTTGGTTTATGCCTTTGAAAAACAATATGCCGGAACAATTCAACAGCTTGACACTGCTCGCCTCGAGAAAGAAAAGACCTACCAGTCCACCTTGGTACTTGTGAACGAGAAATTGAAACCTCGTCAGGAAGAACTCAACCGTGAGATTGGAAAGAAAGAGAGTGAAGTGGAAATGAAAGAAAGAGAATTCATTGCACTTCAAACCCGACTCGAGGAGATTGCTTCCTACGAGACTAAGAAATTCCTTGAAGAATCACTTCTCAATCTGGACCAAAAACGGAGAGAAATTGAGGTGCGCATTACCATGGTAGAAAACCAAAAGCTCGATTCAAAAAGCATTGAAGTGAAGCTTGCGAAATACGACCACGAGTGTGCACGCCTTGAAGCACAAATCAAAAACTACGACAATCAGTTGATTCAAAAAATCGTTGGCAATGATGACGACCGCAAATTGCTCAACACGATTTTCTCCGCTGATTTCGCTGCATTGCCGGACAAATTGGTGAAAAAGAAAATCACCAAAACCGGTAACACCATGAAAATCTTTGATGGTGAAATTGAACTACCGAAAAAACTTGAGCTCAAGGATGTTCCTTCGGTGAAAACCTTGAAAGAGGAACTCAAAGAAGTTCAAAAGGAAAAGAGCGAGCTTGAAAAACTTTGGGCGGTTGCCCTTCATATCGATAAGACCAAGAAAGAACTTGACAAAGTACTTGGTGAAATCGAAACGGTAAAAGACAAACTCCGCAGCTTGGCTGAAAAACCAAAGCTGGAGAAATTGAGCGGCACCATCGGTGCGGAATTGCGCAACCTCAAGGCGGAAAAAGAAGCCATGGAGAATGAACTCACCAAGTTGCGCAAAGAGATTACCGAGAAATCGGCTCTGCTTGATTCACTCCGTGAGGAAACACGCAAAACAGAAGAGCGTTTGATTCAATTGCGCAGCCGCAAGCAAGAAATTGAAGCGTACGGCATCACTCCTACCGAGTATGAAACCACCGAATCACTCGATGAAATCTTTGCGAAAATTGAATTGGCCAACACTGACCGCGAAAACCTCAAGGTGAAGAAAGACCGTGCGTTTGACCAGTTGCGCTTCAAAACCAACAGCGCTATGGCAAGCGAAGAGGAATTCATCAAATACATCGAGGATGAAATTGCTTGTATTGCCGATAAAGAAAAATCCATCGATGGTTTGCTCGGAAGTATCTCCACCCAATTTGCGAACCCCGCTTACAACCTTCGCAAACGCTATGAAGAGTTCAAAACTTTCGTGTACAATCGATTCAACGAAAGCCTTGCAAGGACTCACATCTCCAACATCGAGTCGCTCAAGATTGAGCTGGTGGATAACAAGAAAGTGCTCTATGAATTGGAGCGCATCGCAAGCATCGAAAACCTCAACGCTCAATTGAGCTTTGAGTTTGAAAGTGCGGAAGACTTGAAAATTCTCAACCAATACCTCGATTCCGGCAAGAGCGTAAACTTCGAAGACTTGTTTGATATCGAATTGGTACTCGATGTAAAAGGCACACTCAAACGTGTGGACTTGAAAGAACAAGTGGAGTCCGATGGTACTGACCGTATGATTCGCTTGGTGATTGTAATGAGCATCATCAACCGTCTTGCCATCAGCAGTGAAGACAACAAGATTGCGCTCTTCATCGATGAGATTGGTACCATTGACGAACACAACCGTCCGCAATTGGTGCAATTCTGTAAGGAGCACAACTTCATTCCAATCTTTGCAGCACCTCAACCTTACGATGGCTTCTCGAAGTATTACTTCATTTTCCGCAGCAAGGGCAAGATCAACCTCAACGACCGCCAACACGCTGTGCGCAGAGAAGAGCTTCGCATGGACAACGGAGAACTCAAAAAAATCGAAGAATAATTTTTATTCATCTTTCAATACAAAAAGGGCTATCGAACGATAGCCCTTTTCTTGTTTTAACCCAATTCCATCTCTCAAATAAAAAATGCCGCTCGAAGGAGCGGCATTTTTCTATCGTCAACTAGTGATTATCCATTTTAAGACCATGCAGCGATTTTCTCTGCCTTGTAAGCACCGGCTTCCAATTTCTCACGCACTTTCTTGAACGATTCGATGGTGTAGTTCACATCTTCCAAAGTATGAACTACTGTGGGAATCAAACGAAGCATGATCACATCTTTCGGTACAACCGGATAAACCACGATTGAACAGAAGATGTTATAAGTCTCGCGCAAGTCAAGTGTTACGTTGGTAGCTTCACCCAAAGAACCTTTGAGGAACACCGGAGTGACTACCGAGTTGGTATGGCCGATATCGAAACCGGCTTCTTTCAACCCCGATTGCAAAGCTCTGGCGATGGTCCAAAGTTTCTCTTGTAACTCTGGTTTAGAGCGCAACATCTCAAGACGCTTCAACGCACCAATCACAATAGGCATTGGAAGAGATTTAGCGAAGGTTTGAGAACGCATGTTGTAGCGCAAGTAGTCAATAATCTCTTCTTCACCGGCAACAAAGGCACCGATGCTGGCCATTGCTTTAGCAAATGTTCCGAAGTAGATATCGATATCAGCCTGCACACCTTGCGCATCACCGGTACCACGGCCATTTTCACCGATGGAACCAAAACCGTGAGCATCGTCAACCAACAAACGGAAG
>DATCJY010000063.1:0-5713 GCA_036562565.1 Flavobacteriales bacterium | reverse complement strand
AGCATGAGGCTGTAGAAGATGTGAGGATTCTTGTATGTTCTGTTGAAAGATGCATAGATGATGATGGGCAAAAGGATGGCTGACAATAACGCCATCACTGCGCTGATGCCATCCATAGCAAAACCGAAGGTGATGCCCATGGAAGAAATCATCGGTTGGCTAAAGTTCAAAAGCGACTCGCTGTTTTCCTTGCCAACCATAAAGGCCGCTGCCAAGGCAATAACCAATTCCACAATACCTGTTGCCAACGCCAAGGTGCGAGCCGTCTTTGCTCCCATCAAAAACATGGCGATAGCAGCCAGTACAGGTACGACTATCAATAAAAGTGTGAGCATATCTTTTAGATAAATATGAGTAGTGCAATTAGACCAATGATGAATACAAGGATGTAGAAGGACAAGCTTCCGGTTTGGAGCTTACGCAACAAACCTCCGCTCTCAGCACTGAGGCGGGATACGCCTTCCACAAGACCATCTACAATCTTAGGTTCAACCACTTTGTTGAACGCATTGCTGAACGCATCCATCGGCTTGCGCACCAATGCATCATAGATTTCGTCCATCCAGTATTTGTTGTAAAGCAACTTGTGCGAACCGGATTTAATGTCTTTGTCTTCCAATGCCAGCTCCCCGTTCTTCTTGTACTTGAGCCATGCATAATAGATGGAACCCAGCGCCACAATAGTAGCCACAAGCATGAGGATCACTTCGGTACCTACACTCATACCGTGGTATGGCATTACCACCGTATCTTGGAGGTAATGATCTAGCCAGTGCCAATGCATGTGCATTGCCTCACCTACTTTGTGTGGCAAACCAATGAAACCGCCAACGATAGACAGAACGGCCAAAATCACGAGTGGAATGGTCATGTTCTTTGGTGACTCATGCAAGTGGTGTTTTTGATCTTCTGAACCGCGGAACTCGCCATGGAAAGTGAGGAAATACAAACGGAACATATAGAACGCTGTGCAAGCACTTACTAATGAACCTAGTACAAACATGAGCATGTTCTCTTCAAATGCCACAGCCAGGATTTGGTCTTTGGAGAAGAAGCCTGCAAGTGGGAATACTCCGGAAATAGCGATGGTACCGATTAAGAACGTAATATGCGTTGTTGGCATATATTTCTTCAATCCTCCCATTCTGCGAATGTCTTGCTCGCCTCCCATTCCGTGGATAACAGAACCTGACCCCAAGAATAAAAGTGCTTTGAAAAATGCGTGTGTGATTACGTGGAATACTGCAGTGCTATATGCCCCCAATCCCAACGCTACGAACATCAAACCAAGTTGTGATACGGTGGAGTAAGCAAGCACTTTCTTGATATCATTTTGTGTCAAGGCAATGGTAGCGCCCATGATGGAAGTAAGAATACCTGCCCATACAATCAATTGACTCGCAGCTTCAGTAGATGCATACAATTCACTGCTGCGTGCTACCATATAGATACCGGCCGTCACCATCGTAGCTGCGTGGATCAATGCCGATACCGGTGTCGGTCCAGCCATCGCATCAGGCAACCAAGTGTTCAACGGAATCTGAGCACTCTTACCCATCGCACCGATGAAAAGCAAGATACCCACTGTGGTTGCTACACCCTTCGGCATTGAAGCTCCACTTGAACCGGTAATGTATAACTCATCGAATTTCAATGACCCTGTGTATGCAAACAACACACACATACCGAGAATCAAACCCAGGTCTCCGATACGGTTGATGATGAAAGCTTTTTTAGCAGCATCATTGTTCTTCATGTCTTTGTACCAGAAGCCGATGAGCATGAATGAACATACACCAACGCCTTCCCAACCTACGAACATGGTTACATAGCTATCACCCAATACGAGGATGAGCATGAAGAATACGAAGAGGTTGAGATAAGCCATGAAGCGTGAGAATCCTTCATCATCATGCATATAACCTATTGAGTAAACATGAATAAGGAAACCAACGCCTGTAATAAAGAGCAAGTAGATAGCAGAAAGCGGATCTACCAAGAATGAAATATCGATGTTGAGTTCACCGGCCGTAATCCAGTCAAACACTTTGACTACTGTAGGTTGGGCACCGCCAAACTGTGTGGAGAATACCAATACAGAAGTAATGAATGACAAGAGAACGGCACCTGAAGCCACACTGCCGATAAAGTTTTTCGAAAGTCCCTTACCAAAGAAGGTGATGTATAAAAACCCTGCGAGAGGAAATAAGGGAACAAGAGTAACAAGTTTTTCCATTTTCCTTCGATCAGAATTTTAGGTTGTTCAACATATCGGTATCAGTGGTTTTCAGGTTGCGGTAAAGCATCATCAGGATAGCTAAGCCCACAGCCACTTCAGCTGCAGCCACCACCATGATGAAGAATACAAACACCTGAGCATCGGCTTGTCCCCACAACTTGGAGAAAGCAACAAGTGCAACGTTCACGGCATTGAGCATGAGCTCCAGGCACATGAACATGATAATCGCATTTCTGCGATACAAAATCCCCAAGGCTCCCATACCAAACAGGATAGCCGAGAAGACTAAGTAGTGATTAATGGTGATTCCTTTTATCAGTTCCATTCTTTAATCTGTATCTATTTCCACAATTAACCTTGGACCGGTTATCGATGATTTTTTTTACTCTTTTACTTCTTCACAACTGCTTCTTCCTTCTTGGACAAGTACACTGCACCTACCATAGCGGCAATGAACAATACACTGGCCATTTCAAAAGGAACGAGGAATTCATTGTAAAGCACTTTACCTAGGTTCTTGGTAAGTCCCATTGCATTGGTGCTTGGCACAGCTTGCATTCCGGCCAACTCATCGGTGCGTTGCACCACGGCAATCAACACCAACATGAGCACGCCTCCGGCAATCACAGCTGTGAGCTTCGCACTAAATGTTTTCTTGTGGTCATCCAATCGGTTGAGGTTCAACATCATGATAACATACAAGAAGAGAACCATGATGGCTCCTGCATAGACCATGATGTGCACCATGGCAAGCAATTGGGCATTGAGCAAGAAGTAATGCCCTGCAATGGCAAAGAAGGTTACGATGAGTGACAATACACTATAAACCGGGTTGCGGGAGAAAATGGTTATCAATCCGCCTACCATGGCTATTGCTGATAAAATCCAAAAGGCTATTTCAGAAAGCATGTGTCTTTTATTTCTTTATTTATTTCAACTATGGGCTCTTGGCCGATAGCTTCGGAACTCTCATCTTTTAATACAAGGAGAGTCATCCGTTTTATTCTAATTAAAGTTTCAATCCTTTGCTGCTACGGGCTCAGCTCAATGGCCTTTGCCAATTGTAGGCTGCTTGTCCAAGTAAGTCAAGTTGTGTTTGTGTCTTTTGTCCTTCTTGAACTCAAGCACCTCAGGACGCTGTCTCTTAGAAACATCCACGCGAGCATCTATCGGCTCCACAAGCTTGTCTTTGCCATAAACCTCTTCACCTCGAGTGAAGGATGAAGGTACGATGCGGTCTGTAAGGAAAATCGCTTCCTTCGGACAAGCTTCCTCACAAAGTCCGCAGAAGATGCAGCGAAGCATATTGATTTCATAAATCTTTGCATACTTCTCTTCGCGGTAGAGATGCTCCTCACCTTTTTTGCGCTCTGCGCTCTCCATGGTAATGGCCTCAGCCGGACAAGCCACTGCGCACAAGCCACAGGCTGTGCATCGCTCGGCTCCTGCCTCATCGCGCTTGAGCACGTGCATACCACGGTATACCGGTGCAAACTCTCGCTGCTCTTCCGGATACTTCACGGTAGGTGTCTTTTTGAATATATGTGAAAACGTAATGCTCAAGCCCTTGATAATAGCAGGAAGATAGAGCTTCTCTGCCAAGGTCATCTGGCGTACGCTGACGGTTTTTGATCTGTTTGTTAGTGCCATGTTTTAATTTAAGCCTTAACCAAGTTTACCTGTGAAATACATTACCAATCCGGTGATGAAGATATTGGCCAATGCCAATGGCAACATCACTTTCCAACCGAGGTTCATCAATTGGTCATAACGGAAACGAGGAAGGGTCCAACGTACCCACATGAAGAACAAGATGAATCCAAATACCTTGAGGAACATGACTATCACCTGCACAATCGGCAACCAATCGCCCAAACCAAGAGCGTGTTGGAATGGGAAGTTGTAACCTCCAAAATATAGAGTAGCCAATACCGCAGAGCTGATGAACATGTTGATGTATTCAGCAAAGAGGTACAAACCGAGTTTCATAGAGGAATACTCGGTGTGGAAACCACCGATAAGCTCTGCCTCTGACTCAGGAAGGTCGAATGGAGCACGGTTTGTTTCAGCAAATGCACAGATGATGAAGATGAGGAAGCCTAATGGTTGATAAACCACGTTGGCGTAGCCGGCATCTTGTTGGGCGGCTATCTCACCAAGGCTAAGGGTACCTGTCCACATCACAAGACCGATGAGCGCAAGCCCCATCGATATCTCATAGGAAATCATTTGCGAAGAAGCTCGCAAGGCACCCATCAGGGAATACTTGTTGTTAGATGCCCAGCCACCTATCATGATACCGTAAACACCTACCGAAACTACGGCCAATAAGTAGAGTAACCCCACGTTAATATCCGCAATCTGAAGGGGATAGGATTCGCCATTTATAGTAACACTTCCACCCCACGGAATCACGACTCCGGTCATGAATGCGGTAAACATGAAGAACGAAGGACCGAGGATGAATAGCCATTTATTGGCTTGAGCTGGAATAAACTCCTCCTTCATGAACATCTTCAATCCATCGGCCAATGGTTGTAAAATACCGAACTTACCTGCCCTGTCCGGACCGATACGGTCTTGAAGAATCGCTGCTACTTTACGCTCACCCCATGTGGAGTAAGCTGCAATACCCAACGTAATTGCAAAGACAGCCAAGCATAATATTACTTTGAATAAAACTGGATCCATAATCTTCCTCTGCTATTAACGTGGTTGGTTGTTAGGGTCAAGGGCTCCTTCACCGCGTTCTACTTTTACACCATGTGGAAGCGCTTTCTTCTGGCGTTCAATGGTGCTTTTCAAAACTTTGAGGTCATCGTAGTGACCGGCACTGATGACTGAGTTGCGTGCAATTTTCGAAGGACCTTCAATCACCCAATCGGATGTGTTCTTCTTATCAAAACGGCACTCGTTACATATCCAGTCTTCTACCTCGCCATATTGGTCTTTGCGTGCCGTCACGCGCAATACCTCCTCGCCTTTGTACCACAAGCGCACTTTTCCTGCACACTTTGGGCAATCGCGGTGAGCATCCACCGGTTTGGTGTACCACACACGGCTTTTGAAACGGAATGTCTTATCGGTGAGCGCTCCCACCGGACATACGTCAATCATGTTACCGCTCATTTCGTTCTCAATAACATTCTCGATGTAGGTCGAAATCTCAGCTGCCTCACCGCGGTTGATGACTCCGTGTACACGGTTGTCGGTGAGCTGGTCTGCAACTTTCACACAACGCCAGCACATAATGCAGCGGTTCATGTGCAATTGAATTTTACTGCCTATATCAATGCGCTCAAATTCTCTGCGAGGGAATTCGTAGCGGGTACCTTCCTTACCGTTGTTGTAGGCTAAATCTTGCAAATGACACTCTCCGGCCTGGTCACACACCGGACAATCCAGCGGGTGGTTGAGCAAGAGAAACTCCACTACTCCGGCACGGGCTTCCAACACCTCCGGTGAGGTGATGTT
>DATCJY010000058.1:0-36323 GCA_036562565.1 Flavobacteriales bacterium | reverse complement strand
CGTTCCTTGTTGTCAAGCGAAGGGTCATAGCTATAACCGTTGTACTGGCTATCCCATGCCAAACCATCGGCATCCACACTGCGCTGGGTATATCCCAAGATGATACCTGCCGATAGCAAGTTGTTATTGTCAATGACCATGTGATAAGCTCCTGAAGCTTGCAAGATGAATGTGCGCATATCAGCCAGCCCTGCCCTGTCCTGTAAGAGAAACAAGCCTGTACCGAAATAGTTTCTACTGTACATGCTCAGGATTTTGTATTGGCCGTCAAATGCATTGGTTTGATAGCCTTTACCAATGGAAGCCCATTGCTTGCGATGCAACAAACTCGCCTTTATGGTTTGTTCATACTGGCCGGTCAACGATGGATTGTAAAGCTGAGTGGCATTGGTGAATTGTGAGTAGTGCGCATCCTGTGCATACAAACGGGTTGAGGTAGCTAACAGCCATAGCACTAGGAAGAGAAGTATGTTTGTTCTGATCTGTAGCATGGCATTATCTGATTAAAGCTATTTCACCACTCTTCTCTATCACCGTATCCCCCACATATCCTTTGAAACTATAGAAATAGCTTCCGGTGGATGCCGGCTGACCATTAAAGGTGCCATCCCAACCCTTTCGCTGGTCATTGGAACGAAACACCTCTTGCCCCCAGCGATTGTAAACAACAAATTCGATTCTTCCGATTCCGAATCCACGCACATAAAGCACATCATTATTACCATCGCCATTGGGCGAAAAAATATCGGGAATGAAAATCGGGTCTTCGGCCATGATACAAATTGACTTTGACACCGAACCTTGGCAACCGTATGCGTTGGTGATTGAAAGTGTTACGATAAAATCACCGGGACCGGGATAAGACTGTGTAATCGATTGCCCTTCTTCATAAGGCATTATTGTTCCGTTACCAAAATTCCATGTTCCGGAGACACCGTTTTGCGAAACATCAATGAAGGTGATATTGTCTTTAAGTTCGCTTGGTATGCAATCCATCGCAGGTTGAATTACAAAGTCAGGATTGATAAACGGCAAACTTTCTATCATCACATTTTGACTTATGGAACAGCCGTGAACCAAATCAGCAATCACAAGCTGATGTATAGAACCGGCTGGACCCGACACTGCACTTTGCTCTACCCCATCCCAAGTAATGCTGTATTCTCCTTGAGAATTAACGGTAGCAGCAAGCCAGCTTTCTTCACCGGGACAAGCAGGCTCACCAGTATCAAGCTCCCAATCGATTGGGGGCAATACTTCCACACCCACTGATAGAAGAATGGGGTCAGAACATCCATCTATTACCTCTACGCTGATGACTGTAGAAGTAGCAGGAAGAGAAACATTGGTTGGTTGAGATACACCACCATTGCTCCATGAATAGATATATCCGGATGTAGGATTACCACCCGAAGCAGCAACAGTCACTGTAACAGAGTTACCTGCACAGATGGTGTCTGCGGAAGCGGAGATAGAAGCAACCAATGGCTCATGTACAACGAATGACTGAATAGCAGCCGTCACAGGACAAATAGCCGGTGTATACACATACTGAATTTGGTAATTACCCACCCCCAGTTCATCAATGATGAAGCTGGTTGTATCCAGCGCACCGGTAAGTACCCCTCCCTCAGGACTTACAACAAAATCAACTTGTTGGTGGCTGAAACAATATGCCGATTCCAAGCCGGTAATTGCAGCCTGTTGGTATTCTTCCACAATAATGAAAATGCTATCGCGGCAACCTGATGGGCCGTTCCAGTACACATAAAAACTTCCGGGTTCAGCCAAAGCCGGATGGAAAATGCCTAGCGATGCATCTTGAATACCGTTTCCACTCCAAGTACCACCGGGCGGAAGATTCGGCACAAGCTGACCGGGTCCTTCATTGGAACAAAAATGAAATGGATCATCCGGCAAGTCGGTTGGATATACACGCATAACCAATTGGTCTGTACAACCGTTGATTGTGTAGGATAATGTATGTTGTCCGGGGCCAGCGATAGAAGGATGAAACTGATAGACGCCACCGGGTGCATTCACACCTGGCCCTGCCCACACACCACCTTCAGGAGTTACATGAACAGTAGTTACATCATCCAAGATAAAAGCAGGATCATCCACGCAGAACATGAACATCTGCTCTTCAACGGCAGTTTGAACACTGTGAACCTGAATGGTATCACTACATCCGTTAGGTGCTGTGTAAATAACTTCTGAAGTGGTTCCTGCAGGAATCAAAGTAGGATTAAACAAACCTGTACTTGCCACAAGAATTCCGTTACCACTCCATGTTCCACCGGCAGGTACAGGAGGTTGTGTTGCAATTACCAATGGAGCTTGTTGTGGACAAGTCACAACTTCATCACTTCCTATGGAAATTTCTTTGACCATTGTATGGAATGTTTGGATACATCCATGGATGGTGTAGGTCAAAGTAAGCGGACCAACGGGTGCAAGAGATGGCTGGAAATGCCCCAGTGTTGCATTGACAATACCCGGGCCACTCCATGTTCCACCACTTGGCGAGAACGGGATAACATATAGCGGAACCGATTGACAAATACTCTCCAAAGTAAATTCACCCCCAATGTCTTGTACATGCACCGTCAGCACATCTGTGCAAGCTCCAAGCGTGTATGTGATTTCAAACTCTCCCAATTCAGTTGGAGTAAAAATTCCTGTTGGTGATGTGTGAGGCCCGCTCCAGGTTCCACCAGCAGGTTGAGCTACCAATTGAAATGGATCACTTCCGGGACAACCAGCAGTTACATCTTCGGTCTGAATTGGGAATACTTCAATGCTTAGACTGTCCACGCATCCCAATGCTTCAACATAAAGGGTGTTGATACCCGCGTTGGCCGAGTCAGGACGGAAAATATTTGTACCGATTAACACTCCCGGACCACTCCAAGTGCCGTCCAGAGTGGCTTGTAACACAATATCGTCCGCTGATTGACATACAGATTGTGCAGGCGTCAGTACTTGCAAGTCGTTCACCACCACGGTGTATTCACGTGTCACCGACAAGCCTGAGGGTTGCTCTGTCACAGTAACGGTATATGTAGTGGTAGATGTAGGGCAAACGTTATGCGGGCCTGCAGTAGCCGGCAATCCATGACTCCAGCTATAGGTATAAGAATAGCATCCCACCACGTGTGCTTGCAAAGTGGTGCATTCACCTTTGCACACTTCAGAGGCAGAGCCCGTAATCTGTGCATCGATGGCACAACCGCTCAGAGTAAAGCTTGAAGAAATCACATACGGATACAATACACCGCAGTTATCCGGAATAGAAATATTCAACTGAAGACTGTAGGCACAATTGGAGCTAAAAGGAACATCAAAGGTCGCTGTGAGCTGATTAGTCATACCGTTGCTGTCACAATTGCCTGTGAGAGATGTGCTATGAATGGGTTCACCACCAAGGAACATGGTAACCGAAGCCGTATTAAGCCAATCGCAATCCACCGGTGATGACAGTTGCAAATTCAACTGTGATGAACCACATGCCGGAGCAACCGGAACACTCACCGCGGGCGGTGTTGGCATAGGTTGAGCACTTGTCCATTGCATTTTGAAACCTCCAAATGCAATGCTTCCATTGGTCACCATCTCTACGGTGAGGTAACCACTATTGGCAACTACCGGAGCAGGAACCGATGTACCGGTGAATTCTCCCAAAAGTGGGGCTGCAGTACTAGGACCATTGTAAAGGCGCAAAAAGTCCGCGTTGTTCTCCAACTGAAAAAAGCCTTGGAAGGTGGCTGTAATGACTCCTCCGGCCGCAATGACGGTAACATAATGTTCATTGTGACTATAAGGTCCCGTTGGCCCACCGCTGTCGTATAAAATACCTTGACAACTGGTGATGGTTATATTCCCCATATTGTATTCAGGAAAAGTTTGCCCCTGAACCACAACATAGGTACACAACTGAATGAAAAGAATTAACGCTCGTATTATTAGTCTAGAACACATAAAAATTTCAGATCGCAAATATCCTATCAATCAATTGGAATAACGAAATTTTAAGTGGATAGTCTTAATTACATTACCAACACTCCCTTCAATTCGTTCCAGCTTTCTCAAAATTCCCATCCTGACGCGTGCCTAACGCGACCACTGAATGATTCTACCCATTAGATTGAGGACATTGAAGTACTCGCTGTTGGTGAGAATTATCACGCTCAATTCTTTATCAAGAAAATGTGTCACTTGATTAATATAACCCGGCCAGCTTCCTGAGTGATAAATGAGATCGTCATATTCAGGAGAAAGCTGCAATTGCCAGCCATAACCATAATCACCAACTCTTTCTTTCTTGGTATGATAGGGTTGAATGGCTCGCTGCCAAGTTTGAGAAGATACCAGTTGATGCTCACGCAATTCATTGCACCAAAGCACCATGTCGCTTATGGTGGAATTCACCATTCCATCTCCTGTGATGCCATCCAGATAGGTGACATAATCGTATTCGGGTAAGCTGTCCGGAATCACATAGCTTTTCAACGTATTAGAATACACATAGCCGTATGCATAGTTGGGTATTCGCTCTTCGGTGTTTCTTCGGGAGTTGTACACCCATGTGTGATTCATACCCAGTGGTACGAAAATGTTTTGCTTCAAGAATTGATGGTAAGTCATTCCGGATGCAGCCTCAATGACCGATGATAGCAAGAGGTAACCGGTGTTGCTGTACTCATGTTTTTTACCCGGTTTAAAATCGCGTTTGGGTTTGTATTTCTTCAACAAAGCAATGACATCCGTATTGGTGGCAATCTTTGATTTATCCCAGTGCTTTTCCATGAGCTCCATATAATCCGGCACACCGCTGGTGTGCCATAAGAGCTGTTCAATCGTAACCCCCTTATATGGTAAACCAGGTATGTACTTTTCCAGCGGATCATGGTAGTCGAGCTTTCCTTGCTCAGCCAATATCATGATGGCCATAGCGGTGAAAGCTTTGCTCACCGATGCTAGTTCAAACACACTTTTATTGTTGAGATTTGTACCTGTTGAGCGGTCAGCTTCACCAATGCAATTCTGATAGATGACTTCTTTATGCTTTACCACGGTGACACATCCTGAGAAATCGGCCAGCTCATTTTTCACAGCGAGTGCGCTATCAATCTTATGAGCCAATTCGTCATTGGTCAACTGAAGACCGGGAGTGTTCCGGTTATAACGGAAACGTTCCGTCCTTGTGCCGAAACCTACGATTTTGTTTTTCTTGTTCAGATTTATCAAGTAGGTAATTGTCTCCGTAGGATCTCGATGATACTTCAATAAAATTTGATAGCTGGATGCAGAACGTCTTTGAACTTCCGCGATGGATGCTGTCCCCATATACTCATACAACCCACCAAAGGATTGCTCCATCATTTTCTCAGAGAATACTACCTTGAGCAAACCTCCAAAGGATTTTCTCATTGCTCCAAAATTTTGGTCGTTGTATCCATTTACAAAAGCATCAATCGTTTGCTGATGGTCCTTGGGGATAGCGGATTGAGCAGTAACCTGTAGGAAAAGGAATGATAGCAATACTGCCGCAACCCAATGGCAAGTGGTATGAAAATGCATAAGATATCGATTTCAATTCAATGCTGTGAATCTATTGAATCGAGTCCCTCATCTAACATTTGCAATCAATTATCTCAGAAAGCAGCAAATGGCAACAACGATCTAGTCATTGGTCACATAAGGATATTTCACTTCTGTGAGATGCAGCCCATGCGCTTTTGCGCTTTCACTTGCTAGCTTTCTGCTCTTGCCTTCTATGATTTGGGCAAAGTCTTCTTTAGTCAGTTTGCCACGACCGATGTCAATCATGGTACCTACAATGGCTCTCACCATGTTGCGCAAGAAACGGTCAGCAGTAATATAGAAGACCAATTTTGTTCCTTTCTTCTCCCAGTATGCGCATTTAATCTTACACAATGTGGTTTTTTGTCCGCCTTTGGTCTTGCAAAATGAGGCGAAGTCGGTGTAGTCCATGAGGATAGAAGCCGCATCATTCATGCGCTCCACATCCAACGGCCAAGGGTAGTAAGTGGAGTAGCGTTCCACAAAAGGATCACGCACTTGATGGATGTGGTATTCATAGCTCCGCTCCGTTGCATCAAAACGTGTATGAGCCTTGTCATGCACTTCCCATAGGTGATACACCCCGATACTTTTCGGTAAAAGCATCCCCAGTTTAAAGGTGATTTCCTGGATGTTCTCAATGGGTTTTTCGGTATTGAAATGAAGGTAAAAATTACGCGCATGCACACCCGCATCAGTCCGGCCACAACCGGTGGTAATTACTTTTTCTTGGCGCAGGATTTTGCACAACGCTGCTTCCACTTCTGCCTGCACGGTATGGCCATTGAGCTGACGCTGCCAACCGCAAAAATCCGTGCCGTCATAAGCTATGTGCATGAAGTATCTCTTCTGCCACTCAGGATTTACTACTTCCTTTTCTACCTCTAATTCGTCTGTTTCTTCACTCATTTTTGTCATCAAACATTTTATCCTCAAAACCTACCAACATCAATTTCTGACGAGCACGTGTGAATGCTGTATAAAACCAGCGATTCAATTCCACTCCGGCCATTTCATCGGTAAGATAGCCTTGATCCACAAACACACATGGCCATTGACCACCTTGTGCTTTGTGGCAAGTAATAGCATAGGCAAATTTCACCTGCAACGCATTGTAGTAGGGGTCTTCTTTAATTGCCTTTCGCAACTTAGCCACGTTCTCGATATCTGGATAATCCTGCGCAATAATTTGAGCAAGCTCTTTCATCTTTTCAAAACTCAAGGATGCACTTTCTTCCCAAATTGCATTGCACAAAAGGATGGTCTCAAACTCCGGCATATCGGGATAATCAGGCATCTTTACAACGGCCTTACAAAATCGGAACGCTCCTCTATCCTCGAATGAACGCACGCGTTGAATCGTAATCACATCGCCATTGGCAATGAAATCAGCCTGATAGTCCTTATCCGCTAACCAATAGTAATTGTTCTTCAATACAATCATGCGGTCACCGGAATTGATTTCCTCCTCGTAGTCGAGAATGCGCGCGCGCATTTGCTGATTGAACAGGTTGGCACGTTTGTTACTTCGCGTGATGATAATGGTGTCTTCCTTTCCAAATTCTGCAAGAGCATCTTCCATGTATTGCTGCAAATCGGAGTTGACACGCACCACATCCTTGAATGGAACAACAGTGAAAGAGGGCAACTCACTCTTTCCGGTAGTAATGCTGTTGCGCAAGCGAGTTGCATTCTCCAAAATACCTGAACCTTCTTTTTGACGGATGACCTCTGTCAATTCCACTTCGGCAATGTTGAGGTCATACTCCGAGCGCAGAAAATCCAATTCCAATGCAGGACTCTTTGCACTGCCCACGGGCGGTAATTGAGCACCATCACCAATGAGCACCAATCGACAACCCTCACCACTATATACATGACGAATCAAATCATCCAATAAGCTACCCGATGAAAAATCACCCATCGCGTTCGCCATGGATTCAAGTCCAATCATGGATGCTTCATCTACAAAGAAAACGGTATTGGTCAATTCGTTCTCTTTGAGCTCAAACCATGAATTGCCGGCTCTATCTGATTTGCGGATATAGATCTGTTTGTGAATTGTCCAAGATTTCTGACCGCTGTAGTTGCCCAAAACTTTGGCTGCTCTACCTGTTGGTGCCAAAAGCACCACGTTGATACCCGATTCCATCAAGGTACGAACCATGGCACTCACGCATGTTGTTTTACCTGTACCGGCATACCCTTTAACAAGTAGTGAACACCGTGGCTTCTGGGAAAAAACAAACCGTGTGAATGCATAGAACAACCGCTCCTGCCCATGCGTAGGTGCGTGCCCCATGTGGTGAAGCAAGCGTTTTTGAAATGCACTGACAGGATCTATTGTACTCATGCGTAAGATGGCTTCTATAAACCGTTGCAAAGAAAAAGAAGAGGCTGACGATTGCGCCAGCCTCCCCTTCGTTCAACTCTAATGATTCGTTATGTTAGAAGTTCTGCACAAAACCCACAGAAAGAACACTTCTCAACTGGAGGCCTTTGCTTGCATATTGTTCTCTTACTTTCATAGTAGGACCATTCGGATTAGAAGCATCTACCGGTTGGGTCACTTCACGTGTTTTTAGGATTGCCGTGTTATCATCATACAACGCTTGCCACATGAATGTCACGGAGAAGTTTTTATTGAACTTCCATGCAGCGATGTTTTGCCAGTTGATATCAATATTCTGAGGAGTATCCAAATAATTAGAGAACAATTCAAGAATAGATGAATAGGAGAAACGCTCACTGAATTTTTTCTCGTAGTTCACACGCAAATAAGCACCGAACTCGTGTCTCATATTCTCACCATGAATCAATTCACCCGTTGCTTCATCAATATAAGCCTTCTCTACACCGAAAGCACCCGCATCCGCAAGGTCTTGGTCATAAACAAAGATTCCGCGGTAGGTTGCCGGAGAGAAGAAAATAGACAACTCAGGACGTGGTTTGTAGTCGATACCTATCGCTAACAACAATTTACCCGGAGCAAGGAAGTTGGAGATTTTTTGGGTTCTGTCCATGCGACCGTCATCTCGCGTTGCAAACCCGCGCGTGAATTGCGTTTGGAAGTTGAGAAGTGCAGCGTAATAAAGGTTTTCGCTCATTTTACGACCGTATTTGGAAGTAAAGTCAATACGGTCATCTGTTTTCACCCAGGCATCACCTGTAGCAAAACCTTGGTTGAGCATCCCATAACCTAGGATCAATTGGTTGTCCCACGCCTGCACACCTTTACGATAATTAGCAACACCATTGAAGAGACCATTAAGCCCCAAAGAGTTCATACCACCGGCAGCCCAGTTATTGAACAGGGATAGGTTAGCACCTAAATTGAGAGTTCCCTGAACAGTCCATCCACTATCTGCTTCTGCCAATGTTTTCATAAGTTTTTCTTCATCGGCAGTTGGATTTACCTGTGCACCGGCTACGCTAGCTATTAGGGCAAAGGCCATTACGTAAAAAAATCGCTTCATAACTTGTTGTAATTGGTTTTTCAAAGTAAGTGCTTTTATTTGAAAAAAGCGCGCGAATGTACGACATGTTCGACACTTCATATTTCAACCTTTACCATGGAGATTATATTTAAACCATGTAAAACAGGCTAACATTGCCTTTAGGGCCAATTGAAAAATCCCCTAATCTTGCAGTATGGAGTATCCTGCTAAAATTATATTGGCATGGGCTGAGGCCATCCGCGGCAATAAACAAATCAAGGACTGGCTGATGGCCAATGGCTATCCGGAATTGGGTGTTTTTGTGCATGCGCTTCACAACCAAGATGAAGCACGCACATGGTTGATGCAGAACGGATTTCCGCATCTAATGGCCTTGATAAACGGAGCCGAAGGCAACCCCAATGCATTGCTTTGGCTCCGCAAGCACCAATATGATATCCTTGAAAAGATGGCGCGTGCCGCTGACAATCACGAAGAGTCACTTATGTGGTTATTGGCAAACGGCTATCAGGATATGGCTATGGTAGCCCAGCGAATACGCAACATCAAAAATGACATAGAGGCTGCCAATAACGATTTACATAAGATTAGCAGCGAATAGCAACATATCGGAGATTACCTATATAACTTTCGCCCATATTTCAAATTGATACCATGATTGTCGTAACCGGAGCAGCAGGATTTATTGCCAGTTGTCTAATCACACGCCTCAACCAAGACAAGTTTTATGACTTGGTTCTTGTGGATGATTTCTCAAACGAAACGAAGAATAAAAACTTTGAAGGCAAGCGTTACTTGCAGAAAGTAGACCGCAAAGAATTTGCTAGTTGGTTGCGCGCGAATGAAAATCAGGTGCAATTTGTATTTCACATCGGAGCACGCACGGATACTACGGAGTTCAACAAAGCCATCTTTGATGAGTTGAACCTCAACTATACCAAAGAACTTTGGAACATCTGTGCTGAATATGCTATTCCATTTGTGTATGCATCATCAGCGGCTACGTATGGAGGCGGTGAATTTGGCTACAAGGACGATGTATCCCTCATCCCATCATTGAAGCCACTCAATCCTTATGGTGAGTCTAAAAACGATTTTGACAAATGGGCTTTGAAACAAGAGAATGCCCCTTTCTTCTGGGCGGGGTTGAAATTCTTCAATGTATATGGGCCAAATGAATATCACAAAGGCCGTATGGCATCCGTGATATTTCATGCATTTAATCAGATTTCCCAAACGGGTGAAATGAAGCTCTTCCGCTCTCATAATCCGAACTTCACAGATGGCGGACAAATGCGTGACTTCGTTTATGTGAAGGATGTGGTGGAGGTGTTGTATTTCCTCATGCATCATCGCAAAGACAGCGGTATCTACAACCTAGGCTCTGGTAAGGCACGCACTTTCTTGGATCTTGCCAAAGCTACTTTCAATGCAATGGGTGTAGAACCCAACATTAGCTTCATTGATACTCCTGCCGATATACGCGACAAGTACCAATACTTCACCGAAGCCGATATGAGCAAGCTTATTGGTATAGGTTACGATAAGCCTTTTCACTCACTGGAAGATGGCGTTCACGATTATGTGACGAATTATCTGAAAGAGCACAAGTACTATTAAGCTTTTTCACTCAGAAAAAACTATCCTTCCAAGTAATCTTCAGGCCGCTCGTTTTGGGCATCTATTTGGTCCGGCCACTCGATGCTCTCGATGATTTCGGTCATGGCTCCTTCCTTTAAGCTATAAGATGAGTGAATGAATTTTTTGAATTCACGCATGCCCAATACAACATTCATAAGGATGACAGCAAGCGGCATGTACTCAGCACGAATAGCGGGAATTACAGGATGAACCAATCTTTGCCTGAATGTACTTGTAACAATCCACTCATACATGTATGGGAAGGCACTCAATAAAATTTCATTACTCAAGCCGATGGTGGCCGTAGAAATCCCCTGACCGTGCAAATAAAGTTCGAGCAAAGTATCAAACGAACCTGACGAGCCCACCAGCTTGTCTATCTCAAACCGGTTCAAGGCATCAGCCAATGGTTGTAATTCTTGCTTGAGGTACTCCTCCAAACGTGCGATTTCCTCTTCTGTAATTGGATCGGAAGGTTGGAATAAATCAAAAAGGCGTGAGACTCCGAGTTGGAAACTATGTTTCCATTGAATACCGGAAGAGTTGCCAATGATAAACTCGGTACTTCCTCCGCCTATGTCCATGACGAGAAATGACTTCTCAGTTGGTTCCAGCGTACTTAAAATGCCTTTGAAAATAAGTTCTGCTTCGCGGTCACCATCAATGACGTTTATCTGTACACCGGTAAACGACTGTGCTTTTGCAACAAACTCCTCACCATTGCGGGCATCGCGTATGGCGGAGGTTGCATAGGCAAACACACGCTCACAGGCATAGTTGCGCAGGTTGGCTGCATGTACCACTAGCGCATCAATACCGCGATTAAATCGATCTTCTTTTATCTCTTTGCTCTGATAGCCGCCTGCTCCTAGTTTCACAGGGAGCTTATTCTTGAATACCGGTTTCCACCCTTGTTGGTCGGCTTCTGCAATCAATAAATTGAACGTATTGGAGCCACAATCTATGACAGCAATTTTCATACTAACGGTGCTAAAGTTTTACAGTTACTTATGAAAACCAATGCCAGATCTATCCACCTGAGCAAAGGAGTTCTGGTGCAAAAGAAATACCGAACTACAAAGAATATCTACACTCCGTGAAAATTCTATCCGGAATAGCGAATCCACTTCCACAATTCCTTGTAGGTGGTTTTCTTTCCATACATCAGAATTCCTACTCGGTAGATACGAGCAGCAAGCCAGATGAAGAAAATGAACGATACCACCAGCACAAACATGGAAACGATTCTGAGCCATAATGGCGCACCGATTGCCACCTTAATCATCATGACTATAGGTGATGTAAGTGGGATGATGGAGAAGATTGTACCAATACTACCATCGGGATTGTTCATCATCATCACCGATACGATGTAAGCGAAAATGAGCGGCAAGGTGACGGGCATCATGAATTGTTGCGTATCAGCCTCCTGATCAACTGCTGCACCAATGGCGGCAAAGAGAGAAGCATAAATCAAATAACCTCCTATAAAGAAGAAGATGAATGAGAATAGAAGGTCTGCAACGGGAATATCATAGAAGAAATTGATGACCTGGTTGTCCATCAACTCATCCACTGCCGGCTGCGGCACTCCTTTGGTAATGCCGCCTTGTTGTTGTACCAGAGCCGCACCGCTAACGAGTTTATCTTTATAGATAAATGAGCCGATGGAAACAATTACTCCGGTAAGAACAATCCACATGAGGAATTGGGTGAGCGCTACCAATCCGATACCGATCACCTTTCCCATCATCAGTTGGAAGGGACGCACAGAGGAAACAATTACCTCCACGATACGATTGGTCTTCTCCTCCATCACTCCGCGCATCACTTGCACACCATACATAAAGATGAAGAAATAAATAATGATAGCCAATGCAAACCCAACTCCTGCCTTTTGGAAAACCTCCTCTTTTTCGGTTGGTTTGTTCACATTGGTCATCTGGAATTTCACGCTTTGCTTGATACTTTGATAAGCATTGTAATCAATGCCCTTTTGCTTCACGCGCCATTTTTCGAGGACATTCTCCAGTTCACCCTGTACCTTGGACTGTGCCACCATACTGGGTACGCTTTCATAAAAGAGTTGGCATTTGCCATCGGCATAGGTCAAGCTATCCAACACCACAATCATGGTATAGGCTCCACTCTTGAGCTCGGCAGTTTCATTCACCTCCTTGGTGGTGAAGAAAAACTGCATCTGTGCATCATCAACAAATCTGTTGCGCTGAATGCCAAATTGAGCCGGTTTCACCACTTCCTCTTCAATAATCCATCCCTTAGGATCCACCAGCAATACCTGATGACTTTTATTGTCTGCCAGGCTCATCACAATCACCCCAACAATGAGGCCGCCAAACAACAACGGCCCTAAGAAGGTCATGAGAATAAAGGACTTCTTAGTGACTTTATTGAGGTACTCTCGTTTTATAATCAGGCCAATCTTATTCATGTTCTGCGTTGAATTTTTTTACTGCTTCAATAAAAATTTGATCCATATCCGGGATGAGTTCATTCACCGATACAATGCTGATATGCGGAATGAGAGCAGCAAGGAGATCATTGAGTTGTTTGTTTTCAGGTAGGCGAATATGAGCGATGTGCATATCATCCTTTGGAGTTGTGCTCAACAGCTGATAATCGCCCCAAAGGCCGATTCCAAGATCCATTCCAGCACCTACAAAAGCTAACTCATAGGTACGGGTGCGGAAACGGTTCTTAATCTCCTTCACGGCACCTTCTAAAATAACTTGAGAGCGATTGATGAGCGCAATGTTGTCACACAAGGTGTCCACACTTCCCATATCATGGGTTGAGAGGATGATAGTTGTGCCGGCATTCTTGAGACGAAGCATTTCGTTTCGGATAAGCTCAGCGTTAATGGGGTCAAATCCGCTGAACGGTTCATCCAAAATGAGCAAACGAGGTTCATGCAATACAGTTGTGATGAACTGAATCTTTTGGGCCATTCCTTTGGAAAGGTCTTCCACTTTTTTGTCCCACCAAGAGGTGATACCGAATCGCTCAAACCAATCATTGAGACGCCCTTTGGCATCTTTGGCGGATAATCCTTTGAGTTGAGCCAGGTACATACACTGCTCACCCACTTTCATTTTCTTGTAAAGACCACGCTCCTCAGGCAAGTAACCGATGTGCTCCACATGTTTGGGCTGCAGGTGTTCTCCTTCAAAGAACACTTCTCCTTCATCCGGTCCTGTTATTTGATTAATGATTCGTATTAAAGTGGTTTTACCTGCTCCGTTTGGCCCCAAAAGACCAAATACGGAACCGGAAGGAACCTCAATCGATACATCATTCAGAGCCTTGTGCGTGGCATACGACTTATGAATGTGACGCGCTTCAATTGTGTACATACTGCAATTATAATTCGGGACGCGAAACTATTGCAGACACGTACTCATGCCCAATAAATTTTATGAGTGGTGAGGCCTTGTTGAGGTACCTGAAAGGAAGACCAACCAACTTGTCAATCGCATCATTGAAGGAGCTTGTAGTTGGCCTTAAGTATCGTATTTAATTAGTCGTTAACCGGTACCAAGAGTTAAGCATCTAGTTGATGAAAATACCCATGCTCAGCGTTTGTTTCCTGATAGCAAATAGTCAAGACGCCATACACTATTTTGCTTTAGAGAATTTTAAGGCTTTAACCGCTCTGATCTTGCCATATGTGTAACGCTCACCAAGTAATTCGTAGATGTGTTTTGTACCGGACTCCGGAGCATCTTGCCAAGCTTTGGATATGACTTCTATTTCTTCAGTAGTGAGCCAATCCGTTATATCCATCTTTTCCTCAACAACAGCTTTCATCAAATGATCCTCAATGGTTCCCACCTTCAGCTCTCTGAGTCGCGCAATTTCTTCAATCGACTTATTCTGCTTGAATAAGCGAACTGTTTCTAGAACGCTTTCACCCTTGGCTGTAGACTTTTTTGACAATGACTTAGTTGAAGATTTCCACTTACCAGGCTCTTTCCTAACCTGTTCCTTGGCTTCATCCATCCAACTACCGACTTGTGTGCGCACCGATAAATTTTTGTCCACCACGATAGGTTGTTTTTTCAGAATCCCTTCTATCACGACCGATGTTTTCTCCAACTCCTCCAGCTTTTTATGCATGAGTTGATGGAGCTCCTGCAAGTCATTCAGATATCCCTTCTTCCTGTCAAGCAGTTTCACTTGCTCAATATGCTTGAGCAGCAGCTTTACTTGTTTCTCCAACAATTCACTGAAGTATTGGGCACCACTTTGATAGCGCATCATCAACTTCTCCAGATTTTGTTGAGCCAGATGATCCAACAATTGTGCTGTAAAAGGAGCGGTGTATTTCTCGTTTTCCTTCAATGCCAACTGAATAGTGTGAAGCGGATTTTGCATTTCCTCAGAATCAAGTTCAACCTGTTCTTCCTTAGGATTGAATTTGTATTGCAACTCCTTCAATAGTGGTCCCAAGTCAAAGCAAGAGGTGAGTAATTCACGCACATATTGAGCTTGTTGTACTTCTAGTTGTTGTATGAGTGCCGAATGGGATAATTTGTTTGCGGAGAATTCCACCACTTTTTGGTCATTGGATATTGCTCCAGGATGAATAAGCGAACGCAGCACCAACCCATCAATCGAACGCAGCCGCGACAAAGCCACATAAACTTGCCCACTTGCAAAAGCCCCTTCTACATCAATGATGGCTGCATCAAAAGTTAATCCTTGACTCTTGTGCACCGTTACTGCCCAAGCCAGCTTAATAGGATATTGAGCGAAT
The DNA here is from genome assembly GCA_036562565.1 of Flavobacteriales bacterium. Taxonomy (GTDB): domain Bacteria; phylum Bacteroidota; class Bacteroidia; order Flavobacteriales_D; family Sanyastnellaceae; genus DATCJY01. Next base: position 20,861 of record DATCJY010000058.1, on the reverse strand, counting down.
GTTCCAATTACTTCTTCCTCAATCTCTCTTGTGCGCTCGTTGATCTTGTAGCGCTTGTTTTCCCATTCATAGCGTTTGATTTTGTAAAGCTCGTCTTGATCGGCCATTTTCACCACAATGCCATCATCAGGCAGTTCAACCACTTCTGCTAGTTTACCATTGTAATATCGAGCTTCATGCCCCGTATCATTTTTGATAAACATGATTTGCGCTCCCACTTTCAACTCGAGTGATGCGCTTATCGGATAAATTGATTCAGGAAAATCACCCTCCACAAGGGCCTCATATTTGCGCACTTTGCCGGGCAACCGGTTCAACTCGAAACGATTGATATCATCCGCCTTATGATTGTGTGTGGTGATGGTGATAATGCCCTTGATCTGTTCTATCTCCTGTTTGGAGCGATAATGGGCGTTTAGCAAATCAATATCCTCGTGTGTAACACGATTTTCCCGCAAATTGTTGAGCAGTGAAATAAATCGGTTATCCGATTGGCGAAAAATTTTATCCAGTTCAATCTGTACAAAGCCATCACGCTTCAATGCAAGCGATTCAAAGAAGTAAGCACTCGGATAATAGGTATTCAAATGGTTCCACTCGTAGTCCTTTACAATTGGCGGCAATTGATAAAGGTCTCCAATCATCAATACCTGTACACCACCAAAGCTCTTGTTATGATTGCCCCGAATGCTTCGCAATCGGTAATCGATAGCATCAAGCAAATCAGCTCTGAGCATACTTACTTCATCTATGATGAGTAAATCAATTGTGCGCAACACTTGCCTGCGCACCGAGCTTATAGGATGCCTTCTGGCAAGGATTTCGGAGGTATAAAAATTTCCCAACGCAGCAGATGTATCAGGAAGTTGTTTGGTAGGTAAATAAGTACCCAGCGGCAGCTGAAACTGCGAGTGAATGGTAACACCACCGGCATTCAGTGCAGCAATGCCGGTAGGAGCCACAATCAAAAACGACTTGTGTGTCCGCTCCCCCAAAGTTTTGAGAAAAGTGGTTTTCCCGGTTCCAGCCTTACCGGTGAGGAAAATATGTTTCGCAGTTGTATTGATAAAATCAGCCGCGATATCCAGCGCATTGTGTTCTGTCATATTATACATGGCGCGTGGGGGTTTCAATTAAAAGCTTTCGTGTGGTTAAAATTATTAGAAATGAAACTATTGCGATGATTTTTTCCATTTTACCAAAGAAAATGTCGATTTAGTAATTAACAAACTATAACTTTACGCCACCTTTAGGCGTCATATAACTAACTGACGTTAAACAATTACTATATATGAAAAAGGCATGGACAACGATATTTGCAGTGCTTGCACTGCATGCAGCAGCTTATGCTGTTGCAATAGATGTGCATGAACCGTTTCTTCAAAAACAACCTCTTATCAACACCAAAGACGACCCAGAACCAAGAATGGATGGTGTGGTGGAGGTGAGTTTCAAAATTGATTCTGAAGGTAAAATTCAGATTCTAAACATCAACTCTACCAGTCCTCAACTTGCCGATTACGTCATCAAAAAATTGAGCAAAGTGAAGCTTGAGCAAGGAAGCTCACAAACAGGAAAAGTGATTAAATATAGCTTTGTATTTAAAAAACAAGCTTAAACTGCTCTCTTCCTCTGCCAGATGAATAAGTAATTTCTGTTTTAAGCATCATAAAAAAATCCCCACCATTCGGTGGGGATTTTAGTTTATCTCTATTTCCCGTGAAGATTACTGTACAAGCAATCTCATGGTGTAAGTGCTAGACTCAGATTTCATGTTGAGCATATAAACACCTTTTGCCAACTCAGCAGTATTGATGTCCAAAGTTTGCTGACCAGGAGCTGAAATATTAGGAGTCCATGATTTAACCACACGGCCGCTCAAGTCAACCAAGCTGATTTGAACAGGAGCCATTGTTCTATTGTTGTACACCAAGGTTGTAGAAGTTGAACTTGGGTTCGGGAACAAGTTTACACCGTAGAAGTCGGAATCCAATTCATCAACACCGACAGTAGCATTGAAGTTGACATCATCAATGTACAAGTTGTTTGGGAATTCACCTGCAGTAAATACGAACTTGAAGCGAACGCGAGCATTTGAACCAACGTTAGGGAAATTCAAGTGTACGTAGTTCCAATCGTTTTGGCTGGTTGGAACAAATGGAGTACTGTAGTGACCGGCTGACACCAAGTTCAAGCCGCTGATGGTACCACCGGAAATCGGAATTGGGTTAGCGGTTCCTGGGTTAACAGTTCCTGTAGAAAGCGGAATCCATGTAGCTCCACAATCGGTAGAATACAGGACTGCCAATTTATCGGTTATATTCTCAATATCCGGGCTTTGTGTTGCATAGGCATAACGGAAGCTCAATGAAGGGTTGCTAAGTCCTTGCATGGAGAAGGAAGGAGATACCAACTCATCAATAGCACCTCCACCGGTACTGATAGGAGTAACAGCCATATCATAAGCATTGAGACGAACGCTAGTGTTGTTAGAGTAACCCACAAAGTCAACGCGTTGGAATGAAGATGGAGTATTGTCAATGTTGATAGGAACCCACAATGCCCAGAAGCGCCATGGATCATCAAAGTTTTCGCTCAATGGGATATCCCAGAATTCAGGTTCGGTAGATGAAATTCGAACTACGTTCTGAATTTCTTTGGTATCCTCTCCTGCGGCACCTGTTACAGTAAGTGTTACAGTCTTGTCTCCGCCAGAGGTAAACATTACCACCGGGTTCTGCTCAGTGCTTGTAGCCGGCTGACCATCTTGGAAAGTCCAGTACCATGAGGTGACTGTAGCATTTGTTGAGTTGTCAAAGAATTGAACCGGAGTGTTTGGACAGGCAAAACGTTGAGCTGCATAGAAGTCTGCTTTTGGAGGACAAACCACTACATCATCATCCCAAGTACCGGTCAAAATACGGTTGCTTTGTGTCCACAAATTATTTCTACCTGCTGTGTTCACACTCAAAGCAGCACGCATTCTTTCTTTTTGTCCCTCAGTAAACATCATGGTACAATCAGTATAATCCATGTAGTTTTGAGAGTTAGCAATCTGTCCGTGGCTACCTGTGATAATCACGTTATCCACTTCAAAAACGCCATCAATTTCTTCGCTGTTCCATGCATAGATTCTGAAGGTAACAGGCTCAGTGAGTCGGTTAAAGCTTGATCCGGCAAGATTGATAAGAATACCACTAAGCAAAGTACTGGTGGTATCTTCTCTAAAGAAGAAATTGTTGCCTGCTAGAACTTGCACGCGTGAGTTCGTTGAAGTACTGCTGAGATTGGATGCAAATAGGTTTTGGCTAGAACGAACAGCAAATGATCTTGGACCATTCAATGAACGTCTAACGTTGAAAGTAATGGAGCTAAGTGTCATAGCTCTACCGGGAGTTGGGTAAATAGTAAACTCATAGTATTTGCTAGTATTAATACTACCAGTCAATTGAGCAGGATCGGTAAGGCTATCTGCTGCACCCAAACCCCAGTTGCTGTAACCAAAAGTGCCGGAAGTTACCGGGTTAGCACTCACCCCGTTTGCAGTGAATGAGCCAAGAGTAATATCGTTATTAGGAGCTTCGTATACAGGGGTCGGATCTACTAGTCCTGTTGATGGGGTTACATCATCGAAAGTATAAATAGGAGTTGTAGGAAGTGAAATGGCCGTACAATCAAAGTCAGCCAAGTGTTGTGCACATCCACCAAAGTGACCTTTTGTAACAGGAGTATCATCTACTGCATCCGTACCGTCACAAGTAATTCCCGGTTCATTACCGTCTCCCCAAGTGTGTTTAAGGTTGAGGTAGTGACCTACTTCGTGAGTAAGCGTACGTGAACGGCTTGGTATACCTTGACCGACTACACCCAATGAGTTATAAAGCACAACAATTCCGTCCAAACGAGCATTATTGTCACCAACTACGTTAGGTGGAAGTTGGGAATAACCCAAAGTTTGACCTGGGCCGTTGCTGGTAATATTGTTAACCACCCAGATATTGAGATAACGGTCGCGTGGCCATTGATTCAATTTTGCAGCCATCGAACCTGTGTATGTTGCCATGGAAGGAATACGCTCGATACCGTTGGTACAGTTGCCCATGAAGTCTTTTGTAGCAAGACGGAACTCAATCTTGGGGTCAGCAATAAGGGTATCAAACATTGGAACCACCTCTGAAAGGTCCTCGTTCAATGCGCGAAAATCTCTGTTGAGGATTTCCATCGCGCTATGAATTTGCTCATCAGGAATGTTCTCTACACCGTAGTTATGAATAATATGGAAGACAACCGGGATTACCAATACAGGTTCCTCATCGCGGTTGTTGCGCATCTCTAGGATGGCATTTTGAATGAGTTCTTCGTTAACTCTTTCAGCTTCCAACAAAAAAGGATTTCGACCGATTAGTTCCCTGCGTACTTCATCCGTAGCACAAAACTGACCTCTGCTTTGAGCAGATGCCTTTTGCACAGAAAGAACGGATACCAGCGAGAGTGCAAAAACCAGGTAGAATAATTTTTTCATAATTGAATCAAATATTTTAAGTCACAAATGTAAGAGGAACACCTCTGGGTCAAATGCATTTTGAATTAAGTGGTCAAATAAAAGCTAGAAGTGCCAATGTTCAAAAAAAACCTCATTACAGCAGGGTTTTCCGAATCACAACGATGCTTTGAAAAGCAATAAATATGATTTTTTTATCTAAATAAGTCACTGCACCTCATGCTGTTTGGAAGTTTGGTAAGCAGTCCCTTTGAAGATGCTCACCAATTCTCCTGACTCATTAAAGCACTTCACTTCATAAAAGCCCGTCCTGTTGCCTCGGTGCAACTCCTTAGCCTCAACGGTCAATTGCTCGCCCTCTTTTGCCGGACGCACATAGGATATGTTTACATCCAGCGCAACAGTCACGTTTCCATAGGAATTACAAGCAAATGCGAAAGCTGAATCGGAAGCAGCAAACAACATTCCGCCATGAATGGTAGCAAATCCGTTCAGCATATCCCGCCTTACACGAAAATTCAGCTTACAGTAGCCATAATCCACTTGCTCTATTTGAAGGCCCAACCATTGAGAATGGTAATCACGTGCCATCATGGAGGCTACTATTTGCGTAGGACTGGCAGAAGATTGTTGTGATGACATAGCACGAAGTCGATATCGAAGTTGGAGGGCAAGTTATTGAAATCTCCAACCGGCTATATGACAATTGAAAAAATAATGCCTACTAATCTTGTAGTTCCTTCTCCGCCTGTTGCCTATAAAAACCATTTTTCCGGATGACTTCCTCAAACAAAGGTGTTGACTCCTCTGTTCGATTGAGCATCTTTAAACACTTGGCTTTATAGAACATTATTTCCTCCCGGAAAGAGGTGATGGTATTTTTCTCAGCCTTTTCAAAAAGTTGCAATGCCAGAACGGGCTGATCATTGCGGTAATAACTCATCGCTCCATAGAATTGAGCGTTGATATCGTCTTCGTATTGAGAAAGTATGCGATTAAACCCTTTGATAGCAGTCTTATATTCCTCGTTCTTGAAGGCAAGAAGGCATTGCTCCACATACAGTAGATAAGGAATGCCAACTTCCCCATCATTCTCCATGCGTATTTGTTGCTTTACTTCATAGTCCGCATAATTAGCCGGCAATCCGAGTTCTTCGAGTTTGATGGGTTCAAATGTTCTTGTTCTCAATTCGCTATAGTCTGCAACGCGATGGTTTTGAATAGTAACCATGGCAACAGCCACAAGCGTTGTATTCTCCACTTTCAAATTCTTATCTGTCTCAATGTTAGACAGCAAGTTTTGTGGATTAATCGGTTCTATAGATCTTGTTGGAATGAATTCATGGATAGCCTCCGGAGTATTTCTTACTATCCTTTCGTACTGTGCTGAAGAAGTTTGGGAACTGTTTGTATCTCCTATTTGCAGCACAGAAGGAGTAGTTCCGGCTTGAGCGGGCTCAGCCACCGTCTCGTTTTCAGGAGATTCAGATGTGTGAGGAATTATTTCTTCCGGTTGTTCAGTCTCAATGGTGGATGCAATGGATTGTTCCACAGTTACTTTTTGGGTAACGGACTTATCGCTATCATCGGTAAGTGATACTGTAACAACAGCAGCCGAAACTCCAATACCCAGTCCAAGAATCCATCCGTTGAGGTGCCACCATGCAGAACCTGTATTAGAAACTACTGCTGCAACTTTACCACTTGCAGCCACACCGGAAGCTGCTTGCTGTGAAACTGCAGCACTAATACCGGGAACAGCATCAAACACAGGAAATGAATTGAACCCTTCCAAGGCATCACCAAGCATAGGATTCTCCTCCGCTATTAGCTCTATTTCATGCGCACGATGGGGAGACAACTTGCCTTCGTGATAAAGGCGTATTTCCTCCACCGAGGGCAATGCACTATGGTCTAAATTCTTCTTCATTTTGTAGCTTCCAGTATTAGTCTAAGGTTTCGTCTTCCGTTTTGCAAATGAGATTTTACTTCTCCCATGTTATAACCCGTTGCTTCCACAATTTCCTTATAACTCTTTTCTTTTAAATAGAAAAGCGTGATGCACTCACGTTGTTCATCGTTCAAGCGTTGAATAGCGGCCTCCAACCGGAGCAAGCCGGCTTCACGCATTTGCGAGTGGCTGAGGATGTCGTGTGCCTCTACCACGTGAGCACTGATTTCATGGTGATATACCACTTTGCGTTTCGCTTCGCGACCTTCATTTCGCAATATCATCAGGCAATGGTTTTTGCTCACTGCATATAACCAGTGCTGAAATGTTGCCACTTCCCTGTCGCGCAACTCCACTATCAGTTTTTCAAAAATGTTGAGCACCGCATCCTTTGCAGACTCTTCATCTTTGAGGTATTTCAAACACAAACCGAACACCAAGTGGCTGTAGCGGTTATATAGCTCACCCAACCATACAGATTTCCCGTCCTGCCTGTATTTCTCAAGCAGCTCGTTATCTGTCAGGTTCGATATTTTCTTCTTAAAAAACAATTTCGGTTAGTCTTAAAGATCAGGCAAAAATAAATTCGAAAGGCTTCTCAATTAAAGGGATAAAAAAAAGCGGCATTCACGTTAGCCTGCCGCTTTTGTTTTTCCTTAACCTAAACGAAATTATCACTAAAAACAATCAACTTACTGATTGAGCTTTTTATAATATTCTTCCAAATAACTTTTGGTTTCCACGATCACAACACCTGCCGTAGTGTCGCCATATTTTGCGGGAATTCCGCCCGTGTAAACCGATACACTCCCTATGCCGCTACTGGGTACTACTACATCCGTGTCTCGTATTTTCACACCATCCACGAAATAGAGCACTCCTCCTTCACGGCTTCCTCTGATACTAAGCCCACCCTGCGGGCCGACTTTGATATCTGAGGACATAGTCTTGACGATGTCTGAGATTTTACCTCCATTGGCTGTCGGAAGATTTTTTAAATCATCCGCTTCCCAAGTCTGAAGATGATCTCCTCCCTTATAAAGAAGGGGACGCGAATATTCGGTTATCACTACACCTCCCGTTTGATATGCATAAAAACCAAGAACTGCGTCTTTCAACATATTGGTCTTATCGGCATCCACCCGGACACCGGTAATCCATACGGTATCTCTACCGACAGCTGTGATTCTCACATCATACTTACCGGGACGCAAGGGTTTAACTCGATAAACTCCATCGTCTCCAGTTGTGGTTGCCACTTGATCAATTCCGTTGTCAACCACGACTAAGGCTCCATAAATCAACTCTTTGTCTTCACCGAGAACTTTTCCTCGGATCTCACCAAAGCTTTGGGCTTTGATGCAGGTTACAAACAATACTGCGAGTGCGGTGCAGATTACTTGTTTGTTCATTGTAATGTGTATTCGATATATAAGATGCCGGTGGAATAAAAATTCCACAAACGAAATGAAACTTTTTTCAAAAAAAGTTTGCTCCAACAGCCTTAAACACTATTACACAATACTTTATAACTAAATATTTTTTTCGATTTTTCTTTTAGACCGGTCGTGTCAGTGCTTATTCAGCACCTGCTACGACCACCACGAATTCACCTCTTATCTCATGTGTGTTGAAGTGGTGCAAGACCTCCGCCAATGTTCCGCGCACGGTTTCTTCATATTTCTTAGATATTTCACGGCTGACAGAACATTTCCTATCGGGACCGCAAAATTGTATCAGTTGCTCGAGGCATTTGATGAGGCGGTGCGGGCTTTCATATAAGACAGTGGTGTACTCGGAAACTGCAATTTTCTTAATACGCGTTTCACGTCCTTTCTTATGGGGCAGAAAACCTTCATAAACGAACGCCTCGCATGGCAGACCACTAACCACAATAGCCGGCACAAAAGCCGTTGGCCCGGGCAAGCATTCTACTACAATATTGTTTTTGATGCATTCGCGTACCAAAAGAAAGCCGGGGTCACTGATTCCTGGAGTGCCGGCATCGGTGACCAATACCACTTGATTGCTGTGACGGATTTTGTCCACTAACCCCTCCACAACCTTGTGCTCATTGTGCTGATGGTAGCTCTGGATGGGTTTATCAATGGAAAAATGGGCCAGTAGTTTTTTCGTTTCGCGTGTATCCTCAGCCAAAATGAAATCACACTCCTTCAGGACGCGGATGGCACGCAACGTGATATCCTCCAGATTCCCTATGGGGGTTGGCACCAATGTAAGTTTCAAGCTTCTAAAATTATGACCTTATAGATACCTTCTTTCCACCAACTCCACAAAGTCAGAAGCAACCGGTGAATTCTCGCTCCATTGGTACTTGCTGCGCAATGCTTCCAATTGCTTCATGGCGTCTTCACGTGTAGTAGTATTGAGTCTTTCAATGGCCAATTCATATTCCTGGTTGTTGCCTTTGAACAACTCTTTGGAGAATTGAAAGCGTTGATTTAATGAAATAGCACGTTTCAAATCAGGAATAGAAGATTGTTCGAGTTTGTCATTGAAAGTTTCTTTCTTCTCAATGGTTTTGGAGAGTTTCTCATAAAAATTCTCAGGTGCTGTCTGCTTCATTTTGTCATTGAGCGTAAGCATTTCTCCTGGGCGTTGAGAAGATTGGATTTGAGAATTAACTGCCACAGGGGGCTGTTCTTCTACTCTTTGTTGTTCTGCTTCTTTTACAACCTCCTCAATGGCATCTATCAGAGAAACTTGAGTGGCTACTGGTTCCGGCTTTTCAACCGGATCCAAGCGGAAAGAGAATGGCTCAATGGATGGAGCCTCCTCCATCTTCATAGCCGGGACTTCCATGATTGTGTTTGTCTCTTCGGCAACAGGAGCCTCATTCTCTTGCCGATGTGCGGTTGGAGTTTTTGATTCTGCATTTACTTCTTCTTGAAAAGCCTTAAAACGAAGCACTACCAAACGCTCATAAAGTTCGCGGCTCTCCTCCGTGAGGTTCTCTAGGTCCGCTTTGGATAATTTGCCTTCGTGCAATTTTTCCAACTTAGCACCCAATTCTTTTACGATTTCTCTGAGGCGCTTATATTTAATAGGCTCATACATAGTTGTAAATGCTAATTAGTTTTTCCAAAAATATTCTTTCCTCCAGCCGGACTGCGTTAATAACCATTAAGTTTTGAACGTACCTTTTTGGGTAAACCGCGCACTACCATATCGTAACTGTGATCTACCAACTTGTAGAAAAGATCAATGGGAACGCTTCCATCGGTACGAACGGTATTCCAGTGTTTCTTATTCATATGGTAGCCACCGTTAATACCTGCATATAGTTCCCTGAGCTCAACTGCCCACTCCGGATCGCACTTCAAATTCACTGAGTCGAACGAGTCGATATCCATCAGTGCAAACACTTTGCCCAGCACTTTGAAAACAAGGGTTTCCGGACCGAACGGAGTCTCCTCAGTTACTCCTTCTTTCGACAGACAATAGGCTCTGAAATCTTCAATGTTCATACAGCTAAAATATTGTGATAAATGAGCGAAGAAATAAGCCAATGAAAAAGGCTACCCTAACGGATAGCCTTCTTCGATATTTCAAGTTTTAAAAAACTTCTTAGTGGCCATGTTCACCCGGCTTGAGCGGAACGTTTTGTGGAACAAATTCCTCTTCACGCTCTGGGTTGTTGTAGTCATAAGCCCAACGGTGAACTTCAGGAAGAGCACCGGGCCAGTTGCCGTGGATGTGTTCTACCGGAGTAGTCCATTCCAAAGTATTGGACTGCCATGGGTTTTGAGTAGCTTTTCTTCCGTAGAATGCACTGTGGAAGAAGTTGAAGATAAAGAGCAACTGAGCGGCACCACCGATGATTGCAAAAGTTGAAATCACCGGATTCAAGTCCATTACCCAATCCAAGAATGGGAATTCAGAGTAATCGTAATAACGTCTTGGAGCACCGGCCAAACCGATGAAGTGCATTGGAAAGAACACACCGTAACCACTAATCAAAGTAAGCCAGAAGTGAGCATAACCCAATTTGTTGTTCATCATACGACCGAACATTTTCGGGAACCAGTGATAAACACCACCGAGCATACCGAAGATAGCTGACAATCCCATTACGATGTGGAAGTGAGCCACTACGAAGTAAGTGTCGTGTACGTTCACGTCCAAGGCAGAGTCTGCCAAGATGATACCAGTCAAACCACCGGTAACGAATGTAGACACAAGACCTACGGAGAACAACATAGCCGGGGTGAAGCGGATATTACCACGATACAGCGTAGTGATATAGTTAAATGCTTTCACCGCTGATGGAATTGCAATCAACAAGGTTGTGAACACGAATACGGAACCGAGGAACGGGTTCATACCGGTTACATACATGTGGTGCCCCCATACGATGAAGGATAAGAAACCGATTGCAAGGATAGAGCCCACCATCGCTTTGTAACCGAAGATTGGTTTGCGCGAGTTGGTAGCAATGATTTCAGAAGAAATACCAAGTGCTGGAAGAAGAACGATATATACCTCTGGGTGACCAAGGAACCAGAACAAGTGTTGGTAGAGAAGCGGAGAACCACCGGTTACATCTAATGCTTCACCTTGGATGAAGATATCAGAGAGGTAGAACGCAGTACCCATGCTGCGGTCCATAATCAAAAGAACAACCGCTGATACAAGTACAGGGAACGAAAGGATACCAAGAATTGCAGTCACAAGAAGAGCCCACACTGTCAAAGGAAGACGTGTCATGGACATCCCTTTTGTGCGCAAGTTGATAATGGTAACCACATAGTTCAAACCACCAATCAAAGATGATGCTACGAAGAAAATCATGGAAATCAACCACAGGGTCATACCGGTACCGGAACCTGGCATAGCCTGAGGCAAGGCAGACAACGGAGGATAAACTGTCCAACCACCGCCGGCAGCACCGCCCTCAACAAAGAGAGAGCATACCATGATAACACTGGAGATGAAGAACAGCCAGTATGAAATCATGTTGAGGAATCCGCTGGCCATATCGCGCGCACCAATTTGCAATGGAATAAGCAAGTTGGCGAATGTACCGGAAAGGCCACCGGTCAACACGAAGAATACCATGATGGTACCGTGTATTGTTACCATTGCGAGGTAGGCGTTTCTATCGAGAATACCGTCCGGAGCCCATTTATCACCGAGGAAGAAATTCAATATCTCGAAGTTCTCACCCGGCCAGCCCAATTGAAGACGGAAGAAAATGGATAGCATGACTGCTATTACGCCCATAAACATGGCAGTTATAAGGAACTGCTTAGAGATCATTTTATGATCCTGAGAGAAGATATACTTAGATATCCAGCTCTCTTCATGGTGATGATGACCATGAGCGTGATCGTGTGAATGATCGTTGTGCGTATTTTCTATAGTTGCGCTCATTTTTTAAGTCTAAAATATTCTTACTCTAAATGATTCTCGATATTAATTGTTTGCTACCGCAGTAACTACAGGAGTTTCTTCAGTTGCTGCCGGAGTAACTTCAGCCGGGGCTGCTTTGTATGGCTTCACTGTTTTAAGCCATGCTGCATATTCTTCAGGGGTTTCAACAACCACTTTCATCTGCATGTTAAAGTGAGCTGCTCCACACACTTTGTTGCAAAGGAGCACATAATCAAACTCATCATCTTTGAGTTTTTGACGCATCTCCTTGGTAGTGATGGTAGGAGTCATTTTAAATCGTGTAGGCAATCCTGGAACCGTGTTCATTTGTGCACGGAAGTGAGGCATGTAAGCAGAGTGAATCACGTCCTGTGAGCGGAAGATAAATTCAACTTCCTGACCAACTGGAATGTGAACTTCTCCTTTGATAATTTGGTCGTCAAAGCCAGCTTCCCAATCGCTGATGCCTGGACCTACTTTGGTTTCCTTAAGGTCCATAAGACGTTGCTTATGGCGCTCAAGTTTATAGATTTTATCTTCTAAAGATTCTACATAGCTCTCTGGCAATACAGGAACTTTTTTGTTTTCTGCCAGTTGGTCCTTGATTGATTGGATTTCTTCATCAATGCTAACCAAGCGAGCAGCAATGTTTTCACGGGTAACCATACCCATTGCGTTATCGGTAGTGATAAGGTTTACGTTTACCATACCGAAAGCATTGTCTTCACCTTTGTAGCGAGCGGTCCAATCGAACTGCTTAGAGTAAATCTCGATTTGAAGAGCATCCTCTGAAGCGGGCTCGGTCATTTTATTCCAAGTAATCAAACCGAATACAATGATGAAGGCCATTGTAACACCCGGTATCAAGGTCCAAACCATCTCAAGACGGTTATCGTGTGCAAGGAACAATACTTTTCTTCCTTTTTTGTAATGGTATTTCCAGGCAACGGTGTAAAGCAAAGTGTTCATTACAAAGAACATCACCGTTAGCATCCAAAGGTTGACATGCATGAGCCAGTCCATGTCATTACCATGTTCAGATGCAGAATCCGGAAGATAATCGCCATAGCGGACATAGAGGAAAATCACCAATCCGAAGAATATGAACATCCACCAGAGGAGCATATTTGCATTCAGTCTGTTGTCCGCAGTATCATAATCATCCTCGTCAGTCTTACGAAGAGAGCGGCTCAATTCATATACCTTGGTCAACTGCACTACTGCAATAACTGCAAGAACGATAACCAGTATTACCAGAAGTTTCATGTTTCTTTCTTTTCTTTTTTTACTCTAAATTTCTTCTTACACCAAGTTTGTCAATTATTAAATCTGGTGGTGCTCACTTTCCTCTAAGTATGGGTGATTGATAGGAATCAAACGAGCTTTGGACAATGTTTTCGCCACGATGGTGATGAACAAACCAAGGAAACCGAGGAACATACCGATTTCGAACCAACCAACGAACTTCACGTGTTCGCCTTCACCAAGCCCCCAAGTAAGGTGACCAAAGGTGGTACCTGGCACAACAGCCATATACAAATCGAAGAAGTGGCTGATGAAGATGATGATACCCACTCTATTCAAGAACTTCACGTTTCTCTTTGCATCGCGAGAAATCAATGCATAGAAAGGCACTGCAAAATTGATAGCAAAGACTGTCCACATTCCGAACATGTAGTGGTCATAGCGCAATTTGAAGTAAGTTACCTCTTCAGGAATATTGGAGTACCAAATCAACAAGTATTGACACAACCACAAGTAAGACCACAGCATGCTGGTTGCAAATACCCATTTACCCATATCGTGGATATGAGAGTTGTTTACTTGGGTTAGATAACCTTGCTTTTTCAACCAGATGGTCATAAGCGTAGCGAAGGTCATACAAGTATTCCACATACCTCCGAAGATGTACCAACCGTACATGGTAGAATACCAGTGTGTGTCAATAGACATTAACCAGTCCCAAGCAAGAATAGAAGAAGTAAATGCGAAGAATACAAGGAAAAGTGCACTTCTTCTGAATTGTTTGTAGTGCAAATCCAAGCTTGGTTTCTCATCTTCAAGCACAGACCACTTTCTAAAAAGATAAGCAAATGTCAAATAGATAGCACCGTACATCACCACACGCAACCAGAAGAACCAACCGGAAAGGAATGGGCGCTTGTTAGCAATGATGGCATCATAGTTTGGGCTATTGATATCGTAAAGGCTCGGATCCATCCAGTGATAGAGGTGGTGCAAATGGAATTGACCGGCCAGCAATACGATCACGACAAGGATGAAACCAATGAAGATATAAGAGAACATTGCCTCAAATACTCTCTTGAGTAAAGCAGACCATGCTACTTCCGCTGCATATTGAAGTGCATAGAAGAACAATGCACCCAATGAGATTCCGAAAAAGAAAAATGTACAAATCAACAGGTTAGCCCACCAGTATTGGTGATGGTCTGTTTTATCAAAGAACCATCCGGCAATGGCAGCCAATGCACCCACAACCATAAGCGCTGTCGCCCATGTTTTGGTTTTAGATGGTAGTTGAAAATGTAGCTTATCGTGTGCCATATTATATCTATTCGCTTGCGGTGAATTAATTAATTGATGAAAAAGATGTAGATTATTCCGCAGATACTTTCAACATCCCGTTTTCGTCAAACTCAGGAGAAGTGATTCCTTTCTGAAGGCACTTCACCCATTCAATAACTTGCCAACGCTCCAATTGATTCAACTGAGACGCGTGTTGTCCCATCAAACCCTTACCATAAGTAATGGTGTGGAACATCTTACCTTCAGGCAAATCTTTCAATTTGGTAGCGTAATCAGGAATACCTTCAATGAAGCCGTTTTGAGCAATTTTACCATCGCCTTTACCGCTTTCACCATGGCAGTGCTGACACATGAGGGTATAAATTTCTCTACCCTTTTCAATGTTTTCCTTGGTGCTCTGGAGCGGGCTCACAATTTTGGTTGCGGCCAATTCATAGTCCTCTGGGGTATTTTCCAATGGATAAGGCATTACGAATTGAGCCATCTCTTTTCCCACATAAGGAATGGTGTTTGGAGCCGGTTTTCTGGACAATACCGGTTTGATACCGTTGCGCTCCTTACGAGTTTGTGTCCAGTCCATGGTTTTGTTGTTACCATAGTCCACATAGGCTTCGATGGCAGGAGAGCGATACATGTCCGGCATGTACTCCACACCTGGAGAATTGGGATCCTCAGAGCAAGATGACAATGCAAATACTGCCACCACCACTAATCCGAATATATACGATTGACGAATCATTTTCTTAGTAATTCTTAATGCTTAATTCAAAAACGTCTGTTGCACGAATTTTTGCTTCGAGTTCTTCCACGGACATGTGATTGTCTTCAGTGGTGATTTCCATCACGAACTTATCATCAGTGGTACGTGGGTCCGGGTTGTCAGCAGGCATACCTGGTAAGGTACCATTTCTAAGCAAGTAGGTCAATGCCATACCGTGAGCACCGCAGAACACGGAGAACTCAAACATTACCGGAATGAAAGACGGAGCGTTTTCAATCCAAGTAAAGTTCGGCTTACCACCGATGTTCATGTTCCAGTCGCTCACCATGAAGTACCAAGTACCAAGGATAGCGAGTACCGTACCGGTACATGCATATAAGAAGGAGCAAATAGCCAAACGCGTACGTTTCACTCCGATGATGGGATCCAACCCGTGGATTGGGAATGGAGAGAACACATCTTTTACGCGAATACCTTGCGCAACAAGGGCACGTGCAGCGTCCAGTAGCTTCTGGTCGTCATCATACATCACGTGTAATACTTTGTTTGCCATAGTTTCCTTGATATAATCGTTGCTTAATGCTTGTTGTTGTCGTTTTTATAGCTCTCACCTGAAACTTTCAGAATAGTCTTCAATTCGTTCAAAGCCAATACCGGGAAGTAGCGGGCGAAGAGCAAGAACAATACGAAGAAGATACCGATTGTACCGATAAACAAACCGATGTCCATTGGAGTAGCCTTGAACTCACCCCATGCAGCCGGTAGGTAGTCACGGTGGATAGAAGTAACAATGATTACGAAACGCTCAAACCACATACCGATGTTCACGATAATGGACATGAAGAATGTGAACTGAAGGTTGGTTCTCAACTTCTTAATCCAGAAGAGCTGTGGAGAGATTACGTTACATGTCATCATAGCCCAGTAAGACCAAGCCAACGGACCGGAGAAACGGTTGATGAATGCGTAGGATTCGTACTCAACACCGGAGTACCATGAAACGAAAAGCTCAGTTAGGTAAGCCACACCCACGATAGAACCTGTAACAATGATTACGATGTTCATATACTCAATGTGGCGAAGGTTGATGTATGCCTCAAGCTTCATCACTTTGCGCATGATGAGCAAAAGGGTTTGTACCATCGCGAAACCGGAGAATACCGCACCTGCTACGAAGTATGGAGGGAAGATGGTAGTGTGCCAACCGGGGATGATGGAGGTAGCAAAGTCCATCGATACGATAGAGTGTACAGAGAATACAAGCGGAGTTGCGATACCAGCCAACACCAATGACACTTCTTCGAAACGTGTCCAGTGCTTAGCACGACCGCTCCAACCAAAGCTGAGGATGCTGTAGAATTTCTTCCATCCCGGTTTCACCATTTTATCGCGGATAGTGGCGAAGTCAGGAATAAGACCGATGTACCAGAAAACAAGTGATACAGAGAAGTAAGTTGAAATCGCAAATACGTCCCACAAAAGCGCTGAGTTAAAGTTTGGCCACAAGGAACCAAATTGGTTTGGCAATGGAAGTGTCCAATAGGCTTGCCATACACGTCCCATGTGAATGATTGGGAAAATGGCCGCCATGATAACCGCGAAGATGGTCATCGCCTCAGCGGAGCGGTTGATCGCCATTCTCCAACGTTGGCGGAACAACAACAACACTGCAGAGATCAAGGTACCCGCGTGACCGATACCGACCCACCATACAAAGTTGGTAATGTCCCATGCCCAACCAACTGTTTTGTTCAATCCCCAGGATCCAATACCTACCCCGATGATATAGAACAAACAGCCTACACCATAAAGAGCCACAATACAGGCAATGGTAAATGCGATTTTCCACTGCTTGGGGGTTTCACCCATAATAGGATCCACGATATCCTTTGTAATATCACCGTAGGTCTTATGACCGAGGATCAGTGGCTTACGTATTTTCGATTCTTTGATCATCTTGCTTTTTGAAGGATATTATTATGCTTCTGCAGGTTCAATATTTCTAACTTTCGTCATATAATAAACGTTCGGTTTCACACCAGTTTCTTCAAGAGCGTGGTAAGCACGAACGCTTTGTGACTTCTTATTCACCAAGGAGTTGATATCATTCAAATCACCGAATACGATACAACCCACCGGGCAAGCTTCAGAACAAGCTGTCTGAATAGCACCATCAGCTACCGGTAAACCTGCTTTCTTAGCCTCCAACTTACCTTCTTGGATACGTTGTTGACACATGGAGCATTTCTCCATCACACCACGGGTACGAACGGTTACATCAGGGTTCAATACCATACGCAAGGTGTCATCCTGAGCAGGGTTCACCATGGAGAATTTATCATTGGTTACATAGTTGAACCAGTTGAATCTTCTCACTTTATATGGACAGTTGTTCGCGCAGTAACGGGTACCGATACAACGGTTATAAGCCATGTTGTTAAGCCCTTCGTTACTGTGAACGGTAGCAGCCACAGGACATACGGTTTCACAAGGAGCGTGATTACAGTGCTGACACATCATCGGCATGTGAACTGTTTTTGGGTTCTCAGCCGGGTCTTCCATGTGACGATATGCAGCAATGGTACCTTTTCCGGTTTGCTCTTTGGTTTCTTCAAGGGTTTCAAACTCTGAAGAGAAGTAGCGGTCGATGCGCAACCAGTGCATATCACGGTGACGAAGTACTTCGTCTTTACCTACCACAGGAACGTTGTTCTCAATGTGACAAGCGGTGATACAAGATGCACAACCGATACAAGAGTTAAGGTCGATAGCCAATCCCCAACGGTGACCAGGACCTTCCACCGGATGAGCTCTCCACAAGTCGAAGTTGTCTACTGTCTTCTTGTCTTGAGCATTGATTACCCCGTCTCCGTTCACATCTTCATGCACTGCAAGCGCAGGAATCAGGTTGAACTCAGCCTCACCACGTTTCTTGTCTTTGTTTTTCAAGAATGTAGCGAGGTCGGTCTCTTTCACAACAGAGTCACGGCCCATCACGGTGCTGTGCATCTGAGTTGTAGCGACAGAATAAGTTTCACCTGTTTTCTCAATGGTTACATCTGTAGCTTTAAATGACCAGGTACCATCCACAAATGAAATGAATGGGAATGCGTTTTTACCAATGGTTTGGCGCTTATCACCATCCATGAGGTGAACACCAGCTTTACCAGTTTGGTAAGCGGCATTACCAATTTCTTCATTACCTGCACCACGGCCATAACCAAGTGCTACACCAATAGTGCCGCGTTTCTGACCTGGAGTTGGGAATGCAGGAAGAGTCAATGACTTGCCGTTTACTGTTACTTTGATAACATCAGCGCAGTCGCATTGACCGATATACGTTTGGAGTCCCATTTCTCTCATATCTGCAGGAGACATGGTGAAATAGTTATCCCAAGTAGTCTTAGTAATTGGGTCCGGAGTTTCTTGAAGTAACGCGTTGTTGGCTTGGTTACCAATACCCATCGTCACTTTTTGATATACGGACAATTCCCACTCACTTGATTTAGCTGCGGTAGCTTTTGCCAAAGCTTCAGAAATGCTGATGGTAGAAACAGCAGCTGTTGCATTAACAGTTGAAGCCGCTTCAGATACTGTTGAAGCGAATGTACCGTTGTGAACAGCCATGTTCCACTGAGCATCTGTTTTCAATGCAGCAGAAGTATAAGCGCTGTTGTGGGTTTGACGGATATAATCGTAATACTCCGTGTTGTTATCAGCCCAACGCAAGAATGCTTCTTGAGCATAACGTGTGTTGTAAAGCGGGCTGATAGTTGGTTGAGCCAAATCAATACGACCTTTTACCGGAGCATAGTCGTTCCAGGCTTCTAGGTAGTGATGGTCTGGCGCAGAGTAGGCACAACGACTTGAAGTTTCATCTGCAAAATGGTTGAAGCAAACGGAAGTTTTCACCTTTTGCAGACCTGCTATGAACTTATCGGTTTCCGGATAAGAATAAGCAGGGTTGGTACCGTAGATAATCAATGCGTCTACTGTACCTGCATTCATTTCGTCCACCAAAGCACGAACTTCTTCATCTTTACCTTGGAAGAAGTTAGTACCGGTTACATTATCGATAGTCGCACCGTGGTTGCCCAATGCTTCGTTGATCGCAGCAACAACAGTTTGAACGTATACATCATTGCTTGAGGAAACTACGATGCTTGCTCCGCGTGATTTTTTCAAATCAGCAGCAGCGCTGGCAATCGCTTTATCAGCACCTTCAACGCTGATAGGTGCAGAACCAGTAACAGCAGCATAAAGCGCTGCTACAACTTGCCCTTCTTGAGAAGGTTTAATAGGTACACGTACATCAGCATTTGAACCGGTCAAGGACATATTCGCCTCGAACTGATAGTGCTTGCTCATCCACTCACCTTCAGGTTTTCTGCGCTCCATATAGCCAGCAGCATATGCTGAAGACAACAACCATGTACCCAAGAAGTCTGCACCAATGCTCACAATGGTCTTAGCCTTGCTAAAATCGTAGCTCGGAGTCACACCGTTGTTTGCTTTGTTGAGACCTGCATAGGATACAGTGTCATATTGTACGTGCTTCACTTTACCAGCATACTTATTGCTGAACTCAGCAATAGCGCGCTTGGTAGAAGGGCTGATGATTGTATTGGAGAGAATACGAATGGAAGAAGCAGAAGCCAAAGCAGCTTTTACTTCTGTATCCAATGTGTTCCAATCGATATCGGAGGAGTTGTTCTTTCTTGGGCCTTTGAGACGAGCACCGTCATACAAACCAAGAACAGAAGCGTTGATGCGAGCATTGATGGCTCCACCGTCCATACCGAATTCCTTGTTTCCTTTGATGAAGATCGGACGACCCTCACGCGTTTTCACAAGGATGCTTCCATAGTCATTACCATCGTAATATGTAGAAGCGTAATAGTTCGCCACGCCCGGAGTGATTTCTTCCGGCTTCACTACGTATGGAATGGATTTCACTACCGGAGTTTCGCAAGCTGCGAGAGTAGCAGCAGCAAGGCTGAAACCCATGAACTTTAAGAAGTCTCTACGGCCAGTGTTTGTTTCCTTCAGTTTATCATCTGCCAGGAAATTTTCAACTGATTGCTCGCGTGCAAACTCAGTTGACATTGCTTCCTGAGCGGCTGCAGTTTGTTGCAATTCGTCCAGGCTACTCCAATATTTCGTATTCATTCCCATGAAAGCTTCGATGCGTCTTAAATAACTTTTTTTCTTGGTTGAGAGGATTAATAGTGACACTTACCACATTCCCAACCGCCCAATTCGCGAACTGTAGCAGTTCCATCATCCATGATGTCACGCAAGGTGCGCTGCCCCACTTCAGATGCTTTATAGCGAGCGTGCATATCCTCGTAGTATTTGCTACTAGCCAAGTCTATACCTGCTTTGTTGTGACATTCCAAACACCAACCCATTGTAAATGGATCTTTTTCCAACTTAATAAGACCCACTACATCATCTTGCGAGTTGATTTCCTCAGCTGTTGGCACGTGGCCTACAGTGTACATGTGTTGAGGACCGTGACAGTTCTTACAATCGATTTTACCTACGGCTACGTGTTGAGCGTGGCTGAAGTAAACGTGGTCAGGCAAGTTGTTCACCTTATTCCACTCAATCGGCTTCTGCTCATAATTTTCAATGTATTGACCTGAAGTTGGGTCAAAACCGATAGCTGCGTAAATCTTCTCGATTTCTTTCTTACCGGTGATTGTACCTTCTTGCACCCCTTTGTGACAGTTCATACAAACATT
>DATCJY010000031.1:0-1734 GCA_036562565.1 Flavobacteriales bacterium | reverse complement strand
GGAGGAAAGCTCCTGCTAAAAAAGATACAATTACCCAGATATATTTCTCCATCTGAATCTTCTACTAAACTATTAATACAGCTGAATGAGCTGCACACTTTTGGGTGCAAGTGTAAGGTATTCTTCCATCAACATGCGCTGTCCTGTGATAATATCCAGTCCGCTCGTTTTGCGCTGGATGCATTCAGCAAAACGGCTGAGGTTCAGGTTGTGGGCTGTTTCATTGGCGTTGTAAATACACATCAAGGTATGTTCACCATCATGACGGAAGTAAACATAGGTGTTCTCTTCGGGAACAAATTGCGTGAGTTGGCTTTTGCCGAGCCATGTGTTCGCCTTGCGCCATTGGCCAAGTGTTTTCATATAGTTGAAGAGCATTTCCTCATGCTCGTTGCGCCCTTGTGCAGTAAACTTGTTGGCGGCATCATCCGGCCATCCACCCGGAAAATCTTCACGAACCTTGGTGTCAGGATCGCAAAAATTCTTCATGCCTATCTCAGTTCCGTAATAAATGCATGGAATACCGCGCAGTGTGTAGAGCATAGCTATGCCCATTTTGAACAAGGCATCATCTTCATTGACCATGCTATAAAAACGGCTCAGATCATGATTGTCTAAAAAGGTAACAAGGTTGTTTGGATGCTTGTAAAGTACATCGTGCGCAAGGGTCATTTGAATTCTGCGCAAGCCTTCTTCCCATCCAAACCTTTCAGTGAGGCCTTTTGTAATGGCATAATAAAGTTGAAAATCCGTGACACTTGATAAACTAGACGAATAGCTTGTGTTTAATTTATTCTCTCCTGTAAAGTAGGCTTGCACGGGAGATCCTTGTACCCATGTTTCTCCGTACAGGAAGAAGTCGGGGTATTCTGCAAGGATTGATTCATTAAGCCGCTTTATGAACACTTGATCCGGATAGGCATAGGTGTCGATGCGATAGGCATCAATGTCGGCATACTCAATCCACCAAATGGCGTTTTGTATGAGATAGGTTGCGAGCTCAGGATTGCTCTGATTGAGATCAGGCATGTGCTTGTCAAACCAACCTTTACTCATGAGCGCTTTGTCGGCTTCACTGGCATAAGGGTCTAGCAAAACCTCTGCTCTGTAATTGGTTTTGGTATAGGTAGGGTACCAATGAAACCAATTGCTATCGGGAGCATCCTTAAACAATGGATGTTGGTTGCCCCAGTGATTGAAAACCACATCAGCAACTACTTTTATTCCGCGTGCATGGCATTGCTCATTTAATTGTTTGTACAATTCATTTGTTCCAAAGCGCGGGTCAATCTTATACAAATCCGTTGCCGCATATCCGTGATAGCTTGCTTTGGGTTGGTTGTTCTCAATAAGCGGATTGATCCAAAGTGATTTTATTCCCAACTCTGTGAGGTAATCAAGATGGTTGATGATACCTTGTATATCTCCGCCATGTCGCGCATAGCCATCGGTGCGGTCGCAGCGCGTTTCATTCATGCCAGCTATTATATCGTTGCTTGTATCTCCGTTGCTGAAGCGGTCGGGAAAAATCAGATACATCAAATCATTTGCATCGATACCGCGCTCACGTGCAGGCATGCGCTCATGCAAAGGGTAGTGGTAGTAATAGGTTCGCTTTTTATTCTTCTTGTTTTGAAAACGAAATTTGATTGTTCCAGGCTGTTGTTCTTCTCCTATATGGATTTTAACCAGAATATAATTCGTATTCGGAAAAGCATGTATGTCCTCAATGTA
>DATCJY010000028.1:0-15714 GCA_036562565.1 Flavobacteriales bacterium | reverse complement strand
ATTGGACAGCAGATGTCGCAGTTACCTCTTGATCAAATTTTCGCTCATGAGAATATCAGCAATCAAAATGGATTCGTAATTGAAGAAGGAACACGCCCGATCGATTCCTATACAGCAAGCAATCTCACCACTGCAGGATATGTGTATGGTATTGTGCCAGTGGGCAAGCTGAATGTGAGTGGTGGCGTACGCGTAGAACACAACATTCAACGCATGGATTCGCAAGATGATTTAAAGAAAATCAAAGTGAACAATCCACTTACATCGGTATTGCCATTTCTGAATGCTAGCTATCAATTGAACAAGAAGTTGGCAGTGCGAACCGGTTATGGTCGAACAGTCAATCGTCCGGAGTTCCGTGAGCTCGCTCCGTTCTTGTTTTACGATTATAAAATGGAAGCCGGTCGAGTGGGTAATCCTGATTTGAAAACCGCAACCATTGATAATTATGATGTGCGATTGGAGTATTATCCACGCCATGGTGAAACAGTGTCATTAGGTTTCTTCTATAAAGACTTTACAAATCCTATTGAGAGCCGAACCATCATTACAAGTGACCAACCACAGTTTACTTACATCAATGCTGAACATGCTACCAACTATGGAGTGGAGCTGGAGTTGCGCAAGTCGCTCACCGGATTAGTATCCAATAAAGTGATGCAGAACTTCAGCGTCAATTTAAATGCATCCTACATCTTCTCGGAGGTAAACCTTGGTAAAATCACCTTGGCGCAAGACCGAGTACGCCCATTACAAGGCCAATCGCCTTACATCGTAAATGCTGGCTTGTACTATCAAGATGATGAAAAGAACTTCTCGGCACGCATCAACTATAACATCTTCGGTAAGCGTATTTATTCTGTTGGTGATGTATTATTCCCAACGATCTATGAGATGCCTCGCCACAGCCTCGATTTGACACTGAGCAAAAAAGTAAGTGACTTGCTTACTCTCAAAGCCGGTATTACTGATATACTCAATTCCGCTTTCCACTTCTATCAAGATTCTGATAGAAATACGAAAATCAATAGCCGCGACCATGAAGTATTCGCTTACAAGCGCGGTAGCCTAGTCACCATGAGCGCCACTTTCAGTTTACATAAAGACAAGAAGTAATTCAACAAATCATTTATATAAATCATTATTAAAACACACATGAAAAACGGATTTAAATTTTGGGGAATGATGGCTGTTGCAGCACTGTTCGTTCTTTCATCTTGTAAGAAGGATGACGAAGAAACTGTAATGCCAACACCAACACCTGCCGGTATGGTTGAACTCAGCGGTGAGTTATCTACTCAAACATTAACTGCTGATAAGAAATATATACTAAAGGGCCAGGTGTTTGTTCGTGATGGTCAAGTATTGACCATTGAACCAGGAACTGTCATCTTTGGTGACAAGGCAACACGTGCGACATTGATTATTGATAGAGGTGGTCGTATTGAAGCAAATGGTACAGCATCTCAACCCATCGTATTTACATCTGCTCAACCGGCAGGAATACGAGACAGAGGCGATTGGGGAGGTCTGATTATTCTTGGAAGAGCCAATACCAATCAAATTGATCCGGCCATTGAAGGCATCAGTCCGGCAGTGACTTTTGGTACAAACAACAGCACAATCAATGATGATGATTCATCTGGAACTCTCAGGTATGTGCGCGTTGAGTTCGCAGGTATCGAGTTGACTCCAAACAATGAGACCAATGCTATCACCTTTGGTGGTGTAGGTCGTGGTACAGTGGTAGAAAACTGCCAAGTGTCTTTTGGTGGTGATGATGGCTTTGAATGGTTTGGTGGTACAGTGAATGCAAAGAACCTTGTTTCGTTTGCTACATGGGATGATGACTTTGACTGTGATTATGGTTGGAGCGGAAACGTTCAGTACGGTGTAGTAATTCGTTACCCAAGTTTTGCAGATCAGTCACAGTCGAATGCTTTTGAATGTGACAATGGTCCTAATGATAACGATGTTCAGCCATATACCACGGCTACATTTTCTAATATCACTGTAGTAGGTCCTATCAAGTCTGGCACCTCCACGAGCAATGCCAATTACGCTCATGCTATTGACTTGCGCAGAAGAACATCAGTTTCGATCTTCAACTCTGTGTTTTTGGGATTCCCAAGTGGACTTCGTATGAATCAACCTTCAGTGGTTGCTAACTATCAAAGTGGATCTGGAATCTTGGCAAATAACATATTGGTAGCGCCTAATGTGGCAAACGCTTATAAAGCAGGTAGCGGAGTAGAGGCGAGTGATGTTGCAAGTCTTTGGACAGCGAACAATCAAACCATTGATGGTCCAGCATCAGATCAAATCACTTCAGACTTAGGATTGTCAACTGATCTATTCTTCGGAACAAGACTTCCAGAAGAATATTCCGCTCCTCAGTTTACTGTTACATCTGGAACTTTGGCATCTGGTGCATCCTTTAGTCATGCGAAATTCTCCGAATCAAACCGAGCCGGTTTCTTTGAAAATGTATCTTACATAGGGGCGTTCGGTTCTAACGACTGGACACAAGGTTGGACTGAGTTTAATCCTGTCAATGCAGCTTATTAATAATAAAAAAACGTTTCAAAGGCACCCTCATTTCGAGGGTGTCTTTTTATATCCCAATACGATGAAGCATATTTTGATCACTTTACTCATGGGCGCCTGTCTTACTGCCTGTCAATCATCCGAGACCAAAAGCATTCTTGTAGATGACTGGCTAAGTGAGGAGCGTCAAGTGCTATTTCTTGGCCAACTTGATTCATTGCGTGATTCTAAAAAGAGTTCTACACCCCACTTGGAAGAACTCGTCTACTTCTATGAACTTCCTGAAAGCGGTGAGCAATATTTTGTCTTGCTCCAACCCGCACGAAGCATCCATGAAAAATATGTTGCAGTTGGGGGGAAGATTCAGCGAGACAGAAATGGGGATGTAAAGGTCTACAAGGAAATATTCCGAACATGGAAGCATCCCAAGGATGTTGTTCTCGAACGTTCATCCTTTTTATTTGAGAAAATGGTGAGTGGTCAAGACCTTACAGTCTATTATTCAGATAAAATGGGGGATACCTATATAGAGTTTCCAAATGCGCATATATTTTTTGATACTATCGAGCGCAAATGGGTGAGTCTTCACTATCCTTTGGAAATGAAGCAATAAGCAGCTGAGAACAATAAAGTACAACTTGAACCAAAAATTGGAACCCTGTCAGTACTTACTTGATTTTTAGAGGGGTAGCGCTAGGCTGTGCGTTGTAGAATTACAAGCGACTTTTATTACATTCGCACCGTCCCGACATTGGGACTGTTAAGCAACTTAAGCCATTGCACAGGCGACTTATCGGATAGCAATACCAAAGTATGATGAAATATTTTTACCTGAAGGTAATCTTAACGGGGTTAATAAGCATTGTAACTGTAACATCCAAAGCACAGTTAGCAGTTGATCCCATCTATATCGAAACCATTGTTCATCAGGGCGATTATGGTGAAGCCGGCATGGACCTCACCGGATACGTAACCTACAAGGTATATGTGCAGTTTACCAATTCAGATTATTATCTGACCTCCATTTTCGCCACCGAATACATACCGGATTGTACACAAGACAACGATTCAACCTTGTTTTTCAATTTCCCGTGTGGCCTGTTTCAACACCCTCAGGGGGCCACATTTGGATATGACAATACTTGTCAGTTCTCTACCTATCCGACCCTTCAATACGATTCATATTTGACAATCGGAAAAAAATGTCAGTCCGAGTCGACATGTGATGCGTTGTATTTTCTCAATCAATGTAGCAGCTGGCAAAGTGCGTTTGAAGGACCTGTAAATGGAGATTATTTCGATGGAGGATCCTTCTTCTGGGATGATGGGATTTTAGCCAACACCGTTTGTGACGCTACTTATCCCAACTCATTAGGTCGTGCCGATGCAAATGGCCGTGTGTTCATCGGTCAGTTTACTACTTGTGGCAATATGAACGGTTGTCTCAACCTTACATACAGACACAAGAATGATGTTACCGCCAACAACCTTCAGCACACCACCGTTTACAACGTTTGCTTCAGTGCTCAGCATCCATGTCTCGCAAATGCCATGGACAATACACCTACTTTGACTCCAAGTGGATGCAGCGGTGACCCTGTTGTAACTTTGGATGGAGGTGGTAATGGAGCTATTGATTATTATCTCTATGACTCCAACAATACACTTGTTAATTCCTACATGAACCAAACTTCCGGTTTGATCATATCGGGTTTGACCAATGGTGATTACTACATAGTAATGGAAGATGCATTGGGGTGTGTGGATGAGACACAGGTATTTACCATTGTTCAAACCACTGACCTTGTAAAGAACATAGTCATCACACCGCCTACTTGTAACGGATTGTGCAATGGTTCATTGGTTTATACAATTACCGGAGGAAACCAACCGTACTCCATATCGGTAGCTAGTGCATCCGGTGGACCAATTCCTGATTTGAATAATATGTGCTCCGGCAATTACATCGTTTCCATTGAAGACGGTAACGGTTGTGTGGAATATGATAATATCGAAATCGGTCAGCCCCAACAAATCACGGGTACAGTTACCGTTACTCCGGAATCATGCGTTGGCGCATGCGATGGGCGAATTCAGTTATCAGGCGTTACGGGAGGTTCAGGAAGTGGTTACACTTATACTTTGATGCCTAATGCCGGTAACTGTGTGGCACCATGTTCAGGCGATAACATTACGTTTGAATCGCTTTGTGCCGGTAATTATGCCATTACTGTTATAGATGATTTAAACTGCCAACGCAACTTTACCGGTATCACGATGGCTGCCCCCAACCCATTGACCATTGTACTTACTCCTACACCTGTATCATGTAACGGAGGAAACGATGGTTCTGTATTGGTGAGCCATACAGGAGGTACAGGTACGGTAACAGTTACACCGGGCAACTTTACGACACCTGGTACGGTAACCGGATTGCCTGCTGGAACGCACACATTTACCATTGAAGATGATGGGGGCTGTACATCCACTGCTGATGTAGTGATTACCGAGCCGGTAGCATTGGAGGCTACCATCGTGAGCACTACGGATACAAAATGCTTTGGCAACTGCAATGGAGTAGTTCAATATCAGATTACAGGTGGTGTTGCACCTTATACCTATACACTCAATCCGCAGAACATAACCGGTCCTGCCAATCCTGTAGGAGCGATTTCGTCATTGTGCGCAGGCAACTACAGCTTGGTTGTAAAAGACTTGAATCAGTGTACAACAACAACTCCTTTTACTATCAATCAACCGGCTGAGCTTACAGTCACTCCAATTGTAGATATGCCAACATGTACGGGTATGACCGATGGTAGTGTGGAATTGCTCATTTCCGGTGGTACAGGCGAGTATGAGTTCTATGTGTCACCGCAAGGATTGGATGTAACGCAAGTGAATCCATCTACTTATTCAATCGATAATTTGGGTGAGATTGTACTCACATTTGAACTTATAGATGAAAACCAATGCGTAGTATTGGATACGTTGGAGATCTTCCCGTTAATTATTTCCGATATGGTATTGACCACCTTCTCCTCGCCAGAAACCTGTTGGAACGAGCGCGATGGAACAGCCACTGTGGGTGTGCAAGGTGGGCATCTTCCAATCTCGTATCAATGGGACGACCCGCATGGACAAACTACTGCAACGGCAACCGGTTTGGCTTCTAACTTTGATTATACCGTTGTAGTAACGGATGCTATCGGTTGTACGATGAAAGATACCGTTCACGTTGATCCGACAGTAGGTTGCTTCTTTATCACCAACGCGATTACGCCTAATGGAGATGGTTACAACGATGTGTGGATTGTGGGAGGTTTGGAATACTTCCCTGACTGCACGGTGAACATCTACAATGTTTGGGGACAAAACGTATTCTCATCCAAAGGTTACCTTACCCCATGGAATGGCTTGTACAAGGGAGAGTTGCTTCCTGTAGCTGATTATTATTACGTGATTGAATACGACAGCACAAAAGATCCAATCATCGGTACTGTAACGCTTAAATATTAACCCGCAGAGCTATATGAAAAAACTTTACTTCCTAGTACTGGTTTTGACCTTCTTCTATGGTGATTATGCGAAGGGACAACAAATCTCCAGAACATCCCAATTTGTGGTCAATCCGTACATCATCAATCCGGCTGTTGCGGGAACTCAAAACCAGATTCCATTGTTTCTCAACTATAGAACACAATGGGCAGGCTTCACCGGAGCTCCGACATTCATCAATGCTACAGGTCACTTCCAAGGTCCTGAGAACTCAGGTTTCGGAGCAATTATCTCCCGTGACAACATGGGAGGAGCCATTACCAAGACATACTTGGAACTCACCGGAGCATATCACATTGAACTCAATAACTACGATGCGGTAAGCTTTGGATTGAGTGTTGTTGGTGGTCAGTACGTAATGGACAACTCCATCTTCAAGGTTTATGACAAAGATGACCCATCGCTCAACGGTGGTGTTTCAGAATCCGTCTTCAACGTGGATGCCAAGTTCGGTATGATGATATACGGTGTGGATTATTATTTCGGTTTTGCAGTACCTAACCTGTTCCAAACCGGTATCAAGTTGGAATCACCGTTCTCACCGGAAAACTACAATGCGCGCCACTACCACATCATGGGGGCGTATAACTACCAAATCAACAATGATTGGGATGTTCAGCCAAGTGGTATCATGCGTTTTACACAAATGACTCCTGTGCAGTTTGATGCCAATATCCGCTTCGGATATCAGCAAACTGTTTGGGGAGGCATCACTTATCGTCATAACGATGCGCTTGCCGTGAACCTTGGCGGCATGTATGAGAACTTCTACCTTGGATATTCTTATGATATCACCACTACAAGAGCCAGAGTAATGAGCCCGCATACACATGAAATCATGGTGGGCTATATCATACCCGGTAAGCGCGGTGTGTATCAGCCAAGAAGTACATTAGGACCTCCGGTGATTCCGAGAAGTCGCAAGGCGAAAAAGTAAAATTGAATCCTGTTTCGTTTAAATATATGGCCATGAATAAGTTTCTTTTGAGTAGCTTTTTCATGGTCATTTCTTTTTGTACTCATGCACAGTTGGAACGCCTAGTGTTAGAGAGGGTGGATTCTTCATCCTACGGCATTACTTATCGGGTGTATGCAGCGGTCAAATCAGCGGGTGATCAAATCCTAGTGGTCTTTGGAGATCAGCTTCATGAACTACGCATAGAAAGTACTGCACCATTTTTTCAGTCCACAGTAGGCGGAGCATTGGCTACCCAGGTAAGAAAGAACCAATTGGAAATCGTGGAGGAATTGCGCTATGATTCGTGGTTGACTATTGGATACGAAAACAATTATGAAAACCGAACAAAGACGCTTGGTCTGGAGCTCACAACATTTGAGCAACAAGGTGCAAAAATTGAAGCGCATGATGGAGCATGGTATTGCTTGCCTACCGACCAACAAACCGTTGCCGATGATACCAAGCAGATTCTTTTGATGCAGCTGACTACGAAAGGGCATATTTCCGGCACGCTATCCCTAATGGGAAGGACGGTAAGTGGAGAAAACTTTGAAGTGCGTGGAATAAGTTTTTCATCTCACTGATGAACTGTAAATCTTGAAAAGATATCTCTTAATAAAGGTAAAACAAGGCACCATTCTTGCCTGACCTTTGAACGTTTGCTACAGTTATTTGTATTTACCATCAGAAATAAAAATGAATCATATGAAAAACTTACTTGCATTGTGCCTTATGTTAGTCACAATAACTTCTTGTCAAATGAATACCTCTACTACAGCCACCTCTTCAAAGATGAAAACCTTTATGATTGAATCCGTGGGGAAGGTGGAAACCATGCCAAATGAGGCCAGCTTCTACATCAACCTAAGTTGTGTAGATAAATCCGTGGCAGCAGCCAAAGAATGCATCGTGAAACAATCAAATGAGTTGATGGCTAGGTTATTGGCACACGGGCTTAAAAAGGAAGATATCCAAACCAATAATATCTCTCTTGATAAAAGCTATTCATGGACTAATAATACTCGCGTATTTGAAGGTTACAGAAGTTCTACTTCGCTGACAGTAAAAGTGCGTGACCTCGATAAGTTGGATGTGATTTATACCGACTTGCTCGAGAATGAACACCTTGATTTGGGAGGATTGAGCTACTCCCATTCCGACATGGAAAACCTCAAGAACCAAGCTTATGTAAATGCATTGAAAAAGGCGGATGTATTAGCAGAGAAATTATTGGCTGAGTTACCGGAAAAGAACAAAGAGGTTTTGAAAATCGGCAACGTACAAATAACCTCTTCCAATCCTGTAGCTCAGGATACCCGCATGATGTATGCTAAGGCTGAAGACGCAGGTTCTATTGCCATCAGCACAGGTATGATAACAATACAAGCCACCCTGTATATTGAATATTTGATTAAGTAAGACAGGAACGAACAATAGAGAACGTCAACTGTGTGTAAGCGTTCTTTAAAAATGAAAAGCGCGCATTGGTGATAATACCAGTGCGCGCTTTGTGTTATGTGGTATTGAAGCGTACGTCAGTGTCTTCTATCTCTAAGAGATTTTGATGCCGAGCAGTTTATAGAACTCTCTTAGTATGGTTGGATGACCGGGCCAAGCAGGCGAAGTGGCCAAGTTCCCATCCACCACTGTTTCAGTTGGAGCCACAGCTTTAAAATTCCCACCGGCAAGTGTGACTTCAGGACCCACTGCCGGATAAGCGGTAAGGGTTCTTCCTTTCACCACCCCGGCTGCTGTCAATATTTGGATACCATGACAAATGGCGGCAACGGGTTTGTTTGTTTCAAAGAAGTGGCGTGTAAACTCCAATACCTTAGGCTCAAGGCGTATGTATTCCGGAGCTCTTCCACCCGTTACATACAAGCCATCGTAGTCAGAAGGATTGACGGTATCAAAATCTTTGTTGATTTCAAAGTTATGACCGCGGTATTCCAGATAGGTTTGGAATTCCGTGAAATCATGGATGGCCGTTGCAATCTTGTCGCCTTTCTTTTTGCCGGGGCAAACAACATCAACCGAACATCCCACAGAAAGCAAAGCTTGATAGGGAACCATAAGTTCGTAATCTTCTACGAAGTCACCTGCGAAAACAAGAATTTTTTTGCTCATAATTTTTAAGATATAAATGATTAAGATAGTTTGAATGTCAAGAGCGCGCAGAAGTCGCAAAGTGCTTGCCCTCTAAACAGTTTGTCAAACCTAACAATCTTCATTCATGTCGGAAAGCATTTTTTTGTCAATTTTTTTGAAGGGCAAGTGATACCATCTCAAACAAGACGGAAAGGAGAATAAAAAAGGGTGCATGAGAATGCACCCTCTGATATTTGGTAAATAACACGTCTATTAAATGGCTGGAAGAACTTTGGATCTGCATTCTCCAAAACCAATGCGCACACCGTTCTTCTCAGCATAACCGCGCATGATAACCGTGTCGTTGTCATGAATGAATGAACGCGTTGTGCCGTCTTTCATGGTAACAGGTTTGGTGCCTTTCCAGGCAATTTCCAACATGCTTCCAAATGAACCTTCAGTAGGTCCGCTGATGGTGCCGCTGGCCATCATATCTCCGCAACGCACATTGCAACCATTGACGGTATGATGTGCGAGCTGTTGGTTCATATTCCAATACATGTACTTGTAGTTGCTGTTGGAAACAATGGTTTCCTCAGCCCCTTCAGGTTGTATAGCGACTTGTAGGTGGATATCAATGTTCTTATCTCCTTCATATTTGAGATAAGGAAGGACTTCAGGATCTTGGACAGGTCCCGGAGTTCTGAAAGGCTCCAATGCATCCAATGTCACCACCCAAGGGGAAACAGTAGAGGCAAAGTTTTTAGCGAGGAAAGGCCCAAGAGGCACGTATTCCCATCGTTGGATATCGCGAGCACTCCAATCGTTGAAAAGCAACATTCCAAAGATGTAATCGTCAGCTTCAGCAGTAGAGATGCTTTGTCCCAGAGGTTTTCCATCGAAGGTTACGAAGGCCATTTCCAATTCAAAGTCCAATTGTTTGGTAGGCCCGAAGATGGGCATGGTAGCATCGCTTGCATTGGTCTGACCTTTTGGACGGTGGAAGCTTGTACCGCTAACCATAATGCTCGATGAACGTCCGTGATAACCTACCGGCAAGTGTTTCCAGTTGGGAAGCAGAGCTTTGGCCGGATCCCGAAACATCATGCCCACGTTGCGTGCATGATCTTCGCTGCTATAGAAATCAGTGTAGTCACCCACTTTTATGGGCATGAGCAATTGCACTTCATTTTGATTGAACAATACCTGGCGCACATGGTGTTCTTTGTCTCTGAGGTCAGGCATGTCACTGCGCAGGAGTTTGGAGATGCGGTTGCGCAAATCACGCATTGCTTGTTTGCCATGGCGCATGCAGCGGTTCAGAGAGTCACTCACCATGTCTTCAAGTGTAAAAGGCAGATTCTCGAGGTATCCCATTACATGCAGCGCTTTGAGGTCAACGAGTTTATCCCCGATGGCCACACACACGTGAGGCAATTGGCTTTCGGTTCTGAAGATTCCGAAAGGCAAATTTTGTATTGGGAAGTCACTGCCTTTGGGAACTTCCACCCACGAGGTCAATGAAGGATCATTGGCTTTAATTTCAGACATATTGCCGGAATTTTATTGTTTTATTCTTCACGCAAACCTAATGTTTCTGCGGCAATGATGGGCACTTATCCATTCTAAATTATGAGTTGGCCGGTGGCAAATGATTCGTAACCAGCCCGTGCGTTGTTCATTAGTTGCACATGGAACAAGCGTGCCGATATCTATATTCGAAACATGGAACAAAGGCCATCCATCATAACGCAAAAACCAATACTGATGCTTATCTGCGTTGGTCTGGTATTGGTTGTTGTTCACTTTTTTCTCACCTCTGTTTACAACCTGCGATATTGGGCACCACCGGCATTGAGAGCGGTTGCGGACCTTTATTCATTTCCCGCCTTTCATCAGGATATGAAATTGTTTGCACCCGATGTAGCCATGTACAGCGTCCATTTGGAAAGTCGTGTTTATCGGGATGGTCAATGGCAACCATGGATGGATGTAACTGAAAAGGCAGGTTTTGATTTGCGCTCACGCATGGAGCGCGTGGAGCAAAACTTCAATCACGCATTATCGTGGGATGTTACACAAAATCTTTATTCAAAGGATGGTGTTACCCAATTTGATCGTTTGATAAACGGAGCTGCTTATCGCAATGCGCTGTATTATGCATGGCGCATGCAAACGCGCTTTAGTCCGGATGAAACTTATGATTCCATTCAGATAAGGCTCCATTATGCATTCAATCCGCCTGCAGGGCAGAAGGCGGAGGTCAATCATTCTCAATTGGCTTTCCCTCCTTATTCCAAACAACAAATGACGCGATAAGCCTATGAACAAGTGGAGTGCCTACATTGATCAATTTGCCAATAAGATTCGTGCGCCCTATGCTACGCGGCTTTTTACCATCCTGATTTATGTATGGTTTTTAGCTCAGGCTGCGATGATTTGGCCTTACCGCTCATTGCTTTGGGGGGAGGATGCCGTCTTGCTGCACAGTCCTTACGCCAGTAGCTTGCTCAATAATTTTTTCTATCAACTGGTTTATGTACCATCGCGTTTCAATGTTGTATTTGGAGTGCATATAGTGGCCTCAGCCATTGCATTGTTCGAGTGTCGATGGTCATTCATTCCCCGCATTGCTGCATGGTGCACTGCCATGATGCTTTATTACTCCGCCCCACAGGCGTTCAATTCAGGAATATTGTTCATGTCGCTCATGGCATTTTATTCGGTGTTTGTTTATACCAAAGCGGAAAGTTCATGGAACATTGTTATTTCTAACCTAGCACGCTTAACAATGGTAGTGCAGGTGGTTGCTATCTATTCGCTTTCGAGTTGGTTCAAATTGATAGGTGAGCATTGGGTAAAAGGCGATGCGTTGTATTACGCTTTGAATATTGATGTTTATTCCTCTCAGTTTTGGCAAAAGCTTTCTCAATTTCCCGTGTGGTGCAGCATCATTACATATCTCACGTTGGGATATCAATTGTTGTTTCCGCTGTTGCTCTTGCTGAAGAAGCAGCGCCACTGGGTATTGCTCATCGGTGTATTGTTCCATTTGATGATTGGAATAGTGATGCATTTGTGGGATTTCGCCTTTGCCATGATATTTTGCTATGCCTTGTTTATGAAAGAAGAGCAGGCCAAATTCTTGATGCCTTTTCGCAAGTTGAGAAAAATGGCCTGATTGTAAGAAGCTCTCACGTGCAATTTACCTCTGGTGAGCAACCGTTCACCCGATACTACACAATGTGATTCGGATTATTGAGTTATTTCGCGCGACAAAAAAGTTAGTTACGTGGATTCACTTTCTCAGATTGTATTAGGCGCTGCCGTTGGTGAATTGATGCTCGGCAAGAAGTTGGGCAACAAAGGGCAATTTCTTGGCGCTATAGCCGGGACAATTCCTGACCTAGACATATTTCTCAATTTCCTTGGACATACGGAATTGGAGAAGTTGGCTATTCACCGCGGATATAGCCATGCACTCTTCACGCATTTGTTTCTGGCGTTACCGTTTGCATGGGCTACTTGGAGGTGGTTCAAGGACAGGTTCAGTTTCAGTTGGTGGTATTTGTTCTGGTTGCTGGGCTTTGTGACCCATGTTTTGCTGGATTGTTTTACAACCTATGGCACACAGCTGTTTCTTCCATTCACTAACACATTGGTGGGCTTCAACAACATCGCTGTGGTGGATGTGTTCTGGACGTTGCCCTTCATGCTGCTATTGGCTGTCTGTTTGTTCATGAAGCGCGATACAGTGAAGCGCA
The DNA here is from genome assembly GCA_036562565.1 of Flavobacteriales bacterium. Taxonomy (GTDB): domain Bacteria; phylum Bacteroidota; class Bacteroidia; order Flavobacteriales_D; family Sanyastnellaceae; genus DATCJY01. The sequence goes on along the minus strand of DATCJY010000028.1, from coordinate 2,799 downwards.
GAAAATTTGCCATAGCAAGTATTGCTTATGCCACGCTTTATATGGGCTTCACATTTTTCAATAAATATTACGTGCATAACAAGATGGCTGAATCGCTGAAGGCTCAGCAAATTCAATACGATGAGCTATCTACAACTCCCAATTTCTTTCATAATTTCTTGTGGTCAGGGGTGGCACTGACAAAGGATACTATTTATTTCTCGGAATATTCGATACTTCAAAACGAGCCTGAAATCTTATGGTCGGCTGTACCGAGGCACCTTGACTTGGTAGATGCACATCCTGCACGCGAGCAGATTGAAGTAATCAAATGGTTCAGTCAGGGCAAGTACTTGGCGCAGCAAAATGGTGATACGCTCCGCATGTTTGTGGCTAAGTGGGGGAGAATGGATTACAGAGAAACCGACCCGAGCAAATCCATTTTTTTCTACTTCAATATTTACCGAGATGGCAATGGATGGCGAGCAAGCCAATCGCGACCGGATCAATCCAAGATGGATATTAAAAAGGCCTTGACAGCCATGTACAGGCGCATCTGGACATCAGCGCTAGAAGAAGAATAGACACATGAATTTCACCATAAAAAAAAGCGAGGTTTATACCTCGCTTTTTTTATGAAATATGTCGGAAAGCGTTTATTGAGCGCTTTGTTTGCTGAGGTGGCTGTTTTTGGAACTATAAGTGAGGTAGATGATCAATCCGAGTATCATCCAGATACCTGCTACTTCCAGTGTAAGTGTATCCAATGAGATGATCATGCCACCACAAACGAGGATACCGAGGATTGGAACAAGTGGCACCAAAGGAGTTTTGAATGGGCGCTCAAGATCAGGTTGTTTTTTGCGCAACATCCAGATGCCAATACATACGATAACGAATGCGAACAAGGTGCCGAAGGAAGTAAGGTCACCGGCAACACTACCGGGAACAAATGCTGCGAACGCCCCTACGAAAGCAAACAGAATCCAGTTGGATTTGAATGGAGTTTTGAATTTTGGGTGCAATTCACCGAAAGCTTTGGGCAACAAACCGTCCTTAGACATGGAGAAGAACACACGGCTTTGTCCCATCAACATCACGAGAATCACGGAAGAGAAACCGGCAAGAATTGCAACGGTGATGGCTGTTGCCAGCCATTCGTACCCCGGCATGTGGTTTTGGATTGCATAAGCTACAGAAGCTTCTTTACCCTCACCTTTGAATTCTTCCCAGTGAGCCACACCGGTCAAAACGTGAGAAAACAAAACATAGAGAATTGTACAAACTACCAATGAGCCGAGGATACCGATAGGCATGTCGCGCTTTGGATTTTTAGCTTCTTGAGCAGCAGTACTTACTGCGTCAAAACCAATGAATGCGAAGAATACAATTGCAGCCCCACCAAGTACGCCACCAATTCCGTGTTGGAAGATGCCCTCATGACCAGGAGTACCGGCAGGAATGAAGTAAGGATCTTGGTTTGCGGGATTGATAAATTGGAAACCAACGATGATAAAAACCAATACTATCGCCACTTTGATGAATACGATGATTGCATTTACCAAAGCAGACTCTTGTGTTCCTTTGATGAGTAAAAGCGTCATGGCCAAAAGAATCAAGAGAGCGGGAGCATTGATAATACCGCTTTTTACTTCAGCCAATTGAGCCAAGTTAGCGGGAATATGCTCCATTTGATGGTCCGTGAGGCGGAGCATTCCATCCTTCACGTTTTTGGCCATATCCGGAACGGCAGCGACTACTTGATCTACCGCAGAACCCACAAACAAGTGCAGCGACTCAAACGGACTATGACACCATTCATAGGGGATGGCTCCACCCAGCAGGTTATTGAGGTATTCACTCCAAGCAATGGAAACAGTTGCAGCACCAAGGGCATATTCCATGATGAGTGCCCAGCCGATAATCCAAGCTACAATTTCCCCCATGGTGGCATAAGCATAGGTGTAAGCACTACCGGCAATGGGGAACATGGCAGCAAATTCAGCATAGCATAAACCAGCAAAAGCACAACCGATAGCAGCTACTACAAAGGAGATGGTAACAGCTGGTCCTGCAGCTTCGGCAGAAGCAGCAGCAGTTCTCACAAAAAGTCCGGCACCAATGATGGCTCCGATACCCAATAAGACTAAGCTGGTGGCAGTTAACGTTCGTTTTAATCCGCCCGATTCAGAATCGGCCATAAGTGCCGCAATCGGCTTTTTAATCCAAATTTTACTCATAAGTTATTGATATACCTTGATATATGGTTATGGCACAATGAAGTGCATTGCGCAAGTATAAGCACAAGAAAAAAAACGCAAGAATTTATTTCTTTAAGGCAGGGCACTTTTTGCAGCGTTTACCAAGTTTAAATTTCTCACAACACTCGGTTTTCTTATGGCAAGAATTTGTAGCCAATAGGGGCAATCCACTGGCTAAACACATATTTTGTGGAGGAGTCTTGTAGTTCAAATGCCTAATGTGTTAATGATGAATGTAGAATTAAAACTTCGTTTACAAAAGTGATTCATATCCAATGGGTTTGGGCTACCTTAAACAAGGTATTCAAGAAGGCCAATACCGCACCCAAGCCGAGTCAAGCAAAGTTCTGTTTTTTTGATAATATCAGCGAAGGGAAGTAGTTACATTTGTCGCGGTAAACAACGAAATGAGCGCAGGCGAAATACTCTTAATCCTCTTTATCTATTTGCTACTCTTTGGAGCAAAGGGATTGCCTTCCATTGCGCAAACTTTGGGGAAAGCAGTGTATCAGTTTCGAAATGCAACCAAAGACGTGCAAGAAGAAATTTTGAAGTCTGC
>DATCJY010000018.1:0-81719 GCA_036562565.1 Flavobacteriales bacterium | reverse complement strand
TTCCGTCAGAAGTAACACAAATCCTCACTCTATCAATATCAATCATTATAAATACGTCCGTTGCGCCATACCGTTACCATACGCTCCCAGTATGGCTTGAAACCAACGTCTCGACTTAATTGATATACGTTCGTACTTAAGCAACTCTTAACCCGATGAAATACAAATATTAGTTGGTTGGGGGTATTGTCTTCTCCGTATTGCCATACTTCTCTATCACTGTATTTGGTTATTTTAGTAGGGTTCCCGAAGACAATATGAATCATGCCACGATCTGTTTTCCATCCATCGGTATAGCTACTGAAGTAATAGTTGGCTTCTTCTACTCTCGAATAATATATGCGGATAAGGTCTTTTGCTCGGTTTTTATTTCCTCCACACTCAATCCAAAAGTTGTCGATGAGTTTTTTAGGATAAGTGCTCTTGGCTATTTGCTCATATTCGGTTTTGGTAGTGATATATCTCAAAGGCCACACCAATGATTTATTGAGTTTTACAGATGGAAAATCAGCGCTTGTTATGCGCAATAGACTTCCTTCTTTAAGGTTATCATCGTATGTTATAAAATAGTTGTAGTTAGCTGTGGTAAAAGCATAGCGGCCAATTGAATCAGGATTTTCTAGTGTGAAATAATTCGTTCCAGTCGTGGGAATATCCGGTTGGTTGGATGAGAAAGGAGGTGGTGGCAATTTGCCTTCGTTGTCCATTAGTAAGACATGCGGTTTACGTCCTAAGTTTGTGTTCCGGGCGGACTCAATGATGACTTCTTTGTTTATTGAAGTGACGTTATTAAAAATAGGTTCACCGGATGATTTGTATCTGAACAAATAGTTGTGTGCACTAAAAGTAGAAGATTTATCTGTGGAGAGATAATGAGATTGTGTAAGTCCACGGGTCAAGTCAGAAAACTCTATCAGCATATTCCAATATCCTACAGGCAGTTTGATATTGAAACTCCCGATAAGCCAACCACTTCTTTCTTTGGCAGGATCTGTTATTGTGATGGATGTCGTGTCGCTTGCGGATTCATTAGACATCTTACAACTGATTTGAATCTTAGCCGTAAACGGAGACTGACTTGTAGAACGGGCATATAATAACTCTTGACTATTTATGCGAAAGAAAATAGTCGTGCTATCATCTGAAAAATGATAAAGAACATAGTCAGGATGCAGTGTGCGACTTTCGTAATCATAGAGGTATTTATAAGAACCTGATTGAATCGTACTTTTTGTTGAACATGCAGATAGCCCAACGATAAAGGCAAGCAGAAGTACAATAAAAGATAAGTTGTTCAATTTCATAGTTTCAATCCGAATCCTCACTCTACGATTCTATTTCTTTCCAGTCGGGGCCAATGTTCTTTGTGGTTTTCGCTCCTAATATCTTCAATTTATCAATTCTGCCAATCAAATTTCCTTTACCGTTTTTCAGCTTAATGGTGATTTGGTTGTATTCATCTTGCAGTTTATTGATATGATTGCCAAGTTGTGTAATGTCTTCTAATAATCCAACAAATTTATCATAGAGCTTACCTGCTTCTGATGCGATTTCTTCGGCATTGCGTGAGCGGTTTTCTTGTTTCCAAATATTGGCTATTGTTATAAGCGTTGACATCAGAGTAGTAGGGGAAACGATGACTATGTTCTTGTCCCATGCATGTCGGAACAAATGAGGATCTGCTTTAACGGCAGCAGCAAGTGCTCCTTCAACCGGTATAAAGAGAAGAATGAATTCCAAGGAGTTGAGATTTCGAGCTTGTGCGTAATTCTTTTCACTCAGCTGCTTGATGTGATTCTTAATACTATTGAGATGAGATTGTAACAGAACTGCTCTTTCACTGTCATCTTGTGAAGCAGTATAATCAGAATAGGCTTTGAGCGAAACCTTTGAGTCAATAATGATGTGCTTTTGATTGGGTAGATTGATTACGATATCCGGACGTATGCGATTACCATCACTTCCCGTGTCTTGATATTGCTTGATATAATTTTGATTGGCAGTAAGACCGCTTTGTTCTAGAAGATTTTCCAGCAGCATCTCTCCCCAAGCACCTTGTTGTCGATTATCTCCTTTGATTGCCAACGCTAAGTTGTTGGCATCGCTTGAAAGTTGTTGGTTGAGCTGCATTAGTTTTTCCAATTCCAATTTAAGTTGAATACGTTGTGAAGTTTCTGCTTGATAAACGCGCTCTACTTTATTTTCAAACTCATGAAGTTTTTCTTTTAGAGGCGATAGGATGAGATCAATTTGCTCTCTGTTGGAATGAACAATTTGAGAGGATTTCTCCTCCAATATTTTTGAGGCCACTTGTTCGAAGTGTTGAGTGAGTTGCTGTTTTGTTTCCAGCAACTCACTTTGTTGGTTCAATAATTTTTCGTTGAGTTGGGCGATTGTACTTTCAAAGTAAGAAACCTTTTGAATCAATGCTTCTTTTTGTGTACGCGTTTCGGATAGTTCTGCCTTGGTTGATTGAAGTTGAAGGCGCAAATCATCTATTAATAAATGGTTTTTGAATAGGTGAGACCATTTCCAGTTAAGAAAAACATAGGTAATCAAGATACCTACAATGAATGATACTGTAGCGGTGAGGACGAGCATAACAATCTGTAGAATCAGCTGTGTGCTGACTACATATGGAGTAACGTACTATTACACCCAATTATTTTTGTGCTCGGGTGTATAGGAATATTCCCAATAAAGTGAAAAGGACATTGGGGACCCACACGGCTAGGTATGCAGGAAAACCTAGATTCATAGCACTTACGGTGGTCATCCGTGAAATGAATATGAACACAAAGCCGATGACCACGGCCAGCATAAGATGCAGCCCTATTCCGCCTCGTTGTTTGCGGGATGCAATGGAGACTCCGATAAGCGTAAGTACAAAAACGGAGAATGGACTGGCAGTACGGTTATATTTTTCTACTTCAAACTGAGCCACACGACCGGATCCTCCAAGTTTTTGATCTTCGATGAACTCATTGAGTTCAGACCAAGTCATAGCGCTTGCTATTTCAGCACGCAATGCGAAATCTTGCTCGTCTAGTTTTAATGTCGTATCGATGCGTTCCCTGATTTCCAGTACTTCTGTGGAATCATCGATGAATGTTCTGATTTGTGCGTTATGAATGGCCCATGTCTTTTCTTTCATATCGTATTGTGCATGGGTGGCCATGATTTTCTTTTTGAGCTTGCCGTTTTCCCAATTTTCCAATGAAAAATTTTCACCTGTATTGGTAGCGGGTCGATAAGAGTAGAAGTATGCAATTGTTCCGGGTTCTATCTCGCGGTGAACATAACGATCTTCTACTGTAAGTGGTGCCTTTAAGTAAGCTACTTCAAAGTCATATTTGATGCGGTTAGCACGAGGAACAATCACGTGGCTGAGGAAGAGCATTACAACGACCAATATCGCGGAAGCAATGAAGTACGGGCGAATCAATCTGCGATAGCTGATTCCTCCACTAAGGATAGCAATGATTTCAGATTGTTGTGCGAGTTTACTCGTAAACCAAATAATTGTAAGGAAGATGATGAACGCACTCAACAACGTTCCGAAATACAAGCAGAAGTTGATGTAGTAATGGGTTACTATTTGATACCAACGTGCTTCGCTTTTGAGAAAATCATCTAGGTTTTCACTGATGTCAAAAATGACAGCAATGACCACAAAAGCTCCAATCATGAACAAGAACGTTCCGAGGAACTTTTTAATGATGTATATGTCTAAAATCTTCAGCACTACAGTCGTTGAGTTATTTTTTTGACTGTTTCATTTTTCCATTCGGCAAATGTTCCTTCGATGATTTTTTCACGCGCTTTGCGCACCAGTCTCAAATAGAAATTTAAGTTGTGTGCAGTTGCAATTTGCAATGCAAGCAATTCTTCTGCTGCAAATAAATGGCGCACGTAGGCTTTGGTATAAAACGAATCTACATAGCTTTCACCATCGGGATCAAGTGGTGAGAAATCGTTTTCCCATTTTTTATTGCGCATGTTCATAATGCCGTTCCAGGTGAACAGCTGACCGTTGCGTGCATTGCGTGTTGGCATAACACAGTCGAACATATCTACACCGAGCGCGATGGACTCCAGAATATTGGCCGGAGTTCCAACTCCCATGAGGTAGCGAGGTTTGTCTTTCGGTAGAATGCTGCATACGAGGTCTGTCATTTCATACATCTGCTCATGTGGTTCGCCCACACTCAATCCTCCAATTGCATTTCCTTCTGCATTTTTGGATGCTACGTATTCAGCGCTTTCTTTTCGCAAATCGTGGTAAACGCTGCCCTGCACTATGGGAAATAGTGCTTGGTGATGGCCATATAACGGCTCTGTTTCATTGATGCGATTGAAACATCTATCCAGCCAGCGATTGGTAATGGCCAGTGAGTTCTTGGCATATTGTTTATCGCAAGGATATGGAGGACATTCGTCAAACGCCATGATGATATCGGCACCAATGATGCGCTGAATGTCCATGACATTTTCCGGAGTAAAAAGATGAGCCGAGCCGTTGATGTGAGAACGGAATTTTACCCCTTCGTATGTAATTTTTCTGTTGGCTGCTAGAGAGTAAACTTGATAACCCCCGCTGTCCGTTAGAATGGGGCGGTCCCATCCATTAAATTTATGAAGACCACCTGCAGCTTTGAGGATTTCCGTTCCCGGACGCAAATACAGGTGGTAGGTATTACCTAAAATAATTTGCGCTTGAGTGTCATTTTTCAAATCCTGCTGGGTGATGGCTTTCACCGTGCCGGCTGTACCAACAGGCATGAAAATAGGGGTTTCGATAACACCATGATCGGTGGTGATTTTTCCCGCGCGCGCGTTGCTCTTGCTATCGGTATGTTGTAATTCGAATGTGAGTGCCATAAATATTGCGGTGCAAAGCTAATTCAAGAGCCATCAGTATGAGCGTACATCGTGAGTGCTAATAAAATCCATTAGCTTTGGCCTTTGCATAAGAGAGCATACAAATTTGGATACGTATAAAATTCTTTTAGTAGAGGATGAAGAAAGCTTGGCGTATATGCTCAAGCTCAATTTAGAAATGGAGGGATACCAAGTAGTTCATGTTGCTGATGGGTATTCTGCCATTGAAAAATTCCGTTCGCAAGTTTTTGATTTGGCCATTTTGGATGTGATGATTCCGCTCATGGATGGTTTTGCAGTCTGCCAGACGGTGAGGCTTGAAGGGAATAAAACTCCAATATTGTTTTTGTCAGCCAAGAGCACCGGTCGCGATAGGGTGGAAGGTTTGAAACTCGGAGCAGATGATTATCTCACCAAGCCGTTTGATTTGGAAGAACTTTTATTGCGTGTTGCCAAGCTCATTCAGCGCCATGACAACGGGCGACAAGCGCTTGCCGATATTAATGAATACCGAATCGGAGATGGAAGTGTGAATTTTTTAAACTATACCATCCAAGACAAATCCGGTAATAATGTAGAGGTATCCAAGAAGGAGATTATGTTGCTAAAACTTCTGATACAGCGCGATGGTGAGGTGGTGAGCCGCGAAGAGATTCTGGAAAAGGTATGGGGGTACGATGTATTTCCGAATACTCGCACCATTGATAATTACATATTGGCCTTCCGAAAATATTTCGAACCAGATAGCCGAAATCCGATTTTTTTTCATTCCGTAAGGGGGGTAGGTTACCGCTTTACTTCGCGTAAATGAGTTTTATGTATCTGTAAATCAGTGTTTTGGATGGTGGTTTGCAATGGGGCAAAAAAAATCTATAAAAAAGTGGCAACCCCTTAAAAAGGGCACCGTCTTAATAATGGTTGCGCAGTTTTTAATTCCAGGAAACTGCGTTGGTTTCAAAATTTTCCTTGCAGGTTTACAGAAAGGGGTTCGTATGAATCCCTTTTTTATTAAAAAAAAATAGCCGGTGGATTAGAGCCGGCTATAGTCGCAAATATGGATTGATACTACATTTTCTTGATGATAAATTCGGTTCTGCGGTTTTTGGCGCGTCCTTCGGCCGTGCTATTGTCACCTATCGGTTTGCTTTCACCATATCCTTTGTAAGTCATCCTTTTGGCTGGAACTCCACGTGCTGCCAAATAAGCCATTACCTCATAGGCACGCTCGGTTGAAAGAGCGAGGTTGGATTTTTCATCCCCAACGTCATCCGTGTGACCGCAGATTTCAATTTCCATTTTCGGATTGTTTTTGAGGTATTCAGCAAATGCGTCCAAGATGATTTTAGAATCCTCTTCAATATCTGCTTTGTTGGTAGCATAGTAGATATCGTTAATCACAAATGGTTTGCCCACTTCAGTGGTGGCTGTTTCGATATTCACTTTGGTAACTACCGGTAGCTCTTGGCCTTTTTTCAAAATCAATCGCGAGTTGAAAGCAAGGTCAGGACCATCTACACTCAGGGTGATATTTTCATCGCGTTTCATTTTTACCACTGCTGCGTAGGTACCATCGTCTTCGTTGACGGCAATTTCTTCTTTTTCCTGAGACTCTGTGTAAGTGATTTGAACCTTCGCATTTTGGGCAGGTTGTCCGTCTTTCTTATTTACCTGACCTTTCAAAATCATTACTTTTTCGGGTCTGGCTTTTTCAGGTAATTGGAATTGGAACACATCCCATCCTTTGTTGCCTTGGAAGTTCCTTGCACCAAAGTAAGCCCACTCACCATCGCTTGTGACTACAATACCGAGCTCATCAGCTTCTGTATTGATTGGGAAGCCAATGTTTACGGGATCGCTGAAGGTGCCATCTTCATTCATTTTGCAATAAAAGATGTCATACCCACCAACACCAATATGGCCATCACTAGCAAAATACAAGGTGTGACTATCGCTGTGCATAAACGGTGACTTCTCATTGCCGGGGGTATTGATGTTCCCCGGAAGCGGCTTGCATTTGGACCAGGTGCCATCCGGTTGTTTTGTGGAGTAAAAAATATCGTGTGAATACTCTCCGGCAAGTGGACCGGAGGTCATCTTTTGACATTCAGGACGAACAGCGGTGAAAAACAACGTCTTACCATCACCACTGAGTGAAGGTTGTCCCTCAAACCCCAATGGTGTATTGATATTTTCTCCCAAGTTCACAAGTTCACCCCAGCGATAAGCGCGCTTACCATCTTCTGTGGTATAGACTTCATAGCGCGTAGAGAACAAATCAATGTTTTCGGGATTTTCTTTTACCGGGTTTTTCATAGCCACTATAAGCTCGCGATTGTCTACAGAAATAGTAGCTCCACCGCAGTTGGTTCCCATGTTAAATGGTTTGGAAAGTGGCTCACCCTTGTCAAATTGCGCATTGATATCGGGACGTTTACTCCAAGAGAATTCTTCAAACTTCTTCGATGTATAATCGCCTTTCGCTTGCTTGTATACCGTGCGGGTATAAAACATAATCTCTCCATCGGGAGAAATCATTGGCAAATACTCATCATCACTGGATGACACACCAAGGACTTTTTCCGGCTTGTAATTGATTTTATCCTTATCTGCATAAATCGCAGCGTAGGCTTTTACACTTTTCAGTGCTTCTTCAACTTCAGCATAACTTTTATCGTAATTTTTTTCGAACTTGGAAGGATCGTCAGAAGGAAATCGCAGAAATTTTTCGAAATATATTTCTGCATTCATATAATCTCTGTCAGCATAGGCGATGGCCCCAAGGATGTAATAGGGCTCACTGTGATATTCAGGGCAGAGCTGAATGAGTTTTTCCAATGTTGTGCGAGCCGGGTTAAAGGAGCCCCCTCGTTTTGCTACCCGAAATTGGATTTCACCTAAGCGCTTGAGGCAAGGCAAGCATTCCGGACTATCATCGATGGCTTTTTCAAGGAAAGCTATTCGTTCTTCGGTCTTGTATTTTTTTGAATCAAAACTGTTGTCAAGCAGCTTTTGAACTTTCGAACTTGGCTTGTAATCACAATGGTCTTGAGCAAAGGTGCTCCATGTTGAAAAGAGTGCGATGACAACGAGAGAGAGTGATTTTCTCATGATATAGTGTGCTATTCCCGTAAATAGTTTTCCTGTTTTACAATTGCGAAAACCGTGCAAGATTGTAGTCAGTCATGCACATTTCACGCCATGCAAAGAAAACAAGGATTGAAAGATTAGAAATCCACCTGAAGGTTAAAACGCTTACGAGCCGTTTCGAGTGCAGGGTATTTGGCCACCAGTTCATCGAAACGTTGCTTGTTTGTTTTGTAGGTCGATTTGATTTCGTCCTGTTTTAGGATTTTGGTTTGGATTTCCAGACCGCGGATATCGTGGTGATTGCGCATGTATTCTGCAAAAGCCGACCGGTTTTCGTCAAAATACATTTGTGTGGACTCACTCGGGAAGGAGGCAACGAGGATGTTGTTTTCCCTTAACTCAATTTGAGCCACTTGAAAAGCACTCTGTAGTTGTTTATTGTGATTGAGGTGTTCAGTCGCATAGATGCGCCAAGCTTCCACGATTTCGCCTTCGGTGTAATCGCGTGTTGGTTTTTCTTTTTGTTCAACTTCCGCTTCTGCAAACAATGAGCTTTGCGTCTGGCTATTGCGCTGCATCACACTCTTGTAACTGATGGACGCGGATGATTTGCGTATCAAATCTATCTTGCCCAATTTGGGAGTGGCAGGAGCGGCAACAGAAACACCTTGTTTATCTGTGATAACCGGAGAAGGTGTAACAGGTGTAGGAGGAGCTGTAGGAGCTGTCGGTCTTACTGGTGCAACGGATGCTTGATTGTCTCTTGCGCGGAACGGCTTTAGTTTAAATTTTTTTTTTTCGCCTTCTCTGAAGTTGTAGAGAATGCTAGCCAATTTCATGAGGGTGAGTTCCACCAACAATCGTTGGTGTTTACTGGCTCGGTATTGCGTATCGCATTCGTTGATGAGGTTGAGTCCTTCAATGAGTAAGCGGATATCGGCAGCAGCGGCCTGGCTCTTGTAGCGCTCGGCCACGCTCTCACTCACCTCAAGCAATGAAACGGTTTGAGGGTCTTTGCTCACTAACAAATTGCGGAAATGACCTCCCAATCCGGTAATGAAGTGATGGCCGTCAAAACCTTTGTTGAGCACCTCATCAAACAATACCAGTGCACCAGCAATGTCTTCTTGCAGGATGATATCGGTGAGGCGGAAGTAGTAGTCGTAATCGAGAACGTTGAGGTTCTGAATAACGTCTTTGTAAGTAAGGTTTCTACCACAGAAAGCAACAACTTGGTCAAAGATGGAGAGCGCGTCACGCATTGCACCATCGGCTTTCTGGGCTATTACATGCAGAGCATCCATTTCAGCTGTAATGCCTTCTTGAGAAGCCACATAAGCGAGGTGTTCTGTCATGTCTTTTATCTTGATGCGGTTGAAGTCAAAGATTTGACAACGGCTCAAGATGGTAGGAAGAATCTTATGTTTCTCCGTGGTAGCAAGGATGAACACTGCGTGGGCAGGTGGTTCTTCCAATGTTTTGAGGAATGCGTTGAAGGCGGCTTGTGACAACATGTGCACCTCGTCAATGATATAGACTTTGTATTTGCCCACTTGTGGAGGGATACGCACACTGTCCACAATGCCACGGATGTCATCTACGGAGTTGTTGGATGCGGCATCGAGTTCAAAGATGTTGAACTGCAATTCATCCATATCGGTGCCAATGCTGTTGTTCACGGCTTTGGCGAACAAGCGCGCACAGGTGGTTTTTCCCACACCACGTGGCCCTGTAAAGAGATACGCCTGTGCTATTTGGTCATTGGCTATGGCATTCTGAAGGGTAGAAGTAATGTGCTTCTGCCCCACAACACTTTCCCAAGTGTCGGGTCTGTATTTTCTTGCCGATACAATGAAATTTTCTGCCATAACAGCGCAAAGATGGATAGTACCATCGCGGTTTCAACGAAGATTCTATCCACATATTTTTCACAAGTGAAGCTGTGAATTGGTGTGGAAAATTGCGGTTTTTATGGAAAGGAAAATCATAAAAACTCCACGGTACGGCAGAAGTAGTTTGGAAACAAGTGGGTTAGGTTTTTCTGTTCGGAGAAAATTCCGATGACAGCAGAGCCACTGCCGCTCATGGCTGCGTAAATCGCTCCTTCGCGGTAGAGTTTTTCTTTAACCGCACCAATTTCGGGATGTAGTTCAGCAATAGGACTTTCGAATTGGTTGGTCAATGTATTTCTCCAATCGGTAATGGGCATGGTGCTGATTTTGCGGAGATTGTTGGGGGCCGGAACAGGTTTAATCAAGCTGTAAGCTTTTGGTGTACTCACATGAATTCCCGGATGAACTACCGTAATGAAATAATTTTTCAAATCCAGCTCCACATCTTCCAATAACTCTCCGCGACCAAAGACGAATTTGGGTTTGTTGTCAATGAAGAATGGGCAGTCACTGCCAAGTGCTGCGGCATATTCGTGTAATTGGTGATTGCTCAAGTTGAGATTAAAAAGTTGATTGAGTGCTTTGAGCATAAAAGCTCCATCTGCTGAGCCGCCCCCGAGGCCTGCACCCGTTGGGATGTTTTTCAGTAAGATGCATCTTACACCTCCAATACCATGTTGTTCATGAAGGAGTCTCCATGCTTTGGTGCAGATGTTATTGTCCTTGTCGCCTTCAATGTTTATGCCCAAAAGTTCCAACTCGATATCATTGACCGATGATGGAACGATGTCCAATACATCACAAAGCTTGATAGGCATGAAGATGCTTTCGATGTTGTGGAAACCATCGTTGCGTTTCTCTGTCACATACAGGCCGAGATTCACTTTAGCATTGGGAAAGAACAACATGATATTGTTTCAATGGAATTGGGGTGCAAGCTATAAAGAAGCGTTTGATTATGGGTTTTGATTAGCATTATTCTAATGTGCTAAAGTGACAAAGCTCGTTGTGTAATCGCATTGTAGTTAGAACAGAACTGAGAAGTTATATAACCATTGCATTTGGTGACCTCTATCTTTGATTGCATTAAATACTCATAAAATGTTGGAATCGAACTATCGTGTAGCAATTATCTCTGCAAGTGTTAGGGAGGGAAGAAAAAGTCACCGTGTAGCGCTTTATTTAGAAAAGGAGCTGCAAATACGGGAGAACGTTGAGGTGGAATTATTGGATTTGGCGAAACTCAATTTTCCTGTTTTTCATGAGCGCTTGAAGTATCAGAAGAATCCTTCGGAAGATGCGAAAGCATTTGCTCAAGTGGTGGCCGGTGCTGATGGTATTATAATTGTGACACCTGAGTACAACAGTGGTTATCCTGCAGCATTGAAGAATGCGATTGATTTATTGGTAGATGAATGGTATCACAAACCGGTAGCCATAGCAACTGTTTCGGGAGGTTCGTTTGCGGGTATGCAAGTATTGATTTCGTTACAGTTCGCGTTGTGGAAACTCAAGGCGTGGACGGTACCTGCCATGTTTCCGGTTCCCCATGTTCAAGAGTCATTTGATGAATACGGTGTCCCTAAAGATGAATCTGCAACCAAGAAACGCGCTGATAAATTTTTTGAGGAATTATTCTATTGTATGGACGCTACGCGGAGGATGAAAAATTAAATCGTCCAACTATTTTATGCGAAAAGCTTGTACTGCGCATTCAGCTTTTCAGGATCATTGAACTTCGATAGTGCTAATTGATATGCACCGTTGCTATAGGTGAGATAAGTTGTGTGGTCCATCAATAGGCATTGTTGTAATACCGTAGTAAATGCATGTGACTCCAGTGGTAAGTCCCAACCCGCGTGTTGTTCCTGCAAGTTTTGCCAAGGAGTTTTGTTGCTGATGATGACCGGTGTTGCATTGCTGAGCGCTTCTGCAATAGCATGACCAAAGTTTTCTCCAAGTGTAGGTAAGTAGAAGAAGTGATATTGTTGCAAAGTTGAAGGAACAAGGTGTGGCGCTATTTCTCCTTTGAATTCAATCTCCACATTCGGAATTTGTTGTGCGAGTGATTTGCATTCGTTTAAGAAATCGATGTTTTGGATGGTGCCATAAAAGTCGCACGTAACAGCGCCTTGCAGTTCCGCATTTTTTAAAAACGACAGTGCCTCCATGATTCCTTTTTCAGCTGAAATACGTGCAATGCAAACCAACTTGAGCTGCCCTGAATTTTTATGTGGTTTTAATGGTTTTTCACCAATAGCAGAAGCAAGGTTAGGAGCAAGGTGAACTGCCTTCGCTTTAGGAAAATGATGTTTGATTTCTTCAACTTCTTCTTTGCTCGTTGCGTGCCATTCGATCCCGTTATACAATCCCATTACTTTAGAGGAAAGCAGGAACAAGCGCTTCTTGCGTGCTTTGATGGATAGCGCGCCTGCTTTGAGCATACCACGCGGAGCAAGGATTGCCTTGTGTTGAAGTTTTAGCCGCTTTATACCAAGTAATGGTACTAACGTAAACTTGGGAGAGAACAATGAGTTCAGATAAATTTTATCGAAGGTATGTTCCTTGAGAATGGCCACGAACGTTTTGAGCTGAACATGTTGTTCGTCCAGATACATTACTTGGCAATTATCACTGTGCTTTACCCATTGGTTGCTTGGTATGCCAGCGTATGGTAAAGTAGAATAGTGGTCAGTGTTGCGCGTCACGACATAAAAGTCGATGTCTTTGAGCGTGGCAATTAAATTGGCCAATGAACGAATAGGCCCTCCGGCCTTATATCCCGGAAGAAACCAATCGGTAAGAACTAAAATCTTCTTTCGTTTAGTGGACATCATGTTGTTTTACCCAGTGACCAAGAACAACGAGTGGCCATATTCGTGACCATGTGATAGCGGGGTCTTTCTCGATGAAGCGTTTCCAGAGCACATTCACTTCATTTGAATCAATTTCTTCAACTTGGTTTAATGCTTGGAGATTCTCTTCACAGAATCCTTTGAGTTCACCACGCATCCAAATGGCCCAAGGGAAGGTAAAGCCCATCTTCGGTCGGTTCACTACTTCTTCCGGTAATAGGTCTTCAAATGAATCGGTGAGTAGTTGTTTGGGAGTATGTGGATACTTCAATTCGTCATTCACTCCAAGCACGTATTGCACCAGGCGATGATCGAGGAATGGTACACGGATTTCCAACGCATGGGCCATGCTCATTTGATCGCTATCCCGAAGTAAGACGTTCTGCATATAGGTTTCCATCTCGGCTATAGAAACTTTAGACAGCAGTGGTAAAGTGCACTTGGAAATATTATTTACTCTGGAGGCAATCGGATTGATAATTGTAATTTGCTTTTTCAGCAGTTTTTCAATCGTTCGAGTAGGAAGTATTTGGCGACTGAGAGGATAGGAACTCGCAAAGTTCATTTGCGGTTTTGCCAAGGCCTCAGCAAACTTTTCAGATGAAACCGATGGTTTTGCTTTGAGCAAAATCTGTCCGGCTACTTTTCTGATAATGCGAGGAGTCATCTTCATCCATTTGTTGCATTCCAAGAGCTTCATGCGTTGGAACACTTTATATCCTGCGAACAATTCATCGCCTCCGAGTCCGCTCAATGCCATTTTAACTCCGGCTTCACGTGTGACTTTGGATACAACGTAGGTGTTGGGGCCGTCACCACTTGGATGATCAATAGCTCGCAATGCATGCGGTATGAGCTTTAAAAAGTCCTCCGCACGAAGTTGAATAGGGGTGTGCTTGGTGCCGAATTTTTTGGCTATCAAAGATGAGTATGGACTCTCATCAAACTCTTTCTCGTGGAACGTTACAGAGAATGTATTTACCGGATGCGATGATATTTGACTCATCAATCCAACAACAATACTGGAGTCTATACCTCCTGAGAGAAATGCACCAAAAGGCACATCAGCACGCATGCGCATCTCAACGGAAGAGAGCAGTAGCTCTTGAATACGTTTCTTTACGTGCGTCTTGCTTTCTCCAAGATTGGGCTTGTTGGCAGATTCTATCGCATTCCAATAGCAAATCGTTTTTGTTTCGTTTTTGCTTAGCTCCATGTAATGTCCGGGCATCAATATCTCGATTCCTTCAATGATGGTATTTGGAGCATGCACCGTTTGGTAATGCAAGTAATCAACCAATGCTTCTCGACTGATTTTGCGCTTTACCAAATCGGTGGAAAGGATAGAACGTATTTCGGATGCGAATAGCAGTCCGTGCTTTGTAGATGCGTAATAGATAGGCTTAATACCCAGTCTGTCGCGTACGATAAAGAGCTTTTCTTTTTCTACATCATATAATGCAAAGCCAAACATTCCGATGAAATGCTTGAGGCAATCAATGCCCCAATGCAGATAAGCGGCTATGATGACTTCCGTATCGGTAGCGGTGTGAAATTCGTAATGTTGAGATAGTTCTTGCTTTAGTTCGATGTAGTTGTAAATCTCACCGTTGAAGACAATGACAATCTTCTTGTCCTGTGAGATGAATGGTTGATTACCGGCTTCAGAAGTATCGATGATGGAAAGTCTGCGGTGTCCTAGTACAACTTCATCATTGGACCAAAGACCTTGGGCATCCGGTCCGCGATGGGCCATGCATTTGTTCATCTGCATCACGGTAGTTTCTGCAAGAGAAACATTTTTATGACCGTATATTCCACTTATTCCACACATAGACTGATGGCTCAAAGGTAAGGTGTGCCACGGCAGTCGATAGAGTCAGGCTATCAACTTTTTATGAGCAATCTTCTTTGAGAGAAATTAATCTGTAAAGATTTTGCCGCTTGCTTCCTTGGCAGCGCGCTGCTCAGCAGACTTTTTGGAGCTTCCTTCACCTACACCGTATTGCTTGTCATCAATGAATACAGCGATTTTATAGTAGCTGTTGCCTCCTTTATTGGAGTGTTGCAGCACTTTGTAATTGAGCTCTTTGCGGTGTTTTTGGCTCCATTCGTGCAATTTGCTCTTGTAGTCAACATCGTCATGAATCTTTGTATCAAGGCCGTGTTGTTTCAAGAATTTGAGCACGATGTTGCGCGTTACATCGTATCCTTTATCGAGGTAGATGGCGCCAATCATGGCTTCCATTGCGTTGCCCACTATGGAGTCGTGCATTTCTTGTTTGCCCAGGTTGAGATCAAGAAGATTTTGAATATTGAGCGAATAGCCCAACATATTGAGATTTTCTCTTCGCACCACCTTACTTTTCATCTTGGTGAGTTCACCTTCAGGAAGTAAAGGATATTTATTGAAGAGGTAATGGGCTACGATAGAGTCAAGAATTGCATCGCCTAAGAACTCAAGACGTTCATTGCTGTTTTTGACACCGGGTTTGATGTTGGTAGCTGCCGAACTATGTCGAAGCGCTTGTTCGTAGAGGGTTGTATCCTTTGGCGTAAAGCCAAAGGAGTTCCTTACGAAAGCTTCGATGGACTTATTATTGGACCCTTTTTTAGAAAAGAAAGGAAACTTCCAGATCATTCCACTTTAGCAAAGATGGCAGAGGTGTTGTGCCCACCAAAACCGAAGGTATTGCTCATAACAGCTCTCATTTCGCGTTTCTGAGCGGTGTTGAACGTAAAGTTCAGTTTAGGATCTAGCTCGGGATCCGGAACGCTAAAGTTGATGGTTGGCGGTACAATGCCATGATTGAGGGCAAGAATGGCCGCAATGGCTTCAACAGCACCGGCTGCACCAAGTAGGTGGCCGGTCATTGATTTGGTACTGCTAATGTTCAAATTATACGCATGCTCACCGAATACATCTTGGATAGCACGTGCTTCTTGTACGTCTCCCAGTGGAGTAGAAGTGCCGTGTACGTTGATGTAGTCAATGTCAGCAGGCGACATTCCAGCATCTTCGAGTGCATTGCGCATAACCAATTTTGCACCGAGGCCTTCAGGATGTGGTGCAGTGATATGGTATGCGTCAGCGCTGAGGCCACCACCTTTCACCTCGCAATAGATTTTCGCACCGCGGGCTTTGGCGTGCTCATATTCTTCAAATATCAAGCATCCAGCACCTTCGCCTAGTACGAATCCATCACGCGTTTGATCGAAAGGACGGGAAGCGGTGGCATAGGATTCGTTGTTTTCTGAAAGGGCCTTACAAGCATTGAATCCGCCAACACCTGCTTCGGTTACGGCTGCCTCAGAACCACCAGTTACGATGATATCTGATTTGCCCAAACGAATCAAGTTATAGGCATCAATCATTGCATTGTTAGATGAAGCACAGGCCGAGGTAGTGGTGTAGTTGGGCCCTCTGAAACCGTAGTTGATGGAGATATGGCCGGAGGCTATATCGGCTATCATTTTGGGTATAAAGAAAGGATTGAAACGTGGTGTCCCGTCTCCTTTCCCAAAAGCCATACACTCTTCTTGGAAAGTCAAAAGACCTCCAATACCCGACCCCCAAATTACACCTACTCTGTCCTTATTGATTTTTTCGAGGTCTAGACCGGAATCGGTAATGGCCTCTTTGCAAACAACAAGGGCGTAGTGGGTGTAGGGGTCCATCCTGCGCGCTTCCTTGCGATCAATGTGGTCTTCCACATTGAAGCCTTTCAGCTCACATGCAAATCGGGTTTTGAATTTAGATGCATCAAAACGGGTAATAAGGTTCGCCCCACTTACACCATTGATTAGACCATTCCAATATGATGGAACATCATTTCCAAGCGGAGTAAGTGCACCAAGTCCGGTAATTACTACCCTTTTGAGCTGCATACAGTAAATTCTTTAAATAAAAGTAAGATTATTAACGCAATGAGGGCGATTACTTCGTGTTAGCCTCGATATAATCAATAGCTTGACCTACAGTTGCGATTTTCTCAGCTTGATCGTCTGGAATCGCAATGTTGAATTCTTTTTCGAATTCCATGATCAATTCAACGGTGTCCAAAGAGTCCGCACCCAAATCATTGGTGAAGCTTGCCTCACGAGTTACATCTGCTTCTTCAACGCCTAGTTTGTCAACAATTATGGCGGTCACTTTCTTTGTTACTTCTGACATTTCTAAAAGATTTTTTATGGATTTAAAGCGCGCCAAAAATATACTTTTTTACAATCTCACAATATTTTTTTTTAAACCTCCTAAGTCCGCTTTCGGAGCTATGAAATTA
The DNA here is from genome assembly GCA_036562565.1 of Flavobacteriales bacterium. Taxonomy (GTDB): domain Bacteria; phylum Bacteroidota; class Bacteroidia; order Flavobacteriales_D; family Sanyastnellaceae; genus DATCJY01. The sequence goes on along the minus strand of DATCJY010000018.1, from coordinate 64,721 downwards.
TTCGAACAATACAAGAGCATACTCGGTGCTCACTCATTCGTTATCAGGCTTTGTGCAGGGGGAATAGAAGGTTATGCACGCATATAAATTTTATCTTTTCCACGAGGCTGCATTGCTGACGTTGAAAAATTACAAAGCGGAAATTGGCCAAAAAACGATGAAAAACCGGTGTTCGAGTGGATGGAATGCAGCGTGCGAAGGAGTTAGTTAAGCGATTCTGAGCATTGGTTTTTTTGTAGGTAAGTCATTGGTTAATAGCGGGGAAGGTGATGGGGCTCGAGCGAGCCGTCATTTTCAATCATTTGCGATAAATAATGAAGTGGCCGTTGGATGGGTGATGTTTCGCACAAAGCGGCTCCTTACATTCGCGGCCGTGACAGCATTGATGAATTTCAATGCACCTTGGTTCTCGGGCTCAAGCAGTCAGGAATGACCAGACCACTTTTATAGATAGATTGAAGAGAGTTGAAGATATTATACTACAGTCCCCATCCTACTATTAATTATTCCTCACCCAGCGGAGCCGGTACGCATATCAGAGAGGTGGTGAAAGGAATGGAGGAGCATGGTGTTACCGTGAAAAGATTGATTTGCGGGGGCGAAGAGGCTCAGCCAGCGGCCTCGTTCGTATATAAAAAGCATGCTCTGAAGAAGTATATCCCGGCCGTATTATGGCAAAGCCTGAAAGATTTTCGGCTCATGCAAATGGATAAACATCATGGGGAATTGCTGGAGCAATTGATTTTAAAGGAAAAACCGGATGCCATTTATGAAAGAGGCTTTTACCTTATGAAGTCCGGCTATACCATCGCCAAGAAATATGGCATTCCTTATTATGTAGAAGTAAACGCGCCCTTTCCTGAGGAGAAAGTTCAAATGGATGGCCCCAGTTTGTTTATCTCTAGGGCTAGAAAGATTGAGGGTAAACAGTTGGAAATGGCCAACGGTGTTTTCACGGTGTCTTCTGCCATGAAAGATTATCTCCTACGCGGAAGACCACACATCCATTCTGATACTATCCATGTTACTCCCAATGCCGTAAATCCTGCAAACATTCAATATACTGAAAAGGATATACGCACGCTGAGGGCAAGGCATGGTCTTGATGAGACGGATAAAGTCATTGGTTTTGTAGGTTCTATTTTTCCTTATCACGGAGTGGACCTGCTGATTGAGGCATTTGAGGTGCTCTCCACTGAATTCAACGAAGCCTGTAAACTATTGATTGTGGGCGGAGGAGAGTCACTTCCACGATTGAAGGAAAGAGTTCAAGGCTCCGTTATTGCCGACAAAGTGATTTTTACGGATAACATTCCACATAAAGATGTATATGCCCACATTGCATTGATGGATATAACGGTGATGGCCAAGAGTAATTGGTATGGCTCACCCGTCAAAATTTTTGAATACGGTGCTTTGGGCAAGGCCATTATTGCACCTGATGTAATTCCTGTACGCGATGTGATGGTTCACCAAGTGCACGGATTGCTGGTGAAGGATAATCTCCAGGAGTTGAAAAGAGCACTCATGTATCTTCTTACACATCCAGAAAAGGCACGCGAGATGGCTGAACAGTTTAAGTCAAAAGTGTTGAGCGAACATACATGGCACAAAACGGCCTCTCACATTTTACAAGTGATGCAACAATGAAGATTTTGTTATTGACCGATGGTATTTCCCCTTATGTAATCGGGGGGATGCAGAAGTATTCTTATTACTTGGCCAAGTACCTTGTCGGGATGGGTGAGGAGGTGTGTCTCGTTCATTGTGTTCCTGCCGGTAAAATCATTCCTGCTGAGGCCGATCTGCGTGCGGAGCTGGGGTGCCAAGATGCTACCAATTTGGAAATTATCGGAATGAATTTTCCGGTGAGTGGCTCCATGCCCGGTCACTACCTCAAGGAGTCATATGCTTATTCCATCAAAATTTACAATGTCCTTAAGGACAGGTTGGGAACTTTTGACTTCATTTATGCTCAAGGTTTTTGCGGATGGAAGTTTGCTGAGGAGAAAGCGAAAGGTGCCAAGCTTCCTCTAATGGGAGTGCATTTTCACGGATATGAAATGTATCAGAAGACCCATGGGGTCAAAGCGTGGTTAGGTGCTTATTTGTTGCGTTCCGGTGTGCAGTATAATGTGCAGCATGCCGATGCTGTTTTTTCTTTCGGGGGGCAGATTGATACGATTCTCAACCGATTGAATGTGAAGCCCCACAAACGCATCCTTACATCCAATGGAGTAGAAGAGCAGATGGTGGCCTCTCATCCAACTTCCGGTAGCCCTAAGGAAAGAAGGTTGGTGTTCATTGGGCGATATGAAAGACGCAAAGGATTGGAAGAATTAGCACAGGCATTAGCACAACTGCAGAAGGAGCATTCTTCCGGCTGGTCGTTTGATTTTGTGGGAAATATTCCGAGTAGCAAAAGATTGAAAATGCCTCAGCTACGCTATCATGGAGTGCTAACGGACAAGCATGAAATAATGAAAGTACTGGGCAGTGCCGATGTACTTGTTTGTCCTTCCTTGGCAGAGGGCATGCCAACAGTGATCCTAGAGGCCATGTCTCAGGGGTTGGCCATCATAGCTACTGACACAGGAGCTGTAAGCAGAATGGTGACTACAGAGAACGGTTGGTTGCTATCTCCGGGCGATGTGTCTGCTCTTTCGCAAAGCATTAAGGAAGTCCTTTCATTGGACGCTGATAAACTTCAAATGATGAAATCGGCATCACTCTACAGAGTGAAGGAGCTGTTTTTATGGAATGAAGTCTTTCAGCAAGAGCTCACTCAAATTCGTAATCTTGTAAACAAATAAATTAAGAGAAGCACGGCTGTAGCCGCAGGTACCATAGTTATGCAACGCATTAAGAATGTATTACTCATAGGAAGCATTTTTGCTTACTCAGCTTTGCTACTCAAAGAACCATTTGAGGTTTATTGGGCCTATGTGATATACCTGATTTTTACACCGTTTTATTTGATGCGTTTCGGAATACCGAGATTGCCGGTGTTTTTGTTTTTACCCTTGTTGCTCATTGGTTTAGTATATGTAACGCTGGAGTTCAATACCTATATGCTGTTTTTTAAAATCTTTATTGGTTATCTGGCATGTATGGTATTCTATTACTGGGTCCTGCAGGATTATCAATTTGATGTAACTCAGATTTACAGGTTATACATGAAAGCGGCTGTAATTGTCGCCATCATTGGATTCGTTCAGTTCGTATCGTTTCAAGTGGGTTTTGTACGAGGATATAATTACGGATGGCTCTTTAATAAATGGGGAGTGGTAACCGGAGGTTTCGGAATGCGATTGAATTCGGTGTTTTCCGAACCGGCCTATTATGGTGCAACAATGGCTCCGGCTTTCTTTACGAGCTTATACAATTGGATATCTAGAAAACCGATTTACATTTCTAAGCTCATGAGTGCACTCATCATCATCACTTATATACTCACCTCCTCCGGAGTTGCATATATCGGTGTTATGCTATCCATTGTCTTCCTAATGATTAACTATGGCGTAATTCGCTATTCGCTTTTCTTCATTCCTATCATCATATTGTCTGCTAACTGGGCTTATGAGAATGTACCGGATTTCAGAATTCGTTGGGACAGTACCATTGATATTTATACTTCAGAGAATATTTACAGCTACGATGTGCATGGAAGTAGTTTCGTGTTGTATAACAACAATCACGTAGCTTGGGAAAACTTCAAACGCAATCCGTTGTTCGGAACAGGACTTGGCTCTCATAGCATTGCATTTGATAAATACTCCCTTACCAATGTAGAAGGAGCCGTGCAGCTTGAATTCAATAGAGCTGATGCTAACTCTATGTTTTTGCGCTTGATGTCGGAGACAGGACTATATGGTCTTACCATCATGATAGTGTTCTTGTTTCGTCATTGGTTGTCCAAGAAACGCTCCGCTCAGCCTGAGTTCTGGGTAATCTCCAACTCTTGTTTGATGGTTATCGTGCTGTACTTGCTGCGCCAAGGACACTATTTCATCAATGGATTGCCGTTCTTTATCTGGTTGTATTATTTCACTTCTCTGAGGAATAGGGGAGTGCTTAGAAGCAATGCAGCCGCAGAGGAGGAAAGGGCTAATACACTGAACGGTGATGGCCAACCTGCGGTACTAACTCCTTAAAATTCATTCTTAAAAAAACATTGACATGGAATACTCTAAAGACTATATCGAAAAATTCATCCAATCGGCATTGGCTGAGGACTTGGGCGATGGAGACCATACTACACTCTCTACCATTCCTAAGGAAGCAACAGGCAAAGCTCGCCTTCTGGTAAAAGAAGCAGGCATTTTGGCCGGAGTGGATATAGCACGCGAAGTGTTTCGCGCTGTGGATCCGTCATTGGTTTTTGAAAAAGTGTTGGATGACGGAGCTCAGATAAAACCGGGAGATATAGCTTTCTATCTGAGTGGCTCGGCTCGCAGCATTACCATTGGTGAACGTCTTGCTCTCAATATTATGCAGCGTATGTCCGGCATTGCTACCAAGACGCATCGCATTCAAAGCCTCATTGAAGATACCAAGTGCAAACTACTCGATACACGCAAGACAACTCCGGGCTTTCGTTACTTCGAGAAGTTGGCCGTTAAGATTGGTGGCGGTGTCAATCACCGCTTTGGCCTTTATGATATGATTATGATAAAGGACAATCATGCAGATTTTTCGGGTGGTATTACTGCTGCATTGGAGAATGTGAAGAACTATCTGGAGGCAACGGGCAAGAAGTTGAAAGTAGAAGTGGAAGCCCGCAACCTGGAGGAAGTGAAAGAAGCGTTGCAATCACCTTTAGTATTCCGCATCATGTTGGACAACTTCGATACAGAGCGCATGAAAGAAGCCGTTCAGTTTATCAATGGTCGAGTGGAAACCGAGGCAAGTGGCGGAATCACAGAAGCCAATGTGCGCGAGTATGCCTTGTGCGGAGTGGATTATATCTCTATGGGAGCTTTGACTCATCAAATCAATAGTTTGGATTTGAGTCTCAAAGCGATGTAATTGACTCATATTTGAAAAAAACGGTTTGTAAGTTTTTGAAATAAAGCGTGGAGCAGAAGTCAGTAAAGAAACGTACGGATGTAGTGATGCGCCTTTGGCCGGTGCGCAAGACGATTGCTTTTCTGGAGAGTGTGAAACCTCCTGGAATGCAAGGTCTGTCACTTTATCAGGTATCGCGCTTCTTTATTGAAGCGCTTATGAAAGGGCAAGTGGCTACTCGTGCCTCTGCCATTTCTTTCCGATTGTTTCTTGCATTTTTTCCGGGTATCATCTTGTTGTTGTCACTGATACCTTATATCCCCATTCCCAATTTTCAGCAATCACTGTTTGATAGCATTCGCGGTTTCTTTCCGGGAGATACCTTCTCATTGTTTGAATCCACACTCAATGACCTTATCAATACCAAACACAGCACCTTGCTGTCATTGGGTTTTGTATTGGTGATTTATTATGCTTCCAACAGTATCAATGCCGTGTTGATTGGTTTCAGCGGTAGTTATTTCTCTGAGGAAAAGGGCAACGCCTTTATTATGCGCATTGCCAGTATCATTCTCATTTTCATCTTAGGATTATTGTTGGTTGTTGCCGTCAGTATCATGGCTTTCAGTGGTTATGTCTTCAATTACTTGCATGATCTGGGCATCATAGGAGATGCTGGATTTATCCCATTGCTTAATATTGCCAAGTGGATGATTTCGGTGTTTCTGATATATTCCATCATCAGTACATTGTATAACGTAGGCTTGGGCAAGAGATGGCGCAGATGGCGCTTTTTTAACGTAGGGGCCACCTTGGCAACCTTTGTGTTCGTTATTACATCCATAGGATTTGCATACTTCGTAAACAATTTTGCTACATATAACAAACTCTATGGCTCTCTTGGAACGTTGATGGTTTTATTGATATGGTTGAACTTCAACTGTATGATTGTGCTGATGGGATATGATCTCAACGTGAGCATTCGCAAAGCGAAGAAGAGTATTCCGCCACCACCACCACCTCCGGAGCCTCCAATCAAAAACTCATTCAAAGAAGAAAAATCATGAAATACTTCTCTCTGCTCATCGCGCTTTTTGCATCGCTTGCGCTACCTGCTCAAATTGTGGGCAAATGGAAAACGATGGATGATGAAACTGGTAAAGCGCGCTCCATTGTGGAGATATATGAGCAGACCGGTAAGCTCTATGGTCGCATCATAGAGTTGTACAGGGAACCCGGTGAGGACCCGGAGCCTTTATGCGTGAAGTGTACCGATGACCGCAAGAACAAGCCGGTTAAAGGCATGGTCATCATGCGCGATATGGAGTTGGTTGATGGGTTTTATAAGAACGGTTCCATCTGTGACCCTAAGAAAGGCAAGGTCTATAATTGCGAAATGTGGCTCGATCCCAACGACAAGCACAAATTGCAAGTGCGTGGTTATTGGGGATTCCTATATCGCACCCAAACATGGCACCGCCTGCAATAGCATTAAGTCATGGTGCGCTTTGTAAAGAGATGTCCCACATAGCGGAAGCAGATATAGACATGACTCATGATGGTGGTAACAATGCCAAAGTGTTCCATCATGATTTGAAAACGCTCTTTCAGTCCTTGCTTCCTGCGGGAAGTAGAAACCCCACCTTCAAGAAATTTGGAAACGAATTGATGACAATTCACCACATGGTTGGCATTCTTCAATAAGCGGATGGTCCAATCGATGTCTGCACTGATTTTGTATTTCAGATTGTAGTCAGGAGCCAATGACCTGCGCGCCATGATGGACTGATGCGATACACACATGCCATAGCGCAAGCTGCGCCAGTTCAACTGTTTCGGAGGAGACAACCTGCGTTCCCCCAAAATTTCACCGGCATCATTCACAACGGCTGTGTTGCCGTAATAGACATCCGCATGAGGGGCGGTTGCCAACATCATCGCTATTGTATTGTGGTCATAAAGTTCATCTCCGGCATTGATGAACATAATGTATTCGCCCGTAGCGCGTTGCTGTCCTTTGTTCATCGCATCATAAATTCCTTTGTCGCGTTCAGAGTGTACATGGATGCGAGGGTCGTTGAATGCCGCCACTCGTTCCAGTGTCGCATCGGTAGAGAGGCCATCTACAATAACGCATTCAAGGTTCTGATATGTTTGTTGAAGAATGCTCCTGAGCGTGCGCTCGATGAGCAATTCTGCATTATAGACTACGGTGATGATACTGACTTTGGGCGTATTCGACATATGAGCGTTGAATATCTTGCTGCAAGAGTACATATAAACGGTGTGCTACCAATACTTTTACGCAATATGACAGAAGGGATTTACAAACGAACCACTGAATTTGTTTCTAACTGCATTGGCACCGGATTGTCATTGGCCAAAGTATTGTGGAAGTCTAAGTTCCATGTTCGTTTACCTGAAGTAAAGCAAAACAAGTGTCTTGTGTTGGGCACAGGGCCTTCTTTGAAGGTGTCCCTGCAAAAACACCAGAGCTATATGCTGCAGCATGATCATATAGCCGTCAATGCCTTTGCGGCAACCGAAGAGTTCCTTGAACTGAAGCCGAAACACTATGTCATTTTAGACCCGGCTTTTTGGCTCACCAATCATCCCACCATCATGAAAACTTGGGAACCGATGTTGGTGCGCACTGCTTGGCCGATGAACTTGTTTATCCCGTTTGAAAGTCGCAATTCTCCCATAATGGAACGAATTGCGGAGAATAAATTCATACATGTCCATTACTTTAATTACACCGTTTATAAAGGCTTTGAAAGTGTAGGCCATTTCCTCTACAAGATGGGATGGGCTATGCCTCAATGCCAAAATGTATTGGTTGCAGCGACATTTATGGCTGTGCAATTGGGGTATAAAGAAATTGAACTCTTCGGGGCCGACCACAATTGGCATGAACAACTGCACGTGACAGAAGACAATGTGGTGAGTGTGCGCCAAGTGCATTTCAATGAGAATGTGGAAACAATGACCTATGTGCCTTTTTATAAACTCACACACTCTAAAGAAGTGTTTCGAATGGATGAAATTTTTATCGCATGGGCCAAGGTATTTGCTGGATACTTCAATGTTCAGCGCTATGCACAATCACGCGGTGTACAGATAAGCAATGCATCTGAGTTTTCATTTATTGATGCATTTAAACGAATTAAAATCTAAACCATGGAGATAGTTGTAAAGAATCCAATTACAGTTTGGCTCAGATGGGTGTTGAAGTGGTTGATGTACAAGTTCAAGTATGCAGGTAGACACCTGCGCATGGAATATTTGTGTGAAATCACACGCACACAGTTCAGTCATTACAATACAATCTACAAGTTTGCCCGTGTACGGGATGCAAGGTTCGGTTCATACACCTATGTAGGAAGGGAATCACAAGTGTATTCGGCTAATGTTGGAAGCTTTACTAGCATTGGTCCACAGGTACTCATTGGTTTAGGCGAACATCCTTCCAAGCAATTTGTATCTACACATCCAATCTTTTACTCGATGCGTGGACAATCCAATCCTGTAATTGTGGAAAAGGAATTATTCGATGAATTTCCAACTACAGAGATTGGCAATGATGTTTGGATAGGAGCAAGAGCGGTGGTAAAGACCGGAGTAAAGATTGGTGATGGAGCCATTGTTGCTGCCGGTTCGGTTGTAACGAAAGATGTAGAACCTTATACCATCGTTGGAGGTGTACCGGCAAAACTTATACGGTACCGTTTTGATGATGAAACCATAGAGCTCCTCATGAAATCACGTTGGTGGGAAAAAGATATTGAATGGCTGAAGAAAAATAAAGATGCTTTTCTTGATATCGCAACATTCCGTCAATTGAACTCAGAGGAATGAAATTAAAAAGGCCTCCGCTTCGATGAGAAGGGAGGCCTTTTTATCACGTTTATGGTCAATTGTGAATAGCGATTCCAAAAGTTGATACACCGGTGGAGAGGTCCAGAAATAATCCCACCTTGCTATTGATGTGATATTCAGCACCAATGTGTGCATCCCAATAGAGGTTACTAGGGCCACCGTGAATGGTGCGATCACCCGGATAGTTGCTGCTCCAAGTTGTGCGGATAACAGCAAAACCCAAGGAGCCGGCCAAGTAGAAATCCCAATCTTTTCCTGCCTCCAGAATTTGGTCAAAATAGTATGTCGCTTTACCACCTATTGGTATCACTGTTTGTCTGTACCAGTAATGGAGGTGATGGGGATTGCCTTTGTGGTATTCATGGCGATAGGTGTGAAGACCTACAAAGGGCGCAAGTGTGAAACTCGGAGCTACATCAAATTCATAGTTGAAATGAAAAGCCGGTACACTGCGGCCCAAATAACCATAATACCCCAATCCAACACCAAGGTTAGCAGTTTTGCCATAGCGTTCCTGAGCCTGCAATCCAAGTGATGCAGAAATCAACATCACCAGTACGAACACATATTTATTTACCATAATCAAGGAGAAATTAAATTGAATTAAATACCTGAGTTATTTAAAAGCGAATGCCGGCAGTGAGCTGCACCCAACGGTTTTTATATCTCGGGTTGGTGCTCGTGCCATCGCCTTTGTTGTCTTGCAAATCCCAGCCTACACGCGCTCCAATTACAAGATGAGAGATATTGATGTCCAATCCGCCAACTACTCCCAAACTGTTTTTGCGCAGGTTTTTATTGTCAAAATCTTCCACATTGCCGGTAGTGTTGCCGCCAATTTTCAATTCATCTTTCTTTGAAACGATATAAGAAAATTGAGGACCTGCAAGAATTGTCAGTGCAGGTATCGGACGGATTTGCAGCTGGATTGGAATATCCAGATGATTGGTAGTGTGCTTGAACTCATAATCCTGAGTCAAGATGCGGCCGGAACGAGAGTACCCTTTTTGCGAGAACAATACTTCCGGTTGGATGCCGAAGAATTCGCCAAGAGGAATACCAACGAAACCACCTGCTACAAAACCTATCTTAGGATCTCCTTCAAAGTCTTCGCCTTTTTCGTCATATACATTAGAGCTGTTGATACCGGCTTTCAAACCAAACGTTACTTTATCATTGAAATCTGAATTGCTTTGAGCCAGAACGGTTGTGCCAGCAAACATTGCGGCAACAAAGAATAGGGATGTGATTACCTTGTTCATATAACTAGTTTTTAATTTTTTCGTAATTAAAATTTAGGGGAAAAGCGAATTGGAGGGGAGAAAAAATGGAGTGCCATACAGAGTTTAAGTGCTATATGACACTTCCATTTTCCTGCTGTATTAAGATAATTTTATCTTGAAGAAGATAGATAGAATGTTACCGAAACAATGCCCCTTGATTAGGACAACATAATCAGCTTGACTACATCCATCCTAACATTGCCTCTTGTTAGCATTCTATCTATGTTTTAAATGCTTTTATCGTTTTCAAAATTCAATGGAGCAAAATTGATAGGTGGCCCGTGCCAACCCATTACAGTTTTTCTACCTTGTCTTATATCGTTCACACCAAATCCGGAAAGCTTGATTGCGTAAGTGATTCAGCGCAATTGACTTGAGTGTTGCCGGTTCATTTATTCTTGCCTATTTGCTAAAACTTATTTTATAGACATATTCGCGGCATGTCGAAGAGGATAGCAATAATCGGTGGTGGAGCTGCGGGTTTTTTTGCCGCCATCAATGTTGCTCAGCGAAATAATGAATGGGAAGTATGCTTGTTTGAAAAATCAAAACAGGTATTGGGCAAGGTGAAAGTAAGTGGCGGTGGTCGTTGCAATGTGACTCATGCTTGCTTTGAGCCGCGAGAGCTGGTCAAGTTCTATCCTCGGGGGCATAAAGAATTACTAGGTCCATTTCATGTATTCCAGCCGGGAGATATGTTCGATTGGTTGGAGCAACGTGGAGTGACACTCAAGATAGAAGAAGATAACCGCGTTTTTCCAATCACTGATTCTTCCCAAACCATTATCGACTGTTTCATACGGGAAGCTAACCAAGTCGGTGTAAAACTCTTCACCGGAAGAGGCATGCAGAATTTTAATCGCATAAACGATAATTGGGAGATTGAATTTTCGGATGGAAGTAAAGAAGAATTCCATGCGATTATAATTACTACCGGTAGCAGTACTCAGATATATGATTTGATTGGCTCTAAAGGTCATGAGATAATCAAGCCGGTTCCTTCCTTGTTTACTTTCAATATAAAAGATGAGCGGATTGATGGATTAGCGGGTGTTTCCGCGGCACAATGCGAGGTAAAGATTGAGGGAACAAAATTTATGGAGACAGGTCCGGTTCTCATTACGCATTGGGGAATGAGTGGCCCAGGTATCTTAAAGCTCTCCGCACGCGCTGCTCGTGAGCTGGCCGGTGTGGATTATAATTTTAATATCCGAATCAATTGGGATACACGTTTTACGCGCGATTCGATTTTGGACTATCTCAAAGAGTGGAAACAAGACCATCATAAACAATTTGTAAAGGCTTATAGCCCTATCAAAGTTCCGCAGCGCTTATGGCAAGGATTGCTTATCAAAGATCCTAAGCTGCTCGAAACGAAGTGGGCCGATGTATCTAACAAACAACTAGAAAGAATAGGTGAGGCTTGTTGTTTCTCCTTCTTCAATGTGAATGGTAAAAGCACTTTCAAAGAGGAGTTTGTAACTGCCGGTGGCATATCGCTTAAAGAAGTGGATTTTCGCACCATGCAAAGCAAGGTCTTGCCCGGTATCTATTTTGCCGGTGAAGTATTGGATATAGATGCCGTTACGGGAGGATTCAATTTTCAAGCTGCTTGGACTACAGCATTTATTGCTGCCCAAAATGTTTGATTGTTGATAGGTCTTTCTTGATAGGAGGTGTAGCGCTTCCATGTAACCTAAATTCATGGGTTACCGTTGAAGGCCTGTGAGAGCCTCATACTAAAACCCCTCTCGCCAACTAAGATGAGAACACGATTTGTGCGTTCCGGTTATTTCCGATGTTTATCACATAACAACTTTGTCGAAAATGCGCGTGCAGTGCAACAAGCACTAAGTCAAGAAGTGTTTGCAAGCGTACAACCCAATCCGGGTTTGATATTGCTTTTGTTGGATGAAATGCAGCGCCTGATTGGCGACCCGACAGCCACATTCGGTCTCAGATCCAAGCTGGACGTGGTCAGAGGTTTTATCACTCAATTGCTTGACATGCAAGCGACCGCAGTTAACAAGCTCGCACAAGGGGATATGAATCTTCTGCAAGCAAGTGGATTTGAGCTAGATGAGGAACCTGTACATTCAATGCAAAAAGAATGGAATGATGAGATGATGGTCATCCGTGCCGATGATATGAGAAACTCCGCATAGTTTTTAAAGGATTAGACTTTACGTATATCGTTTAACTGTTTCCATTAATTAATTGGACACCTCCTGTGTACTGAGTTACATAGGAGGTTTTTTTTTTCGGATATTCCCGCCTTGGAACGTATAATCTCCTTCTTCTTGGTAATAAATTGGTTAGAGGCCTAAGCCAAAGGCTTGTTTTCATTTTGAATGGTTCCACCTCAATCGGTATTTTCGCGCTCGTTCTTTTCGCCCTAATGCGAAGGAAAATCAAGCGATGAACATGCAAGTAAGTACACCATATACTCCAAAGAATAAAGTTAGAATTGTAACCGCTGCAAGTTTGTTTGATGGCCATGATGCAGCTATCAATATCATGCGCAGAATCATTCAAAGTACGGGTTGTGAGGTGATTCACCTGGGTCATGACCGCAGTGTGGAAGAGGTGGTGGATTGCGCTATCCAAGAAGATGCGCAGGCCATCGCCATGACCAGCTATCAAGGTGGACACATTGAGTACTTCAAATACATGTATGATTTGCTCCATCAGAAAGGAGCAGGCCATATCAAAATTTTCGGTGGGGGCGGTGGTACCATCCTTCTTGAAGAGATTGAAGAGTTGCACAAGTATGGCATCACTCGTCTTTATCATCCGGATGACGGCCGTGCTCTCGGCTTGCAAGGAATGATTAACGACCTCGTTCAAAAGTCGGATTATCCTACCGGTAAAACCCTTACCAATGAAGTAGAACAGCTTTCTGTGAATGCACATGGCGCAATCGCTCGCTTGATTTCTGCTGCAGAAAATTTCCCTGAAGAACACAAAGCGGCTTTGGAAAAAGTGCACGAAATGGCTTCCAAGTCAAAGACTCCCGTGCTGGGAATCACCGGTACCGGAGGAGCAGGTAAATCATCCATGGTGGATGAACTCGTGCGCAGATTCTTGCTTGATTTTCCGGATAAGAACATCGGTCTTATCTCCGTTGATCCATCTAAAAAGAAGACTGGAGGAGCATTGCTTGGAGACCGCATTCGCATGAACTCCATTCGCAATCCGCGTGTGTATATGCGTTCGCTTGCTACGCGTCAGAGCAACTTGGCATTGAGCAAGCACGTGTCTGAAGCGGTAGCGATTTTAAAAGCTGCCGGTTTCGATTTGATTATTCTCGAAACATCCGGTATCGGTCAAAGCGATACTGAAATCATGGACCACAGTGATGTGGCCTTGTACATCATGACTCCGGAGTTTGGGGCTGCATCGCAATTGGAAAAAATCGATATGCTTGATTTTGCCGATGTGGTAGCCATCAACAAATTTGATAAACGCGGAGCACAAGATGCACTGCGCGATGTGCGCAAGCAATACAAGCGCAATCACCAATTATGGGATGTAGATGATGATGCGCTTCCTGTGGTGGGCACCATCGCTTCCCAATTCAACGACCCAGGAACCAATGCGCTTTATAAAAAGCTCATGGATAAGATAGCGGAAAAAACCGGCAGTGATTTGAAATCGAATTTCACCATCACCAAGGAGATGAGTGAAAAGATTTATATCATTCCACCACATCGCACACGTTATCTGAGCGAAATCAGTGAGAACAACCGCGCTTATGATAAATGGGCTGCTGCACAAAGTGAAATTGCTGATAAGCTCTATGCTTTGCATCATAGCATCAAAGTGATGGAAGAAGGTCAAGGCAATGAAGAAGCACTGAAAGTGTTGCGTGCATCTTTTGACAGAATCAAACTTGACCTCGACCCGCACAACTGGGAGGTGATTCAATCATGGAATGACAAACGTGCTCGCTATAAGAATCCGGAGTACAAGTTCATGGTGCGTGACAAGGAAATAAGCATCAAGACGCATACCGAGAGCTTGTCGCACTTGCAAATACCGAAAGTGGCAACTCCTTCTTACCGCTCATGGGGCGATATCCTTCGTTGGGTTTTGCAAGAAAATGTGCCGGGTGAGTTCCCATATACATCGGGGCTCTATCCATTCAAGCGTGAAGGTGAAGACCCAACACGCATGTTTGCCGGTGAAGGTGGACCGGAGCGCACCAACAGACGCTTCCACTACGTGAGCCTAGGTATGCCTGCTAAACGCTTGTCCACTGCATTTGACAGCGTGACACTTTATGGTAATGACCCCGACTTGCGTCCTGATATCTACGGTAAAGTGGGTAACAGTGGTGTGAGCATCTGTTGTTTGGATGATGCGAAGAAGCTATACAGCGGCTTTGATCTTGCGGATCCAAAGACTTCGGTGAGTATGACCATCAACGGTCCGGCTCCCATGTTGCTTGCTTTCTTTATGAATGCAGCCATCGACCAACAATGTGAGAAATACATCAAAGCAAATGGGCTTGAAGCTGAAGTAGAGAAAAAGTTATACGAGAAATACGAAGCCAAAGGCTTGACTCGTCCGAAGTATCAAGGAGAACTTCCTGAAGGAAACGATGGACTGGGCTTGATGTTGCTGGGCATCACTGGCGATGAGGTATTGCCCGCTGATGTTTATGCCAACATCAAAGCACAAACATTGTCACAAGTGCGCGGTACAGTACAAGCCGACATCCTCAAAGAAGACCAAGCACAAAACACGTGCATCTTCTCTACAGAGTATGCATTGCGTCTCATGGGAGATGTGCAGGAGTACTTCATCCAAAACAAAGTGCGCAATTTCTATTCGGTATCCATTAGTGGTTACCACATTGCAGAAGCAGGAGCCAACCCAATTACTCAATTGGCGTTCACCTTGGCAAATGGCTTTACCTATGTAGAGTACTACCTCAGCCGTGGCATGGACATCAATGAGTTCGGTCCCAATTTGTCGTTCTTCTTCAGTAATGGTATTGATCCGGAATATGCTGTGATTGGCCGCGTGGCAAGACGAATCTGGGCCAAGGCTATGGCTAAAAAATATGGTGCCAATGCCCGTGCGCAAATGCTCAAGTACCACATTCAAACCAGTGGTCGCTCACTGCACGCACAAGAGATTGACTTCAACGATATCCGTACAACTTTGCAAGCGTTGTACGCGATTTATGATAACTGCAACTCGCTTCACACCAACGCTTACGATGAGGCGATTACTACTCCGACTGAAGAATCTGTTCGCAGGGCAATGGCCATCCAGCTCATCATCAACAAAGAGCTTGGTCTTGCGAAGAATGAAAACCCGTTGCAAGGTTCTTTCATCATTGAAGAATTGACAGATCTTGTGGAAGAAGCAGTTCTTGCCGAGTTTGATAGAATCACCGAGCGCGGTGGTGTGCTTGGTGCCATGGAAACCATGTACCAACGCGGAAAGATTCAAGAAGAAAGCCTTTACTATGAAACGCTCAAGCACGATGGTCGTTTCCCAATCATCGGTGTAAATACTTTCTTGTCTAAGAAAGGCTCACCAACCATCGAGCCGAAAGAAGTCATTCGCGCTACCGAAGAGGAGAAGCAATACCAAATATCCATGCTTTCCAACTTGCATAAAACAAATGCAGAAATGGCTCCTGTGGCACTCAAGAAAATTCAAGATGCTGCCGTCCAAAACAAGAACGTATTTACCGAGCTCATGGATGCCGTGAAGTATTGTTCACTTGGACAAATCACGCAAGCGATGTTCCAAGTGGGTGGTCAGTATAGAAGGAATATGTAGAAGTGTTCAAAGCATAATGTGCAAAAGGTGACTCAATTGAGTCACCTTTTATTTTTTTGATTGGAAGTTCGTCACATTTCTCGCCTGCTCTGTGTCATGTTACAGAGAAGCCAACCTGCTCCATGCCGCAAGCTTCCGGTTCATGGATATAGAGGCATTGGCTGGACTTGTAGATGGCAGCGATAGGTACAGGAGATGCTCCAATCTATCAAAGTGTTTTTTGTAAAGTGCTTCCGCTTTCTTGCCATTGAAGGCGATGGTTTGAATGCTCGGATGCTTTTCAATCAATGCATCAATTTTATTTGGCACTTCAAGTTTGATATCTGAGTCCAGGCTGCCTTTGCGCACGCAGTTATGGCATACATCCCACAAGGCAATTCGATGCCGCAACAACATCTGCTTTCGCTCTTCATAATCGAGTGTAAAAGGTTCGTTCAACACTTCACTCAAGATTTTCCAAAACAGGTTTCGCTTGTGCGCATAGTATTGCTGTTGCCGCAGTGATTCTTCACCGGGCATGGTGCCTAGGATGAGGATGCGACAATTTTCATCAACAATAGGTGGGAAGCTATGGATGATGCCTTGGTTCATGGAGTTCAATTGTTCAATTCAATTCCTCTTTCGTAACACTCAACGCTGCCAACAACCAACCTGCGATAAAACACACCCCACCAATAGGAGTGACGGGTCCAAGCCATGAGAGGTTGATACCCAGCAATCCTTTAGTTGACAGGAAATAAAGAGAACCACTGAACAGTATCACTCCAATCAACAACAGGATTTGCGCAGAACGCAAACGCTCTGCACGGATCCATGGTTTATTTGCGATAGCGGAGAGCATCATCATTCCAAGTGCATGAATGAATTGATAGTTCACAGCTGTCTTCCAAACATCGAGTTGGCGCGGCTCCAGGTGAGGCTCTAAGCCATGAGCACCAAAAGCACCGAGTGCTACTGCCAAGGCCATAAGAATAAATCCGGTGCGTATCATCTTGTTCGGTTTATAGATTTTCTTTGAGGAAGTTCGTCATCTTGTTGTAGAGATGCAGGCGTGTCATACCGCCATAGATGCCATGGTTTTTATTGGGATAAATGAACATCTCAAATTGCTTGTTCGCTGCAACCAGTGCCGTTACCATATCCATGGTGTTTTGGTAATGCACGTTATCATCTGCACTGCCGTGAATGATGAGGAACTTGCCTTTGAGTGCATCCACAAAATTGATGGGTGAGTTGTTCTCATAACCACCGCTGTTTTCTTGAGGTGTGCGCAAGAAACGCTCCGTGTAAATGGTATCGTAATACTTCCAGTTGGTAACCGGGGCTACTGCAATACCGGCTTTATAATAATCTGAACCTTTGGTCATGCAGAGGCTGGTCATGTAACCACCAAAACTCCAGCCTTGAATGCCGATGCGGTCTTTGTCGATGTATGACTGATTGCCTAGGTATTTGGCAAGGTCTATAAAATCAGCTGTTTCATTTTTACCCAAGTTCATGTAAGTGCTGTGCTTGAAATCGCGGCCACGGAATTGTGTGCCGCGCGGGTCACAGCTCACCACGATATAACCTTGTTGGCACAACATCTGGTGCCACATGTAATTGCGACCGCCCCATGCATCCAATACCGTATTGCTGCCAGGACCACCGTAAATGGCTACCAACACAGGGTATTTTTTATTCGGATCGAAGTCTGTGGGTTTCATCATCCAACAGTTGAGTGTTGTGTTGGTGCTATTGGTGAAGGTGAAGAATTCTTTCTTCGTCAAATCATAATTCTTCAAGCGCTCTTTGAGGCGTGCATTGTCTTTGAGTACACGTATCTCTTGGCCTTTTGCATTGTAGAGATGGTATTCATTCGGACTGTTCGCATCGCTGTGGTTGATGATGTAGTATTTGAATCCCTTGCTGAATTGAGCATCGTTGTGGCCTTTTCTGGTGCTGAGCCTTTTCACTACAGGTTTCTTCTTGGCGGTCACGCTATAGATTTGCTTGTCTATTGCGCCCATCTCGCTGCTGCTGTAGTAGGCTGTCATTGTGGTTTCATCATATCCATAGAAGTCGATGACATCAAACTTGCCGCTGGTGAGTTGTTGCTTCACGTTGCCGTTGGCATCCATGAGGTAGAGGTGGTTGTATCCATCTCGCTCACTCATCATGATGAAACTTCCGTCTTTGAGGAATGTCAATGCATCGTTGATGTCCACATACGTGTCTGCCTTCTCTGTGTATATCACTTTCACATCATGAGCAAATGGCGCTACTTGTGAAAGGTCGGTCATGAGGTACTCCAGTTTGTTTTGTAGTCTGTTCATGCGCAACACACACAGCTTATCGTTGTTCTGAGTCCACTTGATGCGCGGGATGTATTGGTCCGGTTCATCGCCTGTTGCCACGATGGTGCTGCGCTTGGTATTCATATCATAGATATATATGCTCACTACGCTGTTTTTCTCTCCTGCCTTTGGATACTTGAAACGTTCTTGCTCAGGATACAATCCACCGAACATGTCCATGGAGAACTCCCGCACTTGGCTTTCATCAAAGCGGTAGTAAGCAAGGCGGTCGCCTTTGCAACTCCAATACAAACCTTTTACGAGTGCAAATTCTTCTTCATACACCCAATCGGTGGCACCGTTGATGATTTTGTTCTTCTCCCCATCGGTGGTGATTTGTGTCTCTTTGCCGGTTTCAAGGTGGGTTATGTAGATGTTGTTATCGCGCACAAAAGCCACGTGCTGGCCATCGGGCGAGAGGGTTGCAAGCATTTGCTTGCCTTTGCTGAAATCCGCTACTGGTGTGGTCTTGCGTGTTTCTAGGTTGTGCACGTAGAAGTTTGCAAAATAGCTGTGGCGGTATTGAGGCTCTATATCGGTGGTGATGAGAATGTATTTTTCATCGTGGCTCATCTCATAGCCTTCAATGCGCTTGTTGGCATTTTTGAACACATCAACGGAAGTAGCAATTACTCCCACTTCTTCACCGGTGGCATAGCTGTACTTCACGATGCGCGAACCAAATGCATCGCTCGATTCTAAGCTGGAATAATGAAGTCCGTCTTTGAGACTTGAGAGCCCATCTATGTAGTCAGCGTTGAACTCGGGGCTGGCCCAGATTAATTCATTGGTGATTTTTTTCTGTGCGGTTGCTGTAGTGGACAGCAAGAGAATGGTGAGCAGAGAGATGATGTTCAATTTCATAATTGCTTTACTAGTAAAATACGTGCCGAAGTTAAGCGCTAGTCTTCAGTGGTGCGCGATTTTCAGGATTGGATTTGACAATCCGTTTATTTCATTGGGTATGACTTATTTCTTCTTATAAAATATCATTACCACAAGGGGAGATATCATGAGTTCGGCAATGAGCGCAATAAATAACGTTAGGCTTATCAAGAAGCCGATATAAAATGTTCCTAAGAAATCAGACAAGATGAGTGTGAGGAACCCACCACTCAAGATGAGTGTGGTCACTATCATGGCT
This sequence comes from Flavobacteriales bacterium, assembly GCA_036562565.1. Classification (GTDB taxonomy): domain Bacteria; phylum Bacteroidota; class Bacteroidia; order Flavobacteriales_D; family Sanyastnellaceae; genus DATCJY01. Next base: position 45,273 of record DATCJY010000018.1, on the reverse strand, counting down.
TTGCCGGTGGTGAGGAAAGTGCGCTTCACGGCATAGAGATTTGATTTTCCTTCAAGCAAAAACGTGCGAACACGTGCTAGGAAGTGAATCGTATCATCCACGGCTATACCAAACGCAATGTTGAAGATGATGGATGTAGATACTTTGAGAGGTATGCCGGTGAGTCCCATGATGCCGCCCACGATAACAAGCGGAATGATGTTCGGGATAATGGTGAGCAAAATCATTTTCCATGAGCGATACACAATGCCCATCACAAGACCAATCGCAATTATCGATAGCAACAAGTCCCACACCATGTTCTCTACCAGGTATTGATTGTTGAGGTCGATGAGTTGTGCAGTGCCCGTTACTTTGTGTTCAAACTTGGTGGTTGTGTTTTGAGATATGAATGCATCCAGTTCATCATTGAGTTGCTTGTAATGTTGTCTTCCTAGGTCAGGTGTCTTGCCGCTGATGCGCAACATGTTCGCTTCTTTATTATAGTAAAGCGATGTAAGTCGTGCGATGTCTTTTCGGTTAGTAAACCGTTCGAGCTTCTTTATCTCTGAGGAGTCTTCAGGTACGATGAAATAGGATGCTTGTCCGGCATTGAGTGCTTTGTTCGCTGACTTTACAAGTTCCGATAGTGACATCAGGCTGCCCACGCCATATTTTTCTTGCAAGAAGTGCCCAATGGTATCCATGTCTTTCAAGAAGGCAGCAGAGAAGACGTCCGTTTCTTCCGCTGGCATGATGGCCATTTCAAATGGGCGACAACCCGAAAAGTTTTCTTCCATATAGCGGAATTCTTTCTTGAGGCGATGGCTGTCGCGCAGGTCTTCCAACATGTAGTTGTCCACCGGTATGCGTGTGATGGAGTATATACTCGCCAAGATGATAATACCCATACCGATGGCGATGCCCTTGCGGTTGCGAATAATCCATGCCAACCAGCGGTGCAGGTATCGGCTCCAAAAGTCCGGCTTCGCGGCATTGGCATACAACCCTTTTGGTTTAGCCAAAAACAATACGGCCGGCATTACGGTGTAGGTAAGTCCATACGCCATCATGATTCCGAAGGATGTATAGATGGCGAAATCGCTGATGGGGCGGATGTTTGACAACACCAGCGTGATGAAGCCAATGGAAGTGGTGAGGGAAGTGAGAAAGGTGGCGAGGCGTATGCTTCTGAATGAATATTTGATGGCCTCAATGCGGTCACGACCCGCACGCAACTCTTGCATGTACTTCGTAAGCACGTGCACCGAATCGCTGATGCCCACAACAAAGATGATGGTAGGCAAGACGGTCATCATGAGGTCCAGGTCTTTGCCAATGAGCTTTACAAAACCCAACGTGAAGAGGATGGATACCAACACGATGAATGTGGGCACTACAATTCCCCAAAACGAGCGGAATGCGATGAGCAAGAAGATAATGGTAATCACAAGGCTCAGGCTGATGAACATGATCAGCTCTTTGAGCATCGTTTCCACATAGAGGCGTTGACCTAGCGCACGACCGATGATGTGTGTTTCATCAAAATGGAAACGCGCCACGGTGCTTTCTATCGCGGCAGCGAGTTCATCGCATTTGCGCTTGGAGAGGTTTTCTTCGTGCTTGAGATTGATGGCAACCGAGTTTCCTTTCGCTGAAAAAAACAAGCCCACCATGCCCGGTGTGTAGAGCACTTTGAGCGAATCGGGCGCATAGTGCTCCGGCTCTTTCCAGCGCAGCAGCGGCACGGTAAACACTTGCCCTAAAACCGGATCGCGGTAATATTCGTTGATGCGTGTAGGCCCGATGGCTTCCTGCACATAAGGCAACCGCTTGAGCTCCGCATTGAGGCTGTCCACCTTTTGCAAGAAATCATATTGATAGATGCCTGCTTTATTCTCAAGGGCAACGATGAAAAAATCATTGTCGGTTTCGAAAGCGTCACGGTAGTTGAAATAAAATTCCGTCTGCGGATCATCTTGAGGAAAGAAGTCCTCAAAGTCATAACTGAACTGCAGCTTGGAAATGAGATAGACCGAGGCAGCGAGGAGAATCCCTACCAGTGTGAGTATTAAAATGCTGCGCTTTTTTGTCATAAACAGGCCTGTTGTAAAGCCGCACAAATATCAACGAAGGAGAACTTGTATGATGATATCTAAATCCATGAAATAAATGGAGAACCTCCATGCACTCTCACCCAACCATTTAATTATATCATTGAACCAGCGGTGTGGCTAGGCAACGATGGATTCTGTCCGAGTGATACACTGCATCTGCGCAAAGGACGGTTCTTAAGTATTTCTAATGCATCCAACGTGGCGATAAAAGTTTTTAAACTTGCACCAAATTTGGGTAAAGGGATGATTTCACAATCAAAGGTAGAGTTGATGAGTCCTGCAGGGGATTTCGCTTCGTTGCAGGCTGCGATTGACAATGGGGCCGACTCGGTGTATTTCGGTGTAGAACAGCTCAATATGCGTGCGCGTTCTACCGTGAATTTTACACTTGAGGACTTGCCTGAAATTTCTCGCAGATGCAAGGAGAAGGGCGTGCGTACCTACCTGACCCTGAACACCATTATTTATGACCACGATTTGTCCATTGTCAAAACCTTGCTCAACAAAGCAAAGGAAGCCGACCTCACAGCCGTGATTGCCATGGACCAAGCGGTGATTGCCTACGCACGACAAATCGGGATGGAGGTGCATATTTCCACACAGGTCAATATCACCAATATCGAAACGGTGAAGTTCTACGCCATGTTTGCCGATACCATGGTATTGAGCCGTGAGCTAAGCCTCAATCAGGTGAAGAAGATTTGTTCACAGATTGAAAAGGAACAAGTAAAAGGCCCTTCCGGCAGATTGGTGGAGATTGAAATTTTTGGGCATGGTGCATTGTGCATGGCCGTTTCAGGTAAATGCTACATGAGTCTGCACTCGCACAACTCATCGGCCAACAGAGGTGCATGCAAGCAAAATTGCCGCAAGAAATACACGGTTATCGACCAAGAATCGGGTTTCGAAATGGAGATTGATAACGAGTACATCATGTCTCCAAAAGATTTGTGTACCATCGATTTTTTGGACCAAGTGGTGGATACCGGTATCAAGGTTTTGAAAATCGAGGGCAGAGGCAAGGCACCTGAATACGTGGCCACTGTTACCAAGTGCTACCGCGAAGCCTTGGATGCCGTGGCTGATGGCACTTACAACCGGGAGAAAGTTGCCGGCTGGATGGAACGACTCAAAACCGTTTACAACCGCGGCTTCTGGTCAGGCTATTATCTTGGTCAAAAACTGGGCGAGTGGACACCTACTCCGGGTTCCATTGCCACACAGAAGAAAATCTATATCGGTAAAAACACCAAGTACTTCTCCAAAATTGAAGTGGCTGAGTTCTTAATTGAAAGCCACGACCTCAAAGTGGGTGATACCGTTCTCATCCAAGGTCCTACCACGGGCTCTCAAGAATTGGTGGTAGAGGAAATGGTGGTGGAGAATAAAGAAGGCGCTTCACAAGCTGAAAAAGCCGATGTGGTGGCATTCAAAACCAATTTCAAAGTACGTCCTTCCGATAAGCTCTATAAAGTGATCAAAGCATAATGGTTATCATCACACTGCAAAGGGATAAGTGCATAGGCTGTAACTACTGCGAAGAATTTGCACCCGAATACTTTCGGATGTCCAAGAAGGACGGCAAATCGGTATTGCTCAAATCGCAGGAGAAAAAAGGTTTTCACACCTTCAAAACTCCGCAACATGCAGCACTCGAAACCTGCGAGAAAGCCGCTAAGGCTTGTCCCGTAAAGATTATTTCAGTGAAAAGTGTGTGAGAGCGTGAAGCAGTGGCTTACCCGTTCTCTTGTTGTTTTTCCCCTCTTACAATCCTTGAAATAATTCCCGGTTGCTTGGTGAACTCCGCCAGCAATACTCCGCCCAAATGGAGTATGAGAAAGGGAATTAAATAATTAAGTGAAAGCACGTGTATGGTCTCCATGGGTTTCTTCATGGTCTTGGGGCCAAAGTCCATAATCAATCCGGTGACCAAGGTCGTCACCACACCGATATAGAACACGATATATACCCAGTACTGAAATTTTGTTTTGGCTGATAGTTGCTTGTTGAACGGATTTGCAAACTTCATGCGGCCGAAGAGGGGGAGAGTAAGGCGGATGAGGAACAAGCCGCTGAGCACATAACCAAGATACAAGTGCCAGTTCCACATGGGCTTGCGAATTTGTTTGGCAAGTGTTATGGCTTCTTCACGTGTCATGGGTTTGTCCGTGCCGGACATATAATTCTGAATAATATCGGCCACATGGTCTTTGTTGAGCCAAGTGAGTCGCAGAAAAACAGTGAGCAAAAGGGCTAGCATGCACAACGCAATGGCCCAGTGCATGATGCGGTAAATAGATGAATAGGTTCTGTTTTCCATCTTATTTAATTCAATAAAAAATAGTGTTGGTTTTAAAGCTGTTTTAATGTGCTGAATTTTGCTTTCGCACGGATGCGTATTTAATTGCTTTATATACCTCAAACCATAAAACGGCTATAGCGGCAACCAAGATGGAGAGACCAAGTTGTTGTATGCTTGGGCTTTCCACTTTGAAGAACGCGGCCACTTGCGGTACATAGAGAATAATAAACAGCAGTGCAAGCGTTATTCCAATCACCAGCGGGAACAGCTTGTTGTGGTTCTTCATACTGTCAAACACGCTGTAAACGAACGAGCGATTTACCAGACACAAAAATACATTGGAGAAGATGAGCGTAGTGAAGACCATTGCCCTTGTGGTCTGCTCATCTTGACCTTGGTGCACGGCATCTTGATAAACAAACAATACGCCTGCGGTAATCACCAAACCTTGTAGGATGCTGATGCCGAGTTCCCGGAAGTTGAGGAAGGTGTCGGTCATTTTGCGCGGTGGTTGCAACATGGTGTTCTTCTCCATCGGTTCGTTTTCATAAACGATGGAGCAGGTGGGGCCCATGATGAGTTCCAAGAATATCACGTGCACGGGAGTGAATATATTCGGGTAAATCCAACCCAAAATCACCGGCAATGAAACGGTGAGTATAATTGGAATGTGAATGGAGATGATGTATTGAATTGCTTTCTTAATGTTCGCATAGATGCGTCTTCCTGCTGCAATGGCGGTGATGAGTTTGCCCAAGTCGTCATTGGTAATGACCATGAGGGCTGCGGCTTTCGCTATCTCGGTGCCTTTGTTGCCCATGGCCACACCAATGTGCGCGGCTTTGAGTGCAGGCGCATCATTTACGCCATCGCCAAGCATGGCCACTACTTCACCGTTTTGTTTTAATGCGTTGACGGTGGCGAGTTTGGCTTCCGGAAACATGCGCGTAAACAGCGTTGTTTTTCCCGTTAATTTAATTAATTCTTCTTGCGATAGCCTTACAATGTCCGCACCGTTCACGGCAGGGGAATCATTGATAATGCCTGCTTGCCGGGCTATTGCACTGGTGGTATCGCCATTGTCGCCCGTTATCACTTTTACTTTGATGCCTGCTTGGTCTATTTGTCTGAACACATTTTGTATGCCTTGCTTTGGCGGGTCATAGAACACCGTGAAGCCCAAGAACTCAAAGCGGTAATCTTGTTGCTTGGCCGGGAAATCATTGCCGGTGAAGAGGCATTTGCCCACCCCCAGCAGCCGGTAGCCTTGCTTGCCAAAGTCTTGGATGTATTTGCGCAACTTTTCTTTCTCGCTGCCGGAGAGGTGTGATACTTCCATCAGCGCCTCAGGTGCGCCTTTTGCTGCCACTATCCTGTTGCCCGCTGCATCCTCAAAGAGGTGGGTCATCATGGGCGGCTTGCCTTCCAGCGGATATTCATGAATCATGTGGAAGGCCTGGCGTTGGTCGTTGGCCTGTGTTTGCTCATACACCTGATGGAGTGTTTTTTCCATCGGGTCAAACGGTACCGGCTCGCTGCTCCACATGGCATATTGTATTAATTCGGCAAGCTCTGGCGAATTAAATTCCGTTGATTGAAATACTTTATCGCTCTTATAACTGTATAGCGCGTGGAGGCGCATGGAGTTCTCGGTAATGGTTCCGGTCTTATCGGTGCAGATAACAGTGGTGCTGCCCAATGTTTCCACCACGCTGCTGCGCTTGATGATGATGCCTTGTTGCATGAGCTTCCATGCGCCCAGCGCCATGAAGGTGGTGAACGCCACAGGAATCTCTTCAGGCAAGATGGACATGGCCAGTGTGAGCCCCGCAAGCAGGCTGTCCATCAGATGTCCCGTTTGCATATAGCTGAAGCCCCACACTAGGAGGAACACGGCAATGCCTATCACGGCCATCCACTTCACAAAACGCGTAATCTGCACATGCAAAGGCGAGGCCTCTTCCTTGATGCCGTGAATGGAGCGACCAATCTTGCCGAGCTTGGTCTCACTGCCGATGTGTTCTACTCGGAACACTGCAAGCCCTGACACGACCAACGTGCCGCTGTACACCTTGCGGTCTTCGGTATCGGCACCTTTGTAAACCGAATAGCTCTCGCCCGTGAGCGAAGCTTCATTGACCGAGAAGTCATTGCTGTGCACAATCTCGCCATCGGCATTGATCATCTTGCCTTCTTCAATGACACACAAATCACCCACGGCAATTTCGCGTGTGGGTATCTGCACCGCCCGGCCGTTGCGGATAACGGTGCTCAGCGGTTCGTTGAGTTTCTCCAACGCTTCCAAGGCTTTCTTGCTGCGGTTGTCTTGATAAAACGAAATGCCCGATACGGCAACAATCGCCCCCAGCATGAACAGGGCCTCGGAGTAATTGCCCACGATGACATATATAATGGTAACGGCCATGAGCAACAACAGCATCGGCTCCTTGAGGATATCCAACACCATCGTGTACCATGCACTCTTCTTCAGACCCGCACTCTGATTATAGCCGTAAGTATCGCGTGAGCGCTCCAGCTCTGCGTCTGAAAGTCCCAATAGCTCTTGAGGTATGTTTTGGGGCATTTATTGTGCTGTTGTTGTGATGGTGTCGAAGATAGGGGATGGGCCGGTCATGTTCGCACAAGGATATTTGACTGGCGGCCAAGGTCGGTTCCATTCTGAACGTGGGGCCGGGGGAATTGTCTGCTGAAAGTGGAAGAAATTTACAATCAGCTACTTCGTTTCACGAGTGAGAAAATAGAGTGGTTTGATTATGAGCGTTTTAATCCGAAAAGTGTGGTCTCTTTTCTTAAAAGATAGGTCTCTTTTGTCAAAAGATAGGTCTCTTTTATTAAAAGATAGGTCTCTTTTGCTAAAAGATAGGTCGTTTTTCGGAGGGGGGGGCAGTTTTATTTATGGCGCTGAAACAAGTCCGGTGTGGCGGAGTGAAATTGTTGCTATCATCGGTAACTATCTTAGCAAAGCACCTTTGTGACACGGTAACGCCATGTACCAAGCATCCATTCCCTAGCTGCCAATCACCCTTCTCATCACCTCCGCCTTGTTCTCGGTTTCCGTCCATTCCTCTTTTGCGATGGATGCGGCTGTGATACCACCGCCCACATGCAGCTCAAAGTGGTCATCAAAGATTTGCATGCAGCGCAGGTTCACGAAGTAGGCAAATCCTGTTGGGCGTTCAATACCAAGGTATCCCGTGTAGAGCCTTCTGGCGTGTTGTTCTAGCGTGCGGTAGAGCTGCATGGCTTCAGCTTTGGGATAGCCACACACCGCAGCAGTGGGGTGCAACGCGCTGACGATGCTTGCAGGGTGGATTTCCGAATCAAATGCGATATCGGTCTTGAGGTGGGTAACGGGGCCGGCTTGGTGGTTATGCACGGGCGATACTTGGATGTCTTTTACACCGATGCCTTCAAGGTGCGTGGTGATGCCGCGCGTGACTATGGCTTGTTCTTCTATCAGCTTCTCGTTCCACACAGGGGCTTGGCCTGCTTCGGTTTTTACCGTACCGGCCAGCGCGATGGTGGAGTAGTGCGTGCCTTCTTTCCGGAGCAATAGCTCCGGACTGGCTCCCGCCCATGTGCCGTAAACAGGATGATGCAACAGGTACCGAAATGCGGTGGGATAGGTGGCGAGCAGCTTTTCAAATACGTGGGCAAGGGAATCGGCCGTGCGCGCCACATGCTTGATGGTGGAGATAATAACCTTCTTCGGCTGTCCTGCTTGAATTGCCGCAACAGCAGCTGTCACCATGCGGTGGTGCTCTTCTTCGGTGGTGATGTTTTGCGGCTGTGAGAAGTGGCCTTCACTTTCAGGCATGATGATAAATGCGTGGCCTTCATGGTTGTATAGCCTGTCATCTTTCCACACGTCAAAGACCTGCACGTGTGGCTCACCGGGCAAGGCGCACAGCGCAAACGGCTTGCTGCTTGCTATCAATTGCTCTATCTCTTCAGTGGGCATCATTTCTTTCTTTTCACCATCACCGTCAAGCGACTGATTGCAATGAGGTTGGTTTCTTCATCCACAATCTCGATGCTCCACACATGTGAGCTGCGGCCTTCGTGCAGGATTTTGGCTTTGCCCGTTACCGTGCCACTCTTCTTGCTCTTGATGTGGTTGATGTTGAGCTCCACGCCCACACAGATGCCGCCTTCTTCTTCCACCAGCAGATGAGAGCCGTAGCTGCCAATGGTTTCCGCCAGAGCGGCACTTGCGCCTCCGTGCAACAAGCCATAGGGCTGATGCGTGCGATGATCCACCGGCATCGTTGCTTCGATGTATCCTTTTTCCAACTTCGTAAACACGATGCCCAATGCTCCCATGAGGGTTTTCTCGCTGTAGGCATTCACTTGCTTGAGCTTCTCATCCATGGGGGCGAAATTAGGGAGTAATGCCACGAGCAGAAAACCAACGGCAACGTGCATAAAACTTTTCTATTCATCGCAGGCATTGCCTCACCCTTTTCGCTTTTCCTGCTTCTCTCTTCGCTTATCTGTCGCTATCTTCGCCCGCCCTATTAAAAGGGGGAGAAAGACATGAGTGACGATAAGAAAATTATCTTTTCCATGGTGGGGGTAAACAAGTACACACCTACCGGAAAACACATTATTAAAGACATTTATTTGAGCTTCTACTACGGTGCCAAAATTGGTATCCTGGGTATGAACGGTGCCGGTAAATCAACGGTGATGAAAATCATTGCCGGCTTGGACCAGTCCTACCAAGGTGAAGTAGTGTGGAGCCCGGGTTATAGCGTGGGCTACTTGCCGCAAGAGCCGGAGCTCGATGACAACAAGACGGTGCGCGAAGTTGTGGAAGAGGGCGTGAAGCCTATTACCGATGCATTGAAGGAATATGAAGAAATCAATGCCATGTTCATGGATGAGGAGGTGCTCAACGACCCTGAGAAGATGGAGTCACTCATGAACCGCCAAGCTGCCGCACAGGACAAAATTGAAGCATTGGGCGGCTGGGATTTGGACACCAAGCTTTCCGTTGCAATGGATGCGTTGCGCTGTCCGCCTGAAGACCAAAAGATTGGTGTGCTTAGCGGTGGTGAAAGAAGACGCGTGGCTTTGTGTCGCCTCTTGTTGCAACAGCCCGATGTGTTGTTGCTGGATGAGCCTACCAACCACTTGGATGCCGAGAGCGTACAATGGCTAGAGCACCACTTGGCCCAGTACAAAGGAACGGTACTTGCCGTAACGCACGACCGTTACTTCCTTGACAATGTTGCGGGTTGGATTTTGGAACTCGACAGAGGGGAAGGCATCCCTTATCAAGGCAACTACTCATCATGGTTGGAGCAAAAAGCAAAACGCTTGGCCCAAGAAGAGAAAGCCGAGAGCAAGCGCAGAAAGATGCTTGAGCGCGAGTTGGAATGGGTGCGTACCAATCCTAAAGGCCGCCATGCAAAGAACAAAGCTCGTTTGCAGAACTACGATAAAATGATGAGTGAGGGCGAACGTGAGAAAGAAGCGAAGCTCGAAATTCCGATTCCGAACGGTCCGCGCCTAGGCAACGATGTGATTGAATTCACCAACGTGACCAAAGGCTTTGAAGACCGCTTGCTCATAGAGAACCTTACCTTCAAACTTCCTCCTGCCGGTATCGTGGGCGTGATTGGTCCTAACGGTGCGGGTAAGACCACCTTGTTCCGCATGATTATGAACGAGGAAAATCCTGATGCCGGTACCATCCGCATCGGTGAAACGGTGAAGATTGGTTATGTGGATCAACGCCACAAGGATATCGACCCCAATAAGACCGTTTATGAAGTCATTAGCGGTGGCAACGAGGTGATTGAAATAGGTGGGCAAACCATTAACGCGCGTGCCTATTGCAGCAAGTTCAACTTCGCAGGGGCCGACCAACAGAAGAAAGTGGGCGTGCTCTCCGGTGGTGAGCGCAACCGCCTTCACTTGGCCATGACGTTGAAGACAGAGGCCAACGTATTGCTGCTGGACGAGCCTACCAACGATATCGATGTCAACACCTTGCGCGCCTTGGAAGAAGGTATCCAAAATTTCGCAGGTTGTGCGGTGGTTATCTCCCACGACCGTTGGTTCCTTGACCGCATTTGTACGCACATTCTCGCTTTTGAAGGTGACTCCCAAGTGTATTTTTTTGAGGGTACCTTCAGCGAATATGAAGAGAACAAAATCAAGCGCCTTGGTGATGTCAGCCCGTCACGCATCAAGTACAAGAAACTTGTTCGATAAGATATCCTAACATTCGGCAGAAACCCTTTATTTCAAGTGAGATAAAGGGTTTTTGTTTATGGATGGATGAAGGCCTCACAAAAGGCTGGGCGCAATGAAGCTATATTGCGCCAACATTCCGAAAATGCCGAGGTGTTTACGCAATTTGTCTAACAACATTATTCTTAGAGTTACATGCAAATAAAATCTGCTGAGTTTTTCAAGTCTTCTTCGCTCTTGTCACAGTGCCCGGCACCGGACAAGCCGGAGTTTGCCTTCATAGGAAGAAGTAATGTGGGCAAAAGCAGTTTGATAAACATGCTCGTGAATAAGAAGAACATGGCAAAGACTTCTGCTACGCCCGGCAAAACGCGCCTCATCAACCATTTTATCATCAACGCTGAAGAGAAGAGGCCTTGGTATCTGGTGGATTTGCCTGGCTATGGCTATGCCAAAATTGCCAAGACCGAGCGTGGCAAATGGGAGAAGATGACAGAGGAATACCTGAGCAAGCGCGAGAACCTGCTTTGTACCATGGTGCTGGTGGATGTGCGCCATGAACCACAAAAAATCGATATCGAGTTTTGTGTGCGCTTAGGAGAACTGGGGTTGCCCTTTGCCATTGTCTTCACCAAAGCCGATAAGGAAAAACCCAAAGCCATTGAGCGCAATGTGAGCGCATTCTGCAACGCTTTGTTGGAGTATTTTTCCGATATGCCCAATTACTTCCTCACATCAGCCGAAAAAAAAACAGGTCGCGAGGACCTGCTTAATTTCTTGAATAATGTGATGATGGAGTGGAAGAAGCAGTCGAAGTAGGCGCCCCTTCCTTTTACTCGATGATTTTCTTGTGTGTGCTGTTGAGGATGCGGCCGTTGTCACCTTCGGTAATAAAGGCAATTACCTCACAGTTCTCCACCTTCCAGTTCGGGTTCCAGTTGATGGTATAGCTGTTGGTGATGTTGGTCCCTGCTGTCGGGTTGCTCGCCACCACGCGGCCTGTGGCTCCGGTGAAGGTAGTGCGCAACATGTGGTTGTGCTCATATTCCTCCACATGTTCGGGATCGTGGTTATACCAGAGTTGCGGTGCAATGATTTTGTTCTCCGTTACCATTATCACCAAGCGATAATCACCGCTGTGCGCATCAAACCATTGGTGGTTCACGTGCACGCTCAGGTGTTGGTTTTCTTCGCTGTAAATCGTCTCAAGCTGCAGGTGCAAGGTAGGCGTTTCAGCGAGGGCTTGGTTGGTTCTCACCACCCACAGACCCGGTGAGAGCACGGTTTGTGCACTCGGTATGCGGTTGATGCGTCCTTTGGGCATTTCATCCACGCCTACTTGTGTCAGCAGGTAAAAAGAGCCTTCAGGAGTAGTCCAGTTGGCCGGATAATGGGGAGGATAGGGTTGTGCCAAAGTACCGGCATGAATGGCCACCATCGCCACACGCTCCGGGTTGTTGTCCAAGATGCCATAGGCAATCTGATGCGCAGTAGGGCAGTTACCGCAGTCATGCCCGGTGAAATCTTCAAGCAAGACATTTTGCACGGGTGTTTGTACAATCGGAAACACCGGTGGTTCTCCATACAGGTCGCTTCTGTAATCGCCCGTGAATTTGTAAACGGGGTCATCAATCTTATCGCACGCTACCCATAGCATTGCAACAAGGATGAGGAGAATAGAGGATAGATGCTTTTTCATGTCATTAAAAACTGCTTGTAATACTTAACTCAAGACCATTGGATGCAGGCACCGCTCTGCACACTCCGCCAATACAGAAGATACCGGCACGTCTCTTACCATACCCCAGAGCAACGCGCGTTCCTCCTTTGTTATAGCCTACAGTGCCATAAAGGTAATGGATGCGTTTTGATGCATCTTCATTGCCGTAGTTGTATTGGTCCATCACCGCCACTGTCCAGTGGGGTGAGAAGGTGTATTCAACCAAACCTGTAGCCCAGTTGCCTTTGTCCTGTTCGGTAACAAGCGATTGCAATTCTACACGGATGAAGTGCTTGGGTTTTATTTTGTATTGCAAATCCACTACATCAATGTTCGCATACACCATGCCTTTGTAATCATTTGTCACCGGTGTGGTGAGCGTATTGAACTCAAAGTAGTAGTGGGCATAAACAAGACTGAAAGAGCTGGTGAGCTTCTTGCGCACTTCTAGGTTGATGTCGCGTACATATTTCTCATCTCCGAAGAAGGGTGAATTGGTCTTATAGCCGTGAATAAGCGCTTCTTGGCCGGTGTAGCTTGTAGTATCCATTGAGTTTACGGCAGCCACATTCAGCGCTACATAAGTTCCGTATTTGCCTCCCAAGGGGCTGCCTTTTTTGAAGTTGTAGAAGACTTCACCGCTGATGCCGCTCTCGCCATTGAGCACTGTGGCATAAGGATAAAGCGTAGCTGCGAGGTTGTACGTGTGCTGGCGTGTGATGGATGGGATATAGTTGATGGGTACATCAAACAACAATGCTTCTCTTTCAGAGCGGAAAGCCATGTTATCAATGAACTTGGCGTTGATGCTCGTACCGAAACCTTTTTGGCTGTAAGTAGCGTTGAGGAAGATACCGGTTCCTTTCTTATAGATGTATTGATTGTCGGCATTGGGGTCATTGATTTTTTGAACCATCTCGGCACTCAGCTGAAGGTTCTTGTACATGAGCCCAACGCGGCCTGCAACAAGTGATACGTTGTTGGGCAATATCAAGGTGAGGCTATCTTTTTCAATGGTAGTGCCGGGTTGGTATTTGCTCACAAAACTTCCTCCCAAGGTGAGCTTCACAGGAAATTCGTTGAGCTTTTCATGTATATCATTCACCACTACTTCGCCATCTGCTCCGCGCACCAGTCCTGAGCCGTTGATGATTCGGCTGTCAAAGTCGAGGCGTTGCAAACCGTAAATCCCTTTCAGGGTAATTCCTTTATAAGGTCGCAAAATGATGCGGGCACCATCCAGCGCATTGTCGATGCCGAGGTTGGGTTCCCAGTAAGTGCGCACGGCCATACCGGTGCCAAATTGTTCATAGAAGTTACCAACCGTAATGTCAATGAAATCATCGTTATAACGAGCGTAGCGATGACCAATGCCTGAACCTTTGAAGCGGCTCGGATAGCCCAATATCGCATTCTGATAAGATTCAAAACGCACGCCCGCTGAGAATTTTCCGTAGGTATAAGTGAAATTCCCAAATGAGTTGAGGGCTGCTTTGGCATTGGGCACTTGGGCACCAATCAATGAATCCTCGTTGTATTGCTGAAAGAGGACCATAAAATTGCCGGTAAGCGTTCCTTTGGGTTCTTGCTTTTCGTTTGAGCCGTTGTAATCCTGAGAGAGACCTCGTACTGCGAACAGTAGGAGCAAAGCAAATAGAGATACGCGCATCCTTTGGTTGGATAAAATATTTTGGAGTGTAAAAAAAATCGGTTGGCTAAAAAAAGAAAGCGCTTGGAATATTCCAAGCGCTTTTTATCAGGCATTATTTGAATTTCTTCAATTGTTCATAGACCTCGTCTTCATCACCGGGCTGATAACCGGAGTGTTGCCAAACGATGTTGCCGTTGCCATCGAGGAGGAAGGTGTGAGGAGGGTTGTTTACGCCCATCGCCTGTGCGAACTGCTTGTTCACATCGAGCAGGATTTCATAATCCCACGAAACGGAATTGATATAAGGCTTCACACTGTTCACCGTGCGCTGGTCATCGATGGTGACGGCCACTATCTTCACTCCGGTCTCTTCTTTCCAGTCGTCATAAAGCTCGGCATAGGTGTTCAATTCCTTTTTGCAAGGACTGCACCAGGTAGCCCAAAAGCATATCAAAATGGGTTTCCCATCATTGCTGAGTTTGCCGGTATCCACGGTGTTACCATTGAGGTCTTTGAGCTGCACACTGGGAATGGCTGCAGTGGGCATCGTATTAAACGAACAGAACAAAGGCAATGTTGCCAGAAGGAAGAGAATTTTTTTCATTTTATGGATGGTAATAAAAGAAACATCAGCAGCCGGAATACCATAATCGTACCACAACTGCTGATGTCAAAATTATTGCTTATTCAAAATTATTTCACAATTACGCGAACAGAGCTTGTAACACCGTCAGCGTTCAAGTTTACCATGTAGATACCCGCTGCCAATGATGACAAGTCAATTGGAGTGGTGTAGGTACCTGCTGCTTGTGAGCCTATTCTTTCAGACATCACGCGCACACCTACGGCATCGATAACATCTACCAATACATCCACAGTGCGATCCAATGAGTAGTTCAAGTTCACGATACCTGATGTAGGGTTCGGATATACATTCAAGGCAGTGGTGCCGGTTTCGATTTCATCGGTACCAACGGTTGTGTTGGCCTCGAATGCAAATTTCACGAAGTCAAGAGCATAGTTGCCGTTGTAGATGAACAGCGGTGATTGGTTGCCGGTTTCGTTCACGCTGTACACTTTCAAGCTACCGTTCCATGCACCGTATTGAGCACCTGCCAATCCGTCACCATAATCATCTTCGAATTCGAATGTATAACAACCTTGAGAAGGAACCCAATAATCATAAGTATTGGTTGAAGCAGAGTTGACCTCGGCAGGGAATGATGGGCTGGATGCTATAACAGTTCCGTTGCTGTCACGGATTTTCCAGCGGTTTTCACCCGGCCATGGGTCATTTACGAATACCACGCGGATGTGAGTGGTGGATTCTTGAATGGTTGAGTTAACACTTACTTCTACTGAACTGTTGCTAGGTACTTCGTCTTCTGATGTTACTTCCACTGTTACGTTAAGGGTGTTGCCATCGGTGTCGATACCGTTGATAACGATGGTGGTTGTTTCGTAAGTCTCAAGGTTACCAGTCCAATCATAAACGATAGGATCACCGGCACCGGTGATGGTGATAGTGGCTTCAGTAAGTGGAGTAGTACCCTTGTTTTGCATGAAGATTTTTACACCCGCAGTAGGCTCGCTACATTCAGCATCCAAACTGGTAACATCGATGAAACGTGGGTCAACTTCAGCGGTGGCAGCAGAGCAATCTGCATGGTTCATCATAGTAGCCCAGTCGTTCAGGTTCGGATGGATTTGACCACCTTGTACATAGTAACCATCAGCGTATGTGATTACGCGGTCAGGACACACCATGAAGAAGGTTGGGTAAGTGGAAATGTCAAGTAGATTGGCAATGGATGCATTGTCAATAATAGGGAATGGTGTACCTGCAACCCAGTTACCTTGTGAGTGCGTAGCATACAATCCGGTGTTAGCGGCTGCATACAGCTGGGTGGAAGTGTTGGAAGGCTCACCTTCAATGAAAAGAACCATTGCTTCGTTGGTTCCTTCAGGACCATACTGATTGTAGAAGTTCTTTAAAATGTTTGATTGGTGGTAGTTCCAACATGGTGCACACCATGCAGCAGATACTTCGATGATAACGGTTTTACCCGAATCCAATAATTCGTAAAGGTTCCAAGTGTTACCTTCCAAATCTGTTCCGGTGAAATCCGGACAAATTGAGTTTGCAGGCAATTGAGCTTGACCAGTAAGAAGCGCAAAGGAGCAAGTGATTGTTAGTAGAAATTTTTTCATCGTATTAGCAAGTTTTGTGTGACAATGTTAAGCACAATATGAAAGGAGAAAAAACTGAAATGAAGTTTTTGATTGTAAAGCTAAAATTGGGGATGCATGTGTAAAAGCGGATTATGGATATACACGGTGATGATTATCTGTTTACTTTTGGAAGTGAAATTTTAAATGTACTATGAAAAAAATCATTTTTACAATAATCCCTTCCTTATTTCTCGGACTCATGGCATCAGCCCAACTTGAATTGTCCGGTCAGAGTTATGTTTATTACGGCACATCCTCCATTATAGATGAGGAAGTGGATGCGGCTTGGGAGGTGATTAACTCATCTGACTTTCCTGTCCTTGTGAGTGCTTCTCGCTTGGCCATTGAGGAAGTGGAAGGTGCTGATGGTAATTTCTGCTGGGGACTTCTTTGCATTGCATGGAGCACCGGTAACTACAATGCTTCGAGTGAGCAGGTATATATGGAGCCGGGTGAAGTGAACAATTCTTTCAAAGCCAAATATCGTCACCACGGCCATCCGGGAGCTGCCACATACCGCTATTGCTTCTATGAAGTGGATAACCAAGTTCCGACTGTTTGTCACACGGTAACTTATGCGGTGGATGTTGAAGTGGGTGTGAACGATGTACCTGCTGTAGGTGGTGAGATAGAGGTTTTCCCAAACCCGATTGAAAACCTTGGAACGGTGAGCTATCGTTTCAACCAAGCACCGTCAAACGGCAAAATGGTTATCTACAACGCTCTTGGAGCGAAAGTGAAAGAAATAGGATTGAAGAATCAGCAAGGCGTGGTTTACGTTGGTGGTTCCGAATTCACTTCAGGAGTTTATTTCTGCAGCATTGAGGACAATGGTGTAACCCACGAAACTGTTCGAATCATTTTTCAATAACAATTAATATTCCATTGAAAAGAAAAAGCGAGGTAATTACCTCGCTTTTTTTATGGCACAATTAATTGGGTTAACCTCCGCTTACGGGAGGAAGAATGGCTACTTCATCGCCATCTTTCAATACAAATGTTTTTATGTCCTCTACAATCTCCTGGTTGACCGCCATACGGCAAACGGGCAATTGATTACTTGCCGAATAATGGTCTTTTAGGTAAGCACTGAGTTCTGCCAACGTCATGGAATCATTCACCTCCAACTGTGTGGATGCACCGAAGACATCTTTGGCTATACCAAATGCAATCAATTTAATTTTCATAAGTATTTAATTAAAATTCGAACAGCCGCAAACACAATCACACAAGCGGTGAGTTGTCGCACAGTGCGCTGGCTTAAGATACTACTGCTCAAACGCGAGCCAATCATTCCCCCGGCAAATACCGAAAGTAAAAGCCAAAGTTGTTGTATGTTCCATTGCACGTTATCTGCAGCAATTTGACCAACTAAACCCGCAATTGAATTGACGAGAATAAAAGCAGAACAAGTTGCCGCGATGTGTTTAGCACTTCCCCAGCGAATGAAGTGCAACAAGGGCGATAAATACACTCCACCACCGATGCCCGTGAAACCGGACAATAGGCCGATTGCTGCACATAAAATATAGAGCCACCATGGATTCTTAATGGGTTTATTCGCGCTTTCACTTGGGGCAGATTGTAGCATCATGAGGATTCCCGCTACCAATAGGCAACTTCCGAGCGTGATGAAATAGACATGACTCTCCAATCTCCAAGAAGCCGACCAGATGCAAAATGGCACACTGGCCATGAGCAATCCAAGCAATGGTCTCATCATAACCCATCCTTTGCGATAAAAATTATAGGTGCCTACGGCTGTAACTATGGTGTTACAGCTCAGGCCTGTCAGTCTTATGAAAGATTGCCCATAGGGTAATTGCGAGAGCAATGCCAAGTAGGAACTGCCGCCACCAAAACCGGCTGAACTGTATATCAGTGCAACGAGGAAAAAAAATATGCAGTAGATAGCGAGCTCCACTAGGCTTTTGTTGATTGGGCCAATACTCCGCAGAGGTGGAACAACATACGTGCTCCCACATTGCCATTCCAATCATCACTGCCCGGAGCTACTTCTACCAAATCAAAACCGATGACTTTCTTGCCTTTCCGGTGCAACATGGAGAGTAAGTAAGTCGCTTCATCGAACCAGAGACCGCCCGGAACAGGTGTGCCGGTGTTTGGACATAGCGTAGGATCCAACCCATCGATATCAAAGCTGATATGAACCTTCTCAGGCAATTGCTCAATGATGGCTTCGCACTGTTGTTTCCATGTTTTTCCTTCAAACTGCTCACGCTTGAGTTGTGCGTAGGTGTGTATGTGAATGCGCTCATCGGTATCTGCCACTTGTTTTTCTTCCTCGCAGAAGTCGCGAATACCAACGGATACAAGCGCACTTATTTCTTTCATCTTCATCGCATTGTACATAATGGATGCGTGCGAGTATTCAAATCCTTCATAAGCTATGCGCAAGTCTTTATGCGCATCGATGTGAAGGATGCCGAATGAACCGTGCTGAGCTGCTTGGGCTTTGAAGAAACCAAGTGGAGTAGAGTGGTCGCCACCAACAAGACCAACGAGTTTGCCTTTCTGCATCCAGAGCAAGGCTTGTTCTTCTACCCATTTGTTCATCGCAGCAGATGCCTCATTCACCTCCTTGAGAATTTCTTGGGCTTCGGCATTGTTCGGCACATCCACACCGTCTTCCCACATGTCAATGATTTGTGAAGCCTTTTGTTTGAGGGCTGCACTGCGCATCAACATGTCTTCAGGAATATCAAGCATGGCAATACCGCGCTTCCAGAGCTCAGGAAACTCTTGATGATATAAATCAACTTGAAAGCTCGCTTCAAGGATATGTGCCGGACCTTCGCTGGTACCGCCACCATAACTGGTGGTTACTTCCCATGGAACCGGTATTAAGATGATATCTGCTTCTTCTTCAGTGAAGGGGAGGCCGTAGATATTGCTGTCTTTCAGGCCTGCATTATTGGGATTAAATGCTGCGATTTTTTGCTCTTTCGTCATGGCGCAAATGTGAGAAGAAATAATTGCGAATTGCAATACCGCCACTACACCAAAAAGCCCCGCGCGTTGCAGGGCTTCTCGGTTTAAACTGAAAAACTAAAAACTATCGTTGTTACACAATTGTGTAACTAACTCTAATGTATATTTCGGTATCGCTACCAGAAATACGGTTGCTAAAGTAATCGGTTGATATTCTCTTTCATCTATTTTTTATACCTCTCAATTTTAATTGACCTATGTTAAGTTTTTTTAAGAAACCTGGAGTTTCTGAACTCTAATTAACCGCCTGAAAGAGAAGCCCAGTTTGAGTGCACTCCATTGCCAGCATGACATAAGTCAGTTTTTAAAATCGCAAAAACTGACGAAAATCATATTCTTCGAGAGGCTTTTTGGAGCCTTTTCAGATGGTCTTGAGCACTTTTCCGGGGTTCAGAATGCCGTTCGGATCGAAAACTTGCTTGATGGCCCGGAACAGTTCGAGCTGATTTTTGTCAAATGCGATGTCCATATATTGCTTTTGCACCAAACCGATTCCGTGTTCACCGCTCAAGGTTCCCTGTAGCTGCACACATAGCTCGAAAATCTCGCGGATGGCAAGTGGCAATTCATTCTGCCAAAATTCATCACTCAAATCGCCTTTGATGATGTTGATGTGTAGGTTGCCGTCACCGGCATGTCCATAACAAACCGATTTGAACCCGTGCTTCTTGCCAATGGCTTTTACGCCTGCCAAGAGTTGCGGCAAGGCATAGCGCGGTACTACAGTGTCTTCTTCTTTATAAACGCTATTGGACTTGACAGCCTCGGCCACTTTGCGTCTGAGTTTCCAAAGCTGGTTTTTCTGTGTTTCGTCATCGGCAAATAGGATTTCACCGCATTCATATTGAGCCACTACTTCCGATATCTTTTCGCAATCGCTCATGAGTGCATCCATGTAGTTGCCATCCACTTCAACCAGCAAATGCGCTTGGATGGACTCTTCCACCGGCACGTTCACATCATCTACAAACCGCAATGTCCAATCAATCGCATCGCGTTCCATAAACTCCAATGCGCTGGGAGTAATGCCTGCGCGGAAGATGGCACTCACGGCTTCGCATGCTTTTTCGGCCGAGTAGAATGGGATGAGCATGAGCAGGTTGAACTTGGGCAGCGGTACTAGTTTCAAAACCGCTTTTGTAATCACACCCAGTGTACCTTCACTGCCTACAATGAGTTGGGTGAGGTTATAGCCAGTAGCATTCTTCAAGGTATTGGCACCTGTCCATATGACTTCTCCATTGGCCAGAACCACTTCTAAATTGAGAACGAAGTCTTTTGTAACACCATACTTCACAGCTCTTGGGCCTCCTGCATTTTCGGCAAGGTTGCCGCCAATGAAACAGGAACCGCGACTGCTGGGGTCCGGTGCATAATAAAGACCTTGCTTGGCCACTTCTTCCTGTAACACTTGCGTGATAACACCGGGCTCAACGGTTACCTGCAAGTTCTTTTCATCGATGAATAAAATTTTATTCATGCGCTCCATGCTGAGCCCTACACCGCCATGTACGCTAAGAGCTCCACCGCTCAAACCGGTGCGGCCTCCTATTGGCGTTACCGGTATGTGTTGCTCGTTGCAATAGCGAAGAATTACCGATACTTCTTCGGTGTTTTTTGGTTTTACAACCACTTCAGGAGGAAAGCAGAGGTCTTCTGTTTCGTCCTTGCCATAGCTTGTGCGCGATTCATCATCTACGAGCACCGCTTGGGCATCGGTGATGGACTGGAAGAACTTTATGTCTTCAGATGTGATTTTGTGATAGGTGTGCTCCATGGCATCAAAGTCTTAAGTAGGCAATTAAATCTGTAACCGGTGGTTGCTTGATGGACTCACGCGCATAGGCAATCACTTGCCCGCGGTGGTACTGCGCGTGCAGCGCAAGGTGTAGCATCAAATCGCCTACGCGATTGGTAAATTCTTTTCCGGATGAATTGCGGTAAGTGATAACGCGATTCATCTCTTCTTCGGACGAAGCAATTGCAAGCAATTGTTCTTTGTGATCAGTTAGCAGTTTCTTCCAGTCGTTGGGCAAGAGCACCGGCCATATCTCCAGAGTTGGCTCCTTATGGTGGATGCGTGCAAGCCAAGTGTTTTGCGCACCGATGATGTGGTCAAAAATGCGTTTGGGCCTTTCGGGTATGATGTCCATTCCCAACAGCATATCCGCTATCTGTATGCTGGCCCAATATTCGTGCTCAACTAGAAGTGTGGACATAGTTATTCAAAAGATTCAATTTTCTAAACAAAGAAAAATCAATTGCTTCATCCTACATGGAGAATTATTCCGGTTTGCTTGGGATTTCCATCCAATGGGTCACATCATGAAAGAAGTGATTGCTATTGCCTTCGCCTTGCCAAAAGTGTGGCCCGTATTTTTCATATTTCTCGGTTCCTTGAGTATAGAAGTCTTTGCAGAAGTGAAGGATGACTACTTCACGCATTTCAAACTCTCCGGATTTGCCGGGAAGAAAAACTTTGTTGTTGGGGATATAACCCAGTACGCGCTGTCCGTCTTCAGGCAAGCTTTCTTTGGTGCTTTTCCAACTCATAATTTATTTGCCTTTGAAAACCGGTTTTCTCTTCTCCAAAAATGCTGCTACACCTTCTTTGAAATCTTCTGAGTTGCCGGCTTTGATTTGATTGACTTCTTCGAGCTTGAGCTGTGCATGGAGGTCGTTGGTCATGGATGCATTCATCGTTTCCTTGATGAGTCCAAGTGCGTATGTTGGCATCTGCGATATCTCACTGGCCAGCTTCATCACTTCTTCCATGAAGGTATCTTGAGGAAGCACTTTGTAAATCATTCCCATTCTTTCCGCATCGGCCGCAGTTACTTTTTCGCCCGTCATGGCCAATGCAGAGGCTTTTTGAAAACCGATGAGTCGAGGTAGGAAGAAGGTGCCTGCGCTGTCCGGTATCAATCCAATCTTGGAAAACGCTTGAATGAATGATGCTTGCTCCGAGGCAAGAACGATGTCACAAGCCAATGCAATGTTGGCACCGGCACCTGCCGCCACGCCATTCACAGCTGCTATGATGGGCTTGTGAATTTTGCGAATGCGCTCAATGATGGGGTTGTAGTGTTCTGATAAAATGGTTTGCATGTTAGGACCATTTTCCGCCACTACTTCCGACAAGTCTTGTCCGGCACAAAAGGCTTTGCCTTGGCCTGTCAATACAATCGCGCGAACGGAATCATCACTTGCATACTCATCCAATTTGGATTGCAGCGCCAGTGCCATCTCGCGATTGAAACTATTGAATACTGCAGGGCGGTTGAGTTGAATCACCACCACTGCACCTTGTTGGTCTATTTGAAGTGTTTCGCTCATAGCATAAAACTTAATGGGCGAAAATTAGTGTATTCAGTCGGGCAGTGGCTGAGGGATTTTTATCAGGTAGAATGAAGCCACACTTTACGATGCTAGCAGCTCTTTCAAGCTCAATGAAAGTTCTGCTTCGTTCATGAGATCGATGAGGGAGTCAACTTCTTTTTCATTGAGTGCAATGCGCACATTGCAAATGCCTGTTTCAAAGAAGATTTTATTGAAGCCGTGGGTGGTGAGCATCTGTTGTTTCATATGGGTGAGAAAGCGGATGAAGCCCACCAATTCTTAACGCGTGAAGAGAAAATACAATTGTCCGAAGGAAAGGTGCAGTTGTCCATCATTGGCCATTGCGAGGCAGCCTTCTGCGTTGGTGGAAAGTATTTCTTTCATGGCGTGAATCGTTTTGTTGCCTTACAAACGAAGCAAAAAACTTTCGGAATCGGACTCCCGTGAATGTGGTATTTCTTGACTTATTAAAAACGTCTTTGGAATTCATAAAAAGTGGTTGCACTCGTAGAGGGTAATGCTCCTTTGAGCGATGTAAACAGCCGGATTCGTCAGTCACTACAATTGATTAGTCCTTAGGGGAATAAGCCTTATCTAAAATCCTTTAAAAAATGACACCTTTTAGTAAGTACTTCGTACAAATCGGATATGAAGCTGAAAATTACTATCCGAATACTTATACCCGTACTAGTCAGCATGCTGATGTGGGCATCAGCTTCTGCTCAAGGGACTTGTCCAAGGGTCTATGATTTTTACGGTCAGCCGTCAACGAATCCGTATTGGTACTCTTGCAGTGGCGGTAACTTTACCTTCAATCTAGCGAGTCCCAATACTTGGGGGGCTTTCAGCATTGATTGGGGCGATGGTTCGGCTCCTACGACAGGTTCTTCATGGAGTCCTCCGGATTTTCAAACGCACACTTATGCTGCTACCGTTGATACGTTCATTGTCACCATTACAGAAATTGAAACGGGATGTGTGGTAAGTGGAGTAGTGGTGATGGAAGAAGCAACAAGTGCTTCTATCCAGATTCCGGTTGGGGGCTTGACACAAGCGTGTGCTCCGCAGATGATGGAATTCATCAACTCATCCACCAACGTCTCGGAGACTTCCATATTTACTTGGGACTTTGGTGATGGTTCACCTGTTTTGACATTTGACCATACCAACTGGCAACAAACTATACAACATACTTATGAAGTAGGAACTGTGACCTGCGAAACGGTTGTCACGCTTACCGCAGAGAACTATTGTAACCGTGTACAGGGAGGTCACTCCACCGCAACGTTCAATCCAATTCGTATTTGGGACCTGGATGATCCGAGTATTTCAGCTTCAGCAACGCTCTTGTGTTACCCTGATACGATTGTAACGTTTACCAATACCACTTATCGCAACTGTCTTTTCCAGGGAAATATCTATCAGCGATATGAGTACTGGAATTTTGGTGATTATTGGAACCTTGGTCATGACAGTATCATTGACTGGACTCCATGGCCACCATCACAGCCAAGAACAATGCACTATCCGGGTATTGGAACTTATACCGTTCAATTGTTGGATAGTAACTATTGTGGTGTGGCTCCTGCAAGTATTACCATTCAAATCGTTCCGCCACCTACTGCAGGTATTTCGGCTTCTGCGGATACGGTTTGTCTTGGTCAACCTATTACTTTCTATCAGCATGCAACAGGTGGTGCAAACAGCTGGAGATGGAATCTTGATAACGGTCAGGGATGGTTCAATACCGGTTCAGGTAATATTACCTATGTATACAATACACCCGGTACGTATCGTGTTCGGAATGCGGTAACCATTCTTGGTGCTACACCGGGATGTTCTGATACGGCTTATGTTGATGTGGTCGTCTTGCCCGCACCAACGGCCGATATCATCCCGGATATCTCATGGGGGTGTGATTCAATGACTGTAAACTACTCGCAAAACAGCAGTGGTGGTAATCTCTGGGCTTGGACTTTTGATGTGGCGCCCGGTACTTTTGAGGGAATAACACCTCCTCCTATAGAATATTCATCACCCGGTACTTATGTCACCATGTTAAGAGTGAGCAACAGCTATGGTTGCTCCACAACGACTATGGAAATAGTGAACGTGTATGAATCGCCACAAGCCAACTTCATTGTGCAGAACTTGTGCCAAGGGGATTCTGCTCAGTTCAGTGATGTAAGTACGGTCTATGGAAGTGAAACCATCTCATCATGGTTGTGGAATTTTGGTGACGGTTTCTTTTCAAGTGAACAACATCCTGTACACTTCTATACCGATGGAGGAGACTACGATGTGACGTTGCAAATCAGTACTGCTCATTGTAGTGCCGAAGTCAGTCAAACGGTGAGTGTGACCAATCGTCCTGTGGCCAATATTGTCCCGCAGCTCACATCCGGTTGTTCTCCGCTTACTGTGCAGTTTGATAACAATAGCCTAGAGGCAGAATCCTATATGTGGGTGACGAGCGATGGCGCCATGGCAACTAGTGATACGCTCGTGCATACCTTCCTCAACACCACCTTGCAGGATACGGTTTATTCCGTGATACTCATCGCTACCAATGCTATGGGATGCGTGGATAGAGATACCGTTTATATCACAGTGCACCCGGGAGCACATGCCGCATTTACGCACAACGGCAACCCTCCGGGATGTAGCCCTTTTACAGCTGTTTTTACAAACAGTTCGATCAATGCGGCATCGTATTCATGGGATTTTGGTGATGGCAATACGGCCACTACCACAAACGCATCGCACTTGTATATCAACAATACAGGTAGCTTGCAGACTTATAATGTGACCTTGTATGCATATAACTCCAACGGTTGCCACGATACGGTTACTCATAACATTGTGGTATATCCAATAGCTGAATTTGATTTTACCATCAACGATGCGGCAGGTTGTTCTCCGCTTACGGTCAATATGCCGTTTGTAGCCGGTGTGCAAACTTTCAATTGGGATTTTGGAGATGGATTGACTTCTACCAGTGCCATTCCATCGCATACATATACCAACTTGAGTGGTGAACCGGAAGATTACACTGTGCGGCTCATTGGGGTTTCTCCATTTGGTTGTAGGGACACTGCTTTTGCTACGGTTACAGTATATCCAATGCCCGTGGCACAATTTGATACCGATGTGATTTCAGGCTGTGCTCCATTGGAAGTCAACTTCAATAACCTGTCCATTCGAGCAGATTATTATTCATGGAATTATGGCGATGGCGAAACTTCTACTATAGCCGATACGCTGCACAGCCATGTATTCGACAATACTTCCAACGTCACCATAACTCGCCAAATCACTTTATTGGCAACTACCGAAGAAGGTTGTGCTAGCCAGTACAATGCTACGATTCAAATCTTTCCGGAAGTGATGGCGGACTTTGCTGAGCCCGGGGAATTCTGTTCTCCGGTAACTGTTTCGTTCAGCAATACTTCTCTCAATGCTTCGAGTTATCAATGGAATTTCGGTAATGGATTGCAATCGGTTGTGCCCAATCCGACATCTAATTTTACCAATAATTCGGGTGAGCCGATTGATTTTACCATTCAGCTTTATGCTTCTTCACCATATGGCTGTGTGGATACGGTGAGTAAGACTTTGCATGTATTGCCAACTCCCATTGCAGAATTTGTCCCAAATACCATGGCCGGATGTTCTCCATTATCCGTGGACTTTTTGAATACATCAGTAAATGCGGATAACGTGAGCTGGAATTACGGTGATGGCCAAACTTCTGACGAGGCCGATTCATTGCATACGCATGTTTTTTATAACAATGGATTGACTGCAGTTGATTTTAATGTGGTCATGGTTACCACCAGCGATGAGGGTTGTAGCAGTCAGCACAGTGTGACTATCCAAGTATATCCCGCTGTTGTGGCTGATTTTAATGAACCGGAAGAGCATTGTTCACCGGCAACTATCACGTTTGTAAATAACAGTATCAACGGCAATGGATATAACTGGGATTTCGGCAACGGTACACAATCAGCGATGCATAATCCAACTGCCTATTTCGCAAATGACAGTGATACCACACAAGTGTTCAATGTGCAGTTATATGTTTCATCTCCTTATGGTTGCAGTGCTACAGTTGAACATGAATTGATTATTCATCCCCTGCCGGTGGTGAGCTTTACCATGAGCGAAACCGCTGCTTGTTTGCCGGCACCTGTGGAGTTCGTAAACAATACCGTTAATGGTGCTATTTACCATTGGGATTATGGTGATGGTACTACATCGGACTCTTCAGCGGTGCAACACGTTCACCATTTCCAAGAGCCGGTGGGAGCATTATCGGAATATACCATCGTGCTCACGGCTACATCCGATTTTGGTTGCACAGCGAGCAGCAGTGCGGTGTTTGATATCTATCCGGCAGTAATAGCCAAGTTCCAAGTTGATACCATCGGTTGCTCACCCTTTAATGCAACATTCCTCAACCAAAGTGTTGATGCAATTAATTACCAATGGATTTTTGGCGATGGTCAGGTATCATCACTCCAGCATCCTAATCATCTTTATACAACAGGTTTGCTCAATGACACGATTTATGCTGTGGAGCTCATTGCAATGAATGCTTATGGTTGTGCTGATACCGCCAGAAAGAACATTCATGTGATGCACACACCATTTGCAAGTGCGCAATTGTTGAGTGCAGAGGGATGTTTCCCTACCGTGGCAACTTTCCTCAATAACTCCATTGGTGCGGATTATTACTTGTGGAATTATGGCACCGGACAGAACTCATCAGTTGCCGATAGTATCCATCAATTTAGTTATCACAACTACACGCAAGAGCTCGTTACTTATCCAATAGTGTTGCATGCTTATACCGACTATGGATGCCATAGCAGTTATGAACTGAGCATTCAGGTGGCACCACAGATGGAGGCCAGTTTCCTTTCCATCAGTCAGGGATGCTCTCCATTGAGTGTTTACTTCGACAACACTTCACAAGGTGGTATTTCTTACCAATGGAATTTTGGTGATGGCGATTTCTCTACGGAGTTTGAACCGCAACATACTTTCTTCAACTGGGGAAATACCGATACCTCTTATGTAGTGACACTCGTTGTTGCAGATAACTACGGATGTTCTGATACTGTATCAACATTGATTTCTGTTTACCCGATTCCGATTGCAGGATTCAGTGCAACACCATTGGTACAGACATGGCCTGATGCGACAATTGAACTGGAAAACCTTACCATTGGAGGGGCACTCATTACATCTTGGAATATGGATGATGGCACTGTACTCCATGATGCGCATCCGGGGTCGTACACCTATAGCCAATGGGGTGAGTATGATATTCAACTGCATGTAACCAATGGTTCATGTAGTGATGTGGCTACACTGACGGTACAAATTCTTCCGCCTGTTCCGGTGGCGAATTTCATTGGACCTGCATCGGGTTGTGTACCGTTACAAGTGCAATTCACCAACCTCAGCGAGTATGCGATTTCATCACACTGGAGTTTTGGAGATGGTGGAACTGCCAATGCTACTAATCCGGTTTATACCTATTGGCAGCCCGGAACCTACACAGTGACTTTGACCATTGAAGGTCCCGGTGGTACAACGGACCAAATGGTGCAGGAGATGATTATCAATGTTTATCCGAGAGCACATGCCGCATTCACAGTAACACCAACTGAAGTGAGCGTGCCGGGTGAACCCGTGTATTGCATCAATATGTCGGTCAATGCCAATTCGTATCAATGGAATTTCGGTGATGGTTCTGTCAGCCATGCTGAAGATCCCGTGTATTACTACCAGGATGAAGGTGTTTACAGCATTCAGTTGATTGCGAACAACCAGTTCAACTGTCCGGATACGATGATGTTGGCCGATGTAGTGAAGGCGAGTGCAGTGGGCATGATTGAATTCCCGAATGCGTTTACTCCGTCAGCATCGTCCTCACCAATGGGTTATTATGACCCGATGAGTTTCGATAACGATGTGTTTTTCCCGATACATAAAGGAGTAAAGGATTACCAATTGCTCATCTTCAACAAATGGGGCGAGCTGCTCTTTGAAAGCAACGATGTGTACCGCGGTTGGAACGGTTATTACCGCGGACAACTTGCCAAGCAAGACGTATATGTTTGGAAAGTGCGGGCAACATTTGTAGATGGACAACGCATTGAAAAAGCAGGTGATGTAACCCTTATCATTAAATGATGAACATGAAAGAATATCACAAGCACTACCGTGCTTGCTAAAACAATATTAGTCATCCAACCTAACTGAATAAGCGATGAAACGACTTTACTTAGTGGTCATGCTGATGCTGCTGATGGTCAATGAGCTCTCTGCTCAGGATCAACAATTCACGCAGTTTTATGCTGTGCCCACTTATATCAACCCGGCTTTTGCGGGGGCCTCGGTACAAAGCCGTGTGGCCATGCAATACCGCAATCAATGGTCTGCCATTCCCGGTGGATTCAACTCATTCAATGCTGCTTTTGACCAATATCTCGCCAATCTCAACAGTGGTGTGGGAATGATTATGCACTATGACCGCGCAGGTAGTGGTGCATTGCGCACTACCGGCATGCACTTGCAATATGCGTATGAGGCGCGCATCAAGCGCAACTGGTTCTTCAGACCATCTCTTCAATTTGGATATGTCAACAAGTCGATTGACTTTGATAAATTGATTTTCTATGACCAAATGGTGCGTGACAACAGTGAGATGTCATTGGAATGGGGCACTGTTCGCCCGGTCAATTACTTTGACATGGCCACAGGCTTTTTGACCTATGGACCCAAATTCTGGTTTGGTATTTCGGCTTTTCACGCCAACTCTCCCGATGTGTCTTTTTATGAACGAAACGAAACTCCTTTGTTCCGAAAAGTCTCTGCACATGGTGGGTTGAGATTGCGAATCAAGAGCAATTCACTTCTTAAACTCGACCAATATGTGGTGATTGCTGCCAACTATCAATCGCAGCAATTGTTTGATCAATTGGATATCGGTTTCTACTATGAAGTTTCGCCCATGGTGATTGGTGTGTGGTACAGGGGCTTGCCAGCGAAGAGCAATCACTATGGCTATGCCAACCATGATGCTGTGGCAGTATTATTAGGGTTCCAAGCCTCTCGTTATAAAGTGGGATACAGCTATGATATAACGGTGTCTAAACTCGGAATCGGCAGCTCTGCAGGCTCTCACGAGATAACATTGGTGTATCAATGGTCCAGCCGTGCGTCACAGCGATCCAAGAAAATCCGAATTATGCCTTGTGCCAAATTCTGATTGAAGTGCTCAGATGATGTTCACTTCGCGCTCGAGTTCAATACCGAACTTCTCCTTGATATCGCGAATGATGGACGAACTCAAATCGTAAATCTGTTGGCCATGCGCGCCACCATAATTCACGAGCACAAGTGCTTGTTTATCATGAACACCATAATTGCCGAGCTTTTTGCCTTTCCATCCGGCTGTTTCTATGAGCCATCCCGCTGGAACTTTCACTTCCGTTTCATTAATGGGATAGCAAGGAGCATTATTGTAGTGCTCGCGGATTTTGTTGAATACCTCCAAAGGAACAACCGGGTTTTTGAAGAAACTCCCTGCATTGCCAATCTCTTTTGGATTCGGAAGTTTGGATGAACGGATGGCAATCACCGCTTGCGATACATCTTTGATGGTGATGGTGTCAAGGTTCATTTTATCCAACTCTTCCTCAATAGCGCCATAAGCTGTATTCAATACCGGCCTTTTATTCAATCGGAATGTAACGGATGTGATAATCCAGTTGTCTTTTTCTTTTCGTTTAAAAACACTCTCTCTATACCCGAATTCGCATTCTTCCAAGTTGAACGTTTTCTCTGTACCATCATGCACGTTGATGGCTTCAAGTGAATGAAACACATCTTTTATCTCCACACCGTAGGCACCAATATTTTGCATTGGACTTGCCCCAACGCAACCCGGTATCAAGGAGAGGTTCTCAACGCCCGCATAGTTGTTCTTGATGCAATGCAATACGAACTGATGCCATACTTCGCCCGCATTGCTTTTTACATAATAGTGCATCTCGTCTTCACCTACGAGCGTCATGCCTTTGATTTCATTCTTTAAGACAATGCCATCAAAATTTTTGGTGAGAAGAATATTGCTTCCACCACCCAATACCAACCGTGGTAATTGTTTTACTTTCTGGTTTTGAAGTAACTCCTTCAGCTCCTCCGTGGTGCGGAATGTGGTGAAGTAACGAGCCTTGGCGTCAATACCAAATGTGTTGTATGCTTTGAGAGATATGTTTTCTTGAATCATGGCAGACCAAAATTGTAAACATTCTGCGCTGGTTGTGAGCTAGGATGAAAACTTTTTCAAAGGAGTTATGAAACAGCTTCTCGGTTTTCGAAATTCAAAATCGCATCAATGTATCTGTACACATCTTTAGAAAATCGTTGAACGCGCTTTCATCGATGATTTCATATCGCCCGCCTTCATTTTCCAAGATATCTTGTATGAGCAATCGCTCAGGAAGAATCTTGGCAATGAGCTGATGTTGTGTCCAGCGCTGACCCATTCGCTGAATTTCCAACAGCTCTGATGGAGATTCTATTTTGTAGTAACTCAACTGATTAGCGAGTCTTCTGTATTGCGGAAATTGGTAATTCACACTACAAATATGAATGTCATCTGCTTTGTGATGAAAGATTTGTGAGGCAGAAACCCATTTTTTGCTTTCATTTGAAGCCGCTTGTTCAGGTGAACAAGCACCATCATAAATATTCAGATCTTATATGGAGCGTTTCACAGGGCTTATTGGTATCGTGCTCATCTTGGGACTTGCTTATCTCTTTTCCAACAATAAAAAGAAAATTAATTATCGCCTGGTATTGAGTGGGCTTGCGTTACAAACCCTGCTAGCAGTGTTGATTTTGAAAGTGAAACCCATCACGGAGTTCTTCCAATTTCTAGGTAGAGGTATGCAGAAGATTGAGTACTTCGCCAGTAAGGGAGCTGCATTTGTATTTGGAGGAATAGGAGTGGACCAATATGACGGTACCATAGTCAATTTTGCAAAAGGCGGTTTTGTGTTCGCTTTCAATATCACAGCAACCATCATCTTGGTATGCGCACTGGTAGCAGTATTTTATCACTTCGGCATCATGCAGCGCATCATTTCCATTGTGGCCAAAGCGATGAATAAAGTGATGCGTGTGAGTGGTGCAGAGGCATTGAGCAATGTCGCCAGCGCTTTCGTGGGGCAAGTTGAAGCTCAGGTCATGATTCGTCCTTACCTCAAGGGCATGACCAAGAGTGAGTTGCTCGCATCTATGAGCGGTAGTCTTGCCTGTATTGCCGGTGGTATTTTGATTGTCTATGCGAACATGGGATTGCGTGCCGGTATGGAGCTTGCACCAACGCTTATTGCCGCTAGTTTAATGGCAGCACCGGGAGCGCTCGTGATTTCTAAAATCGTTTTTCCTGAAACGGAAATGAGTGAAACCATGGGCACTGTGAAACTCGAAGTGAAGAGCAATTACGTGAATGTGATTGATGCCATTTCACACGGTGCTTCAGATGGTTTCAAAATCGCTATGAACGTTATTGCCATGCTTATCGGGTTCATTGCCATCATCGCTTTGCTCGATTGGACCCTTGTAAAAATTGGTCACATCTTCAATCCTGATTTTGATTTGACCTTGAACTGGATTTTTGGAAAATTCTTTACACCGTTTGCATGGAGCATGGGCGTTCCAATGGAAGACGTCAACAATGCGGCTACGCTTCTGGGTCAAAAATTAACCATCAACGAATTCGTGGCATTCCAAAGTCTCACAGATAAGTCAGTTCCAATCATGACACAGAAAGGTTTGACCATTGTGAGTATCGCTATCTGCGGCTTCGCAAATTTCAGCAGCGTGGGTATGCAGATTGGCGGTATCAGTGCATTGGCACCGGAGCGCAGAGCAGACCTTGCTCGCCTTGGTCTAAAAGCATTGTTGTGCGGTACACTTGCTTCTTACCTGAGTGCTTCAATCGCAGGTTTGTTAATGGCTTAATTATTCATTCCTAAGTATGGTGGTTACTACTACACTTCGTCTTCCACGAGGGGTAATCACAACTGTTTTCAGCATCCGCTCTGCACCTCTGGGAACATAGATTTCAAGTACTTCTTCCATAGTGCGGTGCAATGTGGTAGGCGTATAACCGTCCAGACTGTAGTACACTTTACTGCCTTTTACACTTGGTAAATACTGTATCTTAAAGTGTTCACCGATGAGTGTTGTATCGCTGGCACCGATAGGCGTGGGTACTCTGTACTCCATATTACGTTCATCAAAGTAAGCGAGATGATAGGGCAGGCGTTGATTGCTGAAAGATTCAAAATTGCGCAGTGATTGATTGGTCCATCCAATCTCTGCCACAGCCAATGCGCGGGGCAACATCATATAGAAGAGCTTTTGCGGAGTGGGAATGTATTCCGTCCAAATATTGCCTTGAACTCCGAGTATGTGCACAGCTTCTTCTGTAGTCAATTCATCCGGAGTAGGATTAAATGAATACACCTTGGAAAG
The DNA here is from genome assembly GCA_036562565.1 of Flavobacteriales bacterium. Classification (GTDB taxonomy): domain Bacteria; phylum Bacteroidota; class Bacteroidia; order Flavobacteriales_D; family Sanyastnellaceae; genus DATCJY01. The sequence continues at coordinate 12,136 of DATCJY010000018.1, read as the reverse complement.
GGGTTGATAGCCACCAATGGCCAATGGCTCTTCGGGTGATTTACTTTGTAAATAGTCAAGATACAAATGCGTTACCGGCACCATGATGACATCATGTCTTTGACGCGCTGCAGCAATGCCTCCTTGGATGCCTTGCCAACTCATAACAGTCGCATTGGGAGCAATTCCTCCTTCCAATATTTCATCCCAACCAATGATGCTGCGACCTTTGATGTTGAGGTATTTCTCAATGCGTTGAACAAAATAGGATTGTAGCTCGTGTTCGTCTTTGAGTTTCTCTGTCTTCTTGCGCTTCTGGCAAGCTGGGCAAGCTTGCCATTTTACTTTAGGACATTCATCTCCACCAATGTGAATGTATTTGGAAGGGAAGAGCTCCAACACTTCATCTAAGACATCTTGCAGAAAACGAAACGTAGCGTCTTTGCCGGCACAAAACACATTCTCAAACACCCCGAAGTACTGCACGGTGCCAAATGGGCCGTGGTTGTTCTCACAAGCCAGATGAGGATAAGCTGCAAGAGCTGCTTCGGCATGTCCCGGCATTTCTATTTCAGGAATAATGGTGATGTATTTGCTAGTTGCATAGGCAACTATGTCTTTAATTTCTTCTTGTGTGTAAAATCCTCCGTAACGTATTCCGTCAAACTCACGCTCTGACTTTTGCATATTGCCTATAAGAGTTTGGTCGCGATAACCTCCTACTTCCGTGAGCTTGGGGTATTTCTTTATTTCAATCCGCCAGCCTTGATCATCGGTCAAATGCCAGTGAAGGGTATTGAATTTGTACATCGCCATTACATCGATGTATTGTTTGATAGCTGATACTGGAAACATATGTCGGGCCACATCCAAATGCATCCCCCTGTACCGGTAACGGGGCGAATCGGTAATAGTCACATGGGGTAAATATCCATTCTCTGATTCATACATGACCAGCTGAAAAAGGCTTTGAATACCGTAAAACAAACCTCTTTCCGTCACTGCGCTTATTTCGATTCCTGTTTCATTCACTTGGAGGTAATAGCCCTCTTCGTTCATACCTGATGACGAATCTATTTTCAATTGACATGGAATGCCTCGTGTCTGTGATGAAGGGAATAAGTTTTGACAAAATGCTTGAAGAGTTGATGGAACCTCCCCAGTGGCTTCAATGAAGATTGATTCAATGGACAGTTTACCGTTACCATATATGACTTGGTTAGGCAATGGAATGATGTGCGATTGTTGAGCAGTGATATCCGTAACGGTTATGCAAAGCAAAAGGAATAGAAGTATGCGCATAATGGTTGAATTTGCATAGCGAATATCAGCAAAGCTGAGGTAACCACAAATGAAAATCCCCAAGCCGTTGCCTGGGGATTTTCAAACTAAATTACCTAAACAAATTCTATATAATTAACCAAAACACTGCCGAATAATACCGTTGCATCAACGACAGTTTATCTTAAATTCTTTGTTATTTATACCACTGTTGATTGCTAATCAACAACGCTTCCTGAACAGTGATTCGTTGGCCGTCATTGTAAGCGGTAACGAACGGACCAGGAAGTTTACTATAGTTGGCTGTAATACGTTCTCTGGCATCTCTTGCTTCTTTGTATTCTTTGAAGCTACCAGTAGTGTATTTTATCCATCCTTCGTGGTTTTCAATATTAAAACCATCTGAGTAGTTAAAATTCTTCTCGAAATATGTTTTATTAACAACGCGATGTGCAGCCAATATTTGAACTTTATATGTAATACCTGTTTCTGCTGAAGGTACTGTTGTTATTGGGGTTTTAGAAGGTTTGCTCTCTGCTACAACGTTGTTGTTGGTGTAATTATTCGCGCTATTTGCGGCATTATTTTTAGCAGAATTATTCACTTTATTATCTGCTAGATTTTCTGTTTTATTCTCTTTTGGTGCTACCACTTCTGCGTTTTTAATTACAGGTGTTTCTGCTACTTCTTCAATTTGTTCAGCTTTATCTTCAGCTGGAGTTTTGTTTTCTGCTATTACAATTGGTTCAACAGATTCCAATTGATTCACCGGAACTACCATCGGTGTGCCATTGTCTGTGTAGGAAAGCTGACCGTTAATAACGAGTGGATCCTGTGCTTTCAAACAAGATACTTTATAAGAAACCTCAATTGTGTTGGATGAAGGAGTCTCAAACCAAACGAACTTGATGGTATTCTTGTCTTGAGTAACGATGGCACCCGCATCGTTGATTTTTTCTGTCTTGCAATGCTCAGGAAGTGTTTCAAGAATTTTACCGAAACCGGTAATGGTATTGTTTTCAATAACGAGCTTTACTGTGAATTCAGTATCGCTGATGCGAGTGATGGTGCGGTTGCAAACCATCTCAACAACAGGAGCCTCTCTTTTTAGATTGCTCGGAACGCTGGTGTTGTTCATCGCTGTTGGAAGAGCAGGTGCTGTTGGAAGCTCAGCGGTTGTGGTTGTCTCACCTTCTGTAGATTCGCTTGCAGGTAATGATGTAGGTGCATCATTGGCAGCAAGCACATCGGTGTTTTCGCTTTCAACTTCTTCATCGGGCTTGTCAAGAATCACCAGCGGACGCGATGGGATTTTGATATCCACTCTTCTGTTGTCTTTTACATAAGCAAACGTTCCTCCGATATCGTATACACCTTTCACCGCTGATGAGGCTTCAAGGATGTATGTGATGGTGAATTCCGGCTCTTCAGGCAATTGCATCCACACGAACTTTGCACTTTGGGCTTTGAAAGTGAAGGATGCGCCTTTTATATCACCGGGACTTACATTGAAACCAACAGGCATTGGAATCTCCAACTTCGAAAAGCCTTTGATATCACCTTTGCGAATAGTGAGTTGGATTGTTTTCTTTTGGCCGGGTGCTATACCTGCAGGCAATTTGTTTTCTACAGAAACCTCTTCCATGTTGAAGAGTGTCATAAAGAACAAGCCGATATAGCTTACTAGAATAAGTGGTAGTTTAATCATCTTGGAAAGAATTTGTTTTTATCAAATCCGTTCCCAAAAATCAACGGTACTTGCTTCTAAATAACTTGTCCTTCATTCAATTTCAAACACAAGAATGTGGAATACTGAAGGTTTTCTTTTTATATCACTATAAGCTCAATTTTTGCTTTAATAAGCGTGTATATAATTCTTCTATATCCGCAGTTAAACGCTCATAACTGAAACATTCGTTCACCATTTTTCTTCCTTGATCTCCCATTGATTTACGCATCGCGCTGTCTTTTATGAGGAGGGATAATTTTTCTATGAGAGCACTCAAGTCATTGTTGGGAATTAGATAGCCGGTGAGCTCATTTATCATGATATCATGAACACCACCCACATCTGTGCTGACGATGGGTATGGAAGCTGCTTGAGCTTCCAATAACGATACAGGTGTTCCCTCACTCTGTGAAGTAAGCGCCACAATATCCACCGCAGGCAGTACTTCTTCAACCTTGTCTTGCCATGACATAAACCGAAGTACAGGCGAATCTCCTTCCAGTAGGTTCAGTTGTTGAGCTTGGCGTTGCAATTGTTTTTTTAATACACCATCACCAATCACCAGCGCTTTGATTTTGTATTGGCGAGCAACAAGTCCATGAATTGCATAGATGAACAAAGCATGATTTTTTATTGGATCAAGTCGTGCAATGATGGCAATGCACACTTCATCATCTGCGATGTTCAGCGATGTTCTTAGTTGCTGGCGAAAAGTTTCATCGCGTTGTTTAAATCGCTCCGTATCAATTCCCAATGGAACTAAATGCACTTTGTCAGCATCACATACCTTGTATTGGTGTATAAGTTCTTCGCGTTGTGAATTGCTGATGGCGATTTGCGCGTCCCATGTGCGAGCCAGTTTTTTTTCGAGATGCATATAAAACTTGCCCCTTAGTCCTTGATAGGTACTAAACAAATGACCGTGATAAGTATGCACCTTTACAGCATTGATAAAGCTGCTTGCTGCCAGTCGGGCGGCCAAACCATAGTGACCGAATGAGTGACTGTGGATAATCTCAGGGCGGTAACTGCGAATCAGGTGCTGTAGCTCACCGGAGCTTTGCCAATCTTTCACCGGGTGAATACTCCGGCCGAGTGAAGGGATGACACAGGTGGCAACCCCCATGGTCTCAAACACAGCACGGGTGTCTCTTTCATGAGGTAGGGGAGAGCCGCCAACCACCAAGGTTTCATATCCTTTTAGATGCTTGGCCAAATAGGCTGCATTGTAAATTGGCCCCTCCTGGCTGAACCGGTTGATAATTCGCAATACGCGCGGCATGGCTGCAAATAAGGCGATTCCGGCTTAATCAGGGAACCTCAAGCAAAAACTTTTAACACTTTCGTTTTTTATTTTGTTGAAGGTGTGTATATTTGCCGCCCGATTTAAAAAAGAGAAATAGAAAATGAAACCGGAAATTCATCCATCAAATTATAGATTAGTTGTTTTCAAAGACATGTCTAACGACTATGCCTTCCTTGGAAAATCAACCGCTAACGCTAAAGAAACAATCATCTGGGAAGATGGCAATGAGTACCCGGTAATCAAATTGGAGATTACTCACAAATCTCACCCATTCTTTACAGGTAAAGTTCAGCTTGTGGATACTGCCGGTCGTATCGATAAATTCAAAAGCCGTTACGCTAAATTTGATAAGAAAAAATAAGTCATTCCGACTTTGTTCATATAGAAAAGCCACCGAAAGGTGGCTTTTTTGTTGGTGCTGTTTTCCGTGTCCTGCAATGAAGCTTGATTGTTAGAAAAACTGGACAAGGCTAATTTTTATCATGACGAATTGCGATTTTTGAAAGATTAAATTCTTCAATGAGCCGTTATCTTTGACCAAAACAGATTTCGCATTTATGAAAAAAATTATCGTTCCCTCTGACTTTTCTGAAGTAGCAGATTCCGCTATTAAGTATGCCCTCAATATCAATAAGGTATTCAATTATGATATAGTCTTGCTTCATATTGCAAAGTCCAATGACGATGTTGCTGAGGCAGGAGAAAAGCTTAAAGCTCAGGCTGCGAAGTTTTCAGCCAATCTCACTACCCACGTGAGTGTAGGCGATATCTTTGATGATATACCTAAAGCTGCCGCTGAGCTTGGTGCTGAACTCATTGTAATGGGAACGCACGGATTGCGTGGGCTGATGCAATTCATCGTTGGTGGAAATGCCATGCGCATTATTACCAACAGCGATGTGCCTGTAATCGTTACCCAGTCCGATAACCAGAAGACAGGAATTTCCAAAGTGTTGTTGTCATTGGATCTCAACGAGGAAACTAAGCAAGGGCTTCCTATGGCGCGTGAGATTGCTCAGCGTTTTAATGCCGAGATTCATATCGTTTCTCCGGATGAAAGCGATGAATTCCTTCGTAACAAAATCTTGCGCAACTTGCAATTTGCTGAGAACTATTTGTCACAACATGGCTTGTCTTACAAAGCTCAATTCATCGAAGCAGGATCAGCTTATCACAAGGAAGTGGTGAAGTACGCCAAGTACAACGACATCGATTTGATTTGTATCCTCAACAATGCCGATGAGAAAATCATCCATGCATTTGGTATCGATATCGAGCAAAAACTTATCACCAATGATGCGGATATCCCTGTAATGGTGATGAATGAAACACAGACTTATATCAACGATGGCACCATCTTCACTCACTAAGAGTGTTTAGAATGCGTTCATCGCGTCCAAAATAATTTCGCAAGCCTTCGCTATCTCATCATCGCTGATGGTGAGAGGCGGGGCGATGCGGAAAGACCACGGACAAGACAAAAACCAAAAGCTGATGAGTCCGTGAGCCATGCAATATTCCACTACTTTCTGCACCGTGTCAGCACTGTCCATATCAATGGCAAAGAACAAACCGCGTTGACGTATCGCTTTAATCTTGGGATGTCCCGAGAGTTTCTCTACAATTAATTTTCCTTTGCGCTCTACATCAGCAACAATGTTGTGTTGTTGCATGTATTCAAGTGTTGCAGCAACACCTGCACAAATAACCGGATGACCGGCAAATGTGGATATATGGCCAAGCATCGGATCAAATGTGAGTTGCTGCATCTTTTGCTTGGAGGAAATCATACACCCAACAGGAAGGCCACCTGCTAAAGCTTTTCCAAGCGTAAGAATATCCGGAACAATATCAAATTGTTGGAATGCAAACCAAGTTCCTGCACGCCCCAAGCCACATTGTATTTCATCAAGGATAAGCTGTGCACCGGTTTGGTCACAGCGTTGGCGAAGTGCTTTCATATACTCTTGGTCCGGTACGCGCACTCCTGCATCTCCTTGAATCGTTTCCATGATAACACATGCCGTGTTTTCATCTATCACCTTAAGGTCTTCGGTTTCATTGAAGCGGATGAAGTGAACGTTCGGCAACATGGGGCGAAAAGCGGCTTTCTTCATTTCATTGCCGCTTACACTCAATGAGCCGTGTGTACCACCATGGTAAGCACCTTTGAATGAAACGACTTTTGTGCGACCGGTAACACGCTTGGCCAATTTTAAAGCTGCTTCATTGGCCTCGGTTCCACTGTTTACAAAGTAACAGCAATCAAGCTCAGAGGGTAGAAGTGAGGTAAGTAGTCGCGCAGCTTCATTCTGACTGTGCTGCACAAATTCTCCGTACACCATCACATGGAGGTGCTTGTCAATCTGTTTTTTGAGCGCATCGTTTACGTAGGTATTGCCATGTCCCAAACCGCTAACTCCCACACCACTGACCATGTCCATGTAGCGTTTGCCATCGGTAGTGTAGATATAAATACCTTCTGCTTTCTCCACTTCAAGACCAAGTGGATACATCGTTGTTTGTGCCAGTCCTTTGTCCAGCAATACAGAACTCTCGCTCATCTTGTGCTATTCAATAATTATTTCGTCTGCAAAAATCCAAGGTTTTCCACCTGCTCCAAGATGCCAACTTGGAATAATTTCAAAAGCAGGCTGGGCAATGATTTTGATGTAGCGAATGGTTTGGTTAACGGTGTGTTTAAACACTTCTAAATGAATGCGGTCTTCTTGCGAAATGGCTGACTGAACTGAAATTCCAACACTTTTATAATTCTGTCCGTCCTCGGAAACGAAAATCTCCACACTCGATGGAAGCCATATCCAAGAACGGGAATCCTCAAGGCAGGATAATCCTACTGATTGAACTTGACGAGTTTCTCCTAGGTCAACGGTTACTTCCAGCGGTTGCTCTTGATAGCCTTGCCAAGCTCTTGTTCTGAAATCATTTCCTCCGCGCAAGCCATCAATCAATGCTTCTCTTCCTCCGGCTGTGTATTGGTTGTCGTATTCACTTATCGATACGATTTTGATAAGTGGATTGCGTTTTTTAATTTCACAAGTCTCGCGTTTGCTAGGCAGTTGACCGGGAGATTCTGCAGTCGCTTTTATGACTACTTCATCAGTGAGGATAAATGTCTTTTCACCAACGAAGCTGTCGGTTATCTGTGTGTAAAGATTGGTTTCTTTATCACGATAATGAAAGGTAACATCGATGCGTGCATTGGAGTCAGCGCAATAGATTGTCACTTCTGTAGAATCAGTGAAAGGAAGTTGGGGGCCTTGAATAATAGGGTTTGGTGTGATTACAAAGTCGCTTATTCGGTTGGGGTGATAATTCGCGTTAGAATTAATAATGCTATTTTGAATTAAATTCTGTTTTGAAGAATTGGATACAGGGATGAAATCAGGATTTCCGGGAAGGAAGGAATAAGCATTATTCTTCGTTAGCACATACCATGCAGACATTTGCCCACAGTCTTCATTTCCGCAAAGTCCATCCGGTTTTGTGGTATATAAATTCTGCATGATTTGCTTTACATATTTCTCAGTTTTATTCGGGTTATTGGTAAACTGATACAGGAATGTTACATGGTGACTGGGCTCGTTTCCGTGTGCATATTGTCCTATTAGCCCTGTTATATCCACTTGCTCTCTTCCCGTTGTTTGAGGAGTAGCAGTGAAGAGCCTGTCCAACCAGTTCTCTAGCGAATCCTTTCCCCCGAGCATATCGATGTATGTAGCCATATCGTGCGGTACAAATAGAGAATATTGCCATGCGTTAGCTTCGGTGTAATGGAAGTCGACTTGATAGGGATCGAATGGTTCAACGAAGCCACCATTTTTGCGTGCACGCATAAACTTTGTCTTCGGATCAAATACATTTTTCCAATTCTGTGCGCGTTGGATGTATTTCTGATACGTGAGGGTGTCACCAAGTTCTTTGGCAAACTGTGCTATGCACCAATCATCATATGCAAATTCTAAGGTCTTTGATACACTTTCACTGAACTGATCGGCAGGAACATATCCGTATTTCATGTAGGCTTGTTTTTCTTCTTGTGGGCCTTCTGCCGCTTTCTTCATTGCTTCAAGGGCAAGGAAATGATCGAAGTCGCGTATGCCGCGCATGTATGCATCGTATATCACAGGAATACTGTGGTAGCCAATCATGCAATAGGTTTCATTCGCAGCCAATTCCCATACGGGTAATTCATTGCGTTCACCATAGATATTGAGGAAGGTGTGTATCCAATCTCGTGTGCGTTCAGGTTCCAATACGCTCATGAGCGGATGATATGCTCTGAAGGTATCCCAAAGTGAAAAGACTGTATAGCGTTTGTATTGATCTGTTTGGTAGATGATGTTGTTCGTCCCGCGATAACGTCCGTCCACATCACTCCAGATATTCGGCACAGTATAGCAATGATAGAGAGCTGTGTAATATTTAATCAATTCGTCTTTGTTGGAATCAGGGATAGGAGCTTTGGATAAAGTATGTTCCCATTTGCTTTGTGCTTCCGCTTTATATTTTTCGAAGTCCCAATGTGGTGCCTCAGTAAGCAGATTGTTCATGGCTCCATTGATGTCCGTACCGCTGATACCTACTTTGATCATCAGCTCATCAGTTGGGTCAAATCTTAAAGCAAAAACTTGTACCTGCTCAAGTACCTGTGAAGGCTTCCCTGTCTGTTCATTGATTTCTTCGTATGAAATGTCCAGTTGTGAAAAGTCTTTAAAAGGTTTATTGAACACTGCGAAGAAGTAACAATGCTGATCTTCTGCCCATCCCTTTGATACGCGATATCCAAATACTGCGGTATCGCCCATGGTCATTATGTCATAATACTTGAGATAATCGCGGTGCATAATGTCCATGAACAAGCGGCAGGAATCACCGGGTGCGAATTTGTATTTATGAATGCCAACATGTTCGGTGGCGGTTAGCTCTGCGGTAATTTGATAATCTTCCAGCTTCACGCTGTAATAACCCGGAGATGCTTTCTCACTGAATTTTTTGAAAGAACTTTTATACGCATCCGGCCATGTCTTCGCACTCTTGATCCGGTAATTGGTGGGCATGATAAGAATATCACCGTAATCACTCACTCCGGTGCCTTGCAGGTGTGTATGCGAAAAGCCGTATATGATGCTATCGGAATAATGATAACCGCTGCATCCGTCCCATCCATCTAGTCGTGTATCAGGACTTAATTGAACCAATCCGAATGGAACGGTGGCTCCGGGATAAGTATGCCCGTGTGCTTCTGTTCCGATAAACGGATTTACATAGCTTACGGGATTACGTTTGCTATTGGTATTGTTGGTGGTGGTTTCAAATAATGAGCAAGAGCAGATGCAAAGACTGAAAATAACCAGATAAGATAATTTGCTTTTCATGAGTCCAAACGTAATATGATTTTGATTGCGTAGATACTGAATGAATGAGCTTGTTGGCTCCTTTTTGAGTGACAAAAATTTTGTTTTGAAATCCCCGAGTCATTGGGGTTGGCTCAGCGTTTCAGTACTCATTTTAGCGGGTAGTGTTCCGCTAAAAAAATCACAATCGCTTAAAGGACAATCATTGGAAAAACAATTCTGATTAAATTTTGATGATAGGAGAACAAGAGGCTGATTTTTAATTTGGCATTGCAACGTTGAAGGTCATTTTGACGTCAATGAAGCATTAACCAAAAGTGAAATTATCTGAACCGTGAGACAATTCTTGTCGACACTTGCTTTGTTGTTTTGGGGAGCTTCGGTTTACCTAGGACAAACTTATGAGCATTTGATAGTGACTTCGGGATTCAATCATGATGTTATCGCCAACGGTCCAGGGCCTGCACTTAATTCTACTACAGCCGGTGTAGATAGTGTTCTTATCCTCGCCAACTGTTTAATGTCGCAAGATTTTCAGCCAACAGCAGCTCCTCCGCCATCATATGCTTTACCACTTAGCGGAATTATCAATTCCATGGCTACACCTGGATTGTCATTCCAACTCGGACCTTATGATTCTTACAACTCTCTTTGGATGCATGTTCCGGGATCGGCTTCACTCACTTTTCTAAATCAAGTAGCCGCAAGTCAACTTTATATTCTAACCACTTCGGGCCACTTTACATCCACTGCTACAGGGGTTATTCATTTCACCGATGGTACGACCCAAAATTTCGGTACAATGACCATTCCTGACTGGTATGGAGGCACTAGTCCGCCCGTTGCGATTCAGAATTTTGGCCGAGTAGGGCGTATTTCAGACATTATCGAAAATCCCGTAAGTAACCCCAGACTCTATCAATATACGGTGATTATTTCCCCTGCGAATACTCTTAAACAAATTGCTTCCATCCAATTCAATAAAACAAGCAGTACCGGAGTCCTTAATGTGTTTGCAGTGACGGCACGATTGTCTCCTTGCCCTGATTTGCAACTGTTCCCTTCCGAGTCTATTGCGATATGTCCGGGTACCGATACGCTCCTGAATGTGGAAATGAGCAACGCTGTTTCTTATGAGTGGAGCACAGGTAGTACTTCGGCTACAGCCATCCTATCAAGCCCGGGGGTGTATTGGGCGGAAGTGACCACTAATCAATGTGTTTTCAGAGATAGCATCACCATTACACATGCAGATGTGATTACTCCATTCTCCTTAGGCAATGACACCACATTGTGCATTGGAGAGTCAATGATTTTAACTGCCGACAATGACCAATTGGGGAGCTATACGTGGAGCACAGGAGACACCACTAATTCCTTGCTCATTAACTCAAGCGGCACCTATTGGCTGGAGATTGCCAATTCGTGCAATGCAAGGAGGGATACGGTGACGATAAGTCCGTTGGAGCCCCCTCAAAGCTTTAGTCTCGGTCAGGACTTTTCATTTTGCAATGGCGAATCCGTAGTGCTTTCAATACCTCCGCAACCGGGTATGAGTTATATGTGGCAGAATGGCTCTTCCGCTACCGAGTTCACCGTTACTGCTCCGGGAATGTATTGGCTGCGCCTCTCAAATGAATGCGGTATGGTGAGTGATACGATTATGGCTACAATTCCAGCCACTCCATATGTCTTGTTACCCAATGATACCGTGCTCTGCAACCATGCAACTTGGCAGGTAGTACCTACTACAATCGTCAACCATTCGGGAGTTTATTGGCAAGATGGGAGTACACAATTAAATCATTTGATTACTCAACCCGGCACATACACCATTTATGCCTTTAACCAATGCGATACCGTTTCAGATGTTATAGAGGTCTCCTATCAGACCGACCCAATGGTCATGCTGGGAACCGATTTCACCCCGTGTGAAGGTGAATCCGTGACACTTACCGCCTATAGTACAGAGCCTATTTTCATTTGGCAAGATGGTTCATTTGGTCAAGAATTCCAGGTCACACAGTCGGGCATTTATTGGGTAATGAGTCAGAACTTTTGTGGGACGGATTACGATACCGTTGAGGTCCGTTATGTGCCGGTGCCGACAGTGGAGCTCGGGCCTGATGTAGTCTTGTGTGAGGGGGAATCGCATGAAATCATTATACAATCTCAGAGAGCGGACTATCTTTGGAATGATGGACTTACTGAGACCTCTAGAACCATATCAGCCCCTGGAACCTATTGGTTGCGCGCGTTCAACCAATGCGGGCATGCAATTGATTCCATTGAGGTTGCCTATCTCGATTGCTCTTGTACGGTGTATTTACCAAATGCATTTACCCCCAATGGTGATTTGATGAATGATGTTTTTCAAGTAAAGTACCAATGTCAGTTTGAGCAATTTTCTCTCACCCTCTTTAACCGCTGGGGACAAATCATATTTCAAAGTTTTGACCCGGA
>DATCJY010000007.1:0-2656 GCA_036562565.1 Flavobacteriales bacterium | reverse complement strand
TGGATAGAGCAACAGATTTCTAATCTGTGGGTCTTAGGTTCGAATCCTAACGGGATCACTTTTTTCTTCTCGTGTCTTCTTCCTCAAATACATGCTTCCTATATATCCTTCAATCACAGGTCAAGGACTGGATATACATTGAGGTAACCAACAACATCGAGGATAGACTTAATCGTCACAACGATGGAAGAAGTAAAGACACAAAGCCTTATCGACCTTTCACTCTCATCTTCTCCAAAGAATTTCCTTCAAAAGCACGAGCTATGAAGGAAGAGAAAAGACTCAAAGCTTTCAAGAACAAACAAACTCTTCTTCAATACATTCAACTGCATCGATAACCCATGAATTCGCTCCCCGCTGGCAGCGGGGAGCTCGTAGGTTCGAATCCTGCCACCCCGACTAAAAGATTCAAGATTGCACTTGAATCTTTTTTTTTCTTATTGAAAAAATGGTCCCGTAACTCAGCTGGATAGAGCAACATCACGCTGGGTTGCTCTATGAGGAATATCACTTTGTGAAGAACTCGAGATATGAAACAGCTCGTAATATTAGCCCATGGAAACCGAAAAAGCGTACCAGACAAGGAATTCAGATGAATTATTGAATTCGTCATCATATAGATTTCGTCTATATGTTTATGACTTTAATCAATTTGATTTGCATAAAGTTAGGCGATACTTTTGCCCACGAATCATAAAACTTAAAACAATATAGCTTATGTCATTTGTAGGTAAAAAATTCCCAAACATCTCTGTAGACGCAATGTCTGAAATGGGAGATACTTTCCGTATCAACGTATTTGAAAAGGCTGTTTCTGAAAAGAAAAAAGTTCTTCTTTTCTGGTATCCGAAAGATTTCACTTTCGTTTGCCCAACTGAGTTGCACGCTTTCCAAGCTGCTCTTGGAGAATTCGAAAAACGCAACACGATTGTAATCGGTGCTTCTTGCGATACTCCTGAAGTACACTTCGCTTGGTTGAACACCGCAAAAGATCAAGGTGGTATTCAAGGAATAACCTATCCTTTGATTGCCGACACACACCGTTTGTTAGCCGGTCGCTTGGATATTCTTGATGCTGAGTACGAATTCAACGAAGAGGGCGATGTAGCAAACCACAGTGGTGGCAATGTGCCTTTCCGCGCTACTTACCTCATCGATGAAGATGGTAAAGTATTCCATGAAAGCATCAACGATATGCCTGTTGGTCGCAACGTGAACGAATACTTGCGTTTGATTGATGCTTATACTCACGTTCAGAAACACGGTGAAGTTTGCCCTGCTAACTGGGAAGAAGGCAAGCAAGCGATGCACGCTAACCGCCAAGGTGTAGCTGAATATTTGAGCAAAAACTAATCATCATGTTTATCGAACTAACTGACGATTCGTTGCAAGATGTAATTAGCAGCAACGAAAAAGTAATGGTACAATTCGGTGCCGGCTGGTGTGGCAACTGCCGCATTATGAAACCAAAATTCAAAAAGTTGGCCGCTGATAACGAAACTGTGACATTTGTTTACGTTGACGCTGAGAAATTCCCGGAGTCACGAAAACTGGCTAAGGTGGATAATTTGCCCACTTTCGCAGCGTTCGTAAAAGGCAACTTGGTGAATCAGGTGCAAACCAATCAGGCACATAACCTCAATGCACTAGTAGATGAAATTATCAATAATTAGACAACTCTATCAAAACGTCAGTCCTGAGAAACTCGAAGCTTCTTTGGAAGTATTAGAGGCTTTCTCAGAAGCACGTGGTGTAAGTGAAGAGGATCTGAATGTCACCGGAGAGTTGATTACCAATATCTGTGGTGCCATTGAAGTTCACCAACAAGTAGCTTCTGGAATAAAAGAAACCGATGCGCTCAATGCCTTTGCTCAAAAGGTTATGAGCTCAATCGACAGGGGAGAATAATCGTTAGATATCCCGCTAAATAGGATTTCATGACTGCTTGTCTCTCTTAATTCAACAAGACAAAACAACTAAATGAAAAGCCCGAAGAGTTCCTCTTCGGGCTTTCTTGTTTTAAAAGACAAGAGGGGGGAGCTCAAAACCGCATCAAATCTTCCTCCTGCTCCCTCCTACTTGTCTGGAATCTTCTATTTCGTCACAACCATACGTTGGGTTTTTACTTCTACTCCGGCTCGTAGCTCTAACATGTAAATACCTTGAGCTAACGGCTTAGCAAAGCTCACCACAGTGTTGAGTGAGCCATCAACACTGTAGCGGTTGGTGTACACTTCACGGCCCATGCTATCCAGCACTCGAACATACACTTCGTTGCTTGTGATGCCGGTGATGTTCAAGTTCACCATCTCTCCCGTGTTCGGGTTCGGATAGATGCTCGACTCAATGGACTCAGCAGTTGTAAGTACACTCGCTACCGGTGCATCGTTCATCGCCATGTTGGTCACAGGTGCTGTGCCATTCACCGCTATTACATACGGTGTTCCCCATTCGCCTGTGTGACCATTGTAACGAGGACGTATGCGCACTGACCAATAACCAAGGTTCGGGTTACTAGCCAATGGAACTGCATTGAACACATAGTTCAAGCTGATGTACGGTGTATTGGAAGTAAGCGGCTTGATGAATTTGTCCAACACTTGTGGGTCATCGCCCGCACAGTTGGCTACAGGAGTAAACTCAAACTCAAATCCGG
>DATCJY010000003.1:0-53948 GCA_036562565.1 Flavobacteriales bacterium | reverse complement strand
CTCCTTCACAATTAACTCTGACTTTACTCCCATATAGAATGCCCGATTATCGTTTTGATGCCCTGCGGGAAAGCCAAAAACCACAGGAATCTGCAAGCGTTCGGCCAGACGTTGAATGGTGATTTCCGGTGCGTCTCCCCAGGGATTTTCTGTTTCAAAACCAAATGCTTTGGTGTTGTCCTTCATCATGGTCATTCCTCCTACAAGAATCGCTTTAGCTTTGCTGAAATAGCCAGCGCGCATCAGCCCCATCAGCATTCGGTCTATGTGATAATACATCTCATCCACATCTTCCATAAAGACAATGGTGCTTTCATCCGGCATTTTTAAAGAGGAAGAACCAAGCAAACTATAAATCACCGATAGATTACCTCCGGTGACTTGCACATCCTTCAAGTGCAATGATGTGTTGGCATCACATGACCACGTTATCTCGCGCAACTCACCGGTGAGGGTTTTTCGCAGGTTTTCTAGGGCTTCCGGTGTTGCAACAGGGAATGAAATCGGCATTGTAGAATGAATGCATGCAATGCCGCGCGCATACATTTCTGATAGCAGCACCGTGATATCGCTATAACCACAAATCCACTTCGGGTGCTTTTCAAAGTTGGAGAAATCGAGATCGTCTATGACGTGGACTGTACCATAACCACCACGTACAATCAGGATGGCTTGAATTTCTTCATCATCCAACATGCGCTGAAAGCATTCCTTTCTGCGCTCTGCGTCACCTGCTACCTGAAAGCGCTGTTCATGAATATTATCCGCCAACTTCGTGCGAAAGCCCCAATTATGAATCAAATCCAACGCAGGCTGCAACTGCTCAGGCGTAATCCAGCGTGCAGTGGCTGCAATACCGATGGTATCACCGCTTTTTAGAAATGGTGGAATGATGGTCATTATAATTCTCTAATTCTGTATGGACAGATAGAATACAGTTGTTTTCTGAAGGGCGAAGGTATGTTTCACAATGGACTCTTTAATGGTAGCCCATAGAGAGAAGTACGCATCCACCTCTTTACAACTTGCTGCTTGTCGGTTTACTTACACTGAGCCATATGGTACTCAACCATCTCAACCGGCTGGATGACTTTTATTGAACCTTACCGTTGTTAAAAAGTAACGATTCTAAAAAAGAAGCACACCACTATTTTCCGTTTTCGAAAATTTCTTTCTTAAGTTGACTGTGACAAACTAATTATCATAAAGCTGTATGCACCAAGAAGACTCTCTTAGATATTAATTGGTCGTTGAAATAGGACGAAAAGGATACCTAATTGAAATCGTTAAAGGAGAGCGAGTAGCTAACGAATACATGGAATATCTTGTTAGTCTCGCTCATGACTTGCATTAAAGTGAAATGGACAAGCTCACAGAGCGGTTCGCATATTTTGCGTCTTATAGAATCCGTGGCAATGTTTTATCTCCTTCTAAGTTCACAGTGTACAGGGGTGGCAGAGGGTTTGGTGTGGCTATAATTCCAATAGATTTGGAGAAATTTTTCGCCAAAACATTTATATGCGAAAGAGAAAATCATTCTGATGCAATTGTTTTATGCGATTATCCTGATGAGGTATCTAGACGTATAGATGAATTATTGCCTCGGCTTTCTGTCATTGCTAATTAACCAGTGAGGTCTTTCTCTGCGATCGAAAAGCCCCGGATAAGGCCTTTAGACCATCTATTCTTTATAGGCATCTTGGCCAAAGAGGATTTCCAAAAACGCCATCACTTTCTCCCCCCTCGAAACTATCTTGCGCCCCGAATCTCCGCAGAGACATAGTCTGTTTGTTGGATATGATTGAGTACTAATTCACGTGGAGATGGCATTTCGATAATATATGAAAAAAGAACCGAAAAGATATTTAGTGACTTCTGCTCTTCCCTATGCCAACGGGCCTTTGCACATTGGTCATATAGCAGGTGCCTACCTCAATGCCGACATCTTTGTGCGCTACCTGCGCGCGAAGGGGAAAGATGTAGCCTTCATCTGCGGGAGTGATGAGCACGGTGCGGCCATCACCTTGCGCGCCAAAAAGGAAGGCAAAACGCCTCGCGAGATTGTGGACTACTACCACGAACTCATGAAGAATGCGTTTGCAGAGTTTGGTATCTCTTTCGATGAATATCACCGCACCTCTTCGCCTGAGCATCACAAGATGTCGCAGGAGATTTTCCTTGAACTCGAAAGGAAAGGTGCATTTGAAGTAGAGACTTCGCAACAGTATTATGACGAAGAAGCCAAGCAGTTTTTAGCTGACCGTTATATCATGGGTACTTGTCCGAAGTGCTCCAACGACAAGGCTTACGGAGATCAATGTGAAAAATGCGGTAGCACCTTGAGCCCGCTTGACCTCATCAATCCGCACAGTACACTGAGCGGCAGCAAGCCCGTGTTGAAGGAAACACAACACTGGTACCTGCCCATGGCGCAGCATGAAAACATGGTGCGTGAATTCATCAAAGAAGGTAAGGTGCACGGCAAACAACACCACGACCCCAAAGAATGGAAAGCGCACGTAATCGGGCAATGCATGAGCTGGATTGACGGTGGTTTGCAAAGCCGTGCTATGACACGCGACCTAGAGTGGGGTGTGCCTGTTCCACTGCCTAATGCTGAAGGCAAAGTGCTCTATGTATGGCTCGATGCCCCGATTGGTTATATCACCAACACCAAGGTTTGGGCTGATAGAAACGGCAAGAACTGGGAAGACTATTGGAAAAGCGAAGACTCACAGCTCATCCACTTCATCGGTAAAGACAACATCGTCTTCCACTGCATCATCTTCCCGATTATCCTTGAAACACACGGACAGTTTGTACTGCCTTACAACGTTCCGGCAAACGAATTCATGAACCTTGAAGGGGACAAGATTTCTACCTCACGCAACTGGGCCGTGTGGTTGCATGAATACCTCGCAGAATTCCCCGGCAAGCAAGATGAGATGCGCTATGTATTGGGCTCCATCATGCCGGAACAAAAAGACAGCGAGTTCACTTGGACCGACTACAAAGACCGCGTGAACAACGAGTTGGCCGATATTCTCGGCAACTTCGTGAACCGCGTTTTTGTACTCACTCACAAGTTCTACAACGGTGCAATACCTGCAGTTACAAGCGAGGCAAGCGCGGCCGAAAAAACAGCTGTTGAACAAGCAAAAGCTGCTTATGAATCCATAGGTAAAAAAATTGAAGAGTTCCGCTTCCGCGAAGCATTGGCAGAAGCGATGAACATCGCACGCATCGGCAATAAGCTGCTTACGGAAACAGAGCCTTGGAAATTGAACAAAACCAATCCTGAAGCAGCTGCAAGTATCATGAAAACCTGTGCGCAGTTTGTTGCACAGGCTGCTTTCTGTTTGCGCCCCTTCCTGCCATTCACTGCTGAAAAAATTCGCACAGCACTGAACATTGAATGGTACCCTTGGGACGAATTATTCAACCAAGAATTGCTTCCCACAGGACACGTGATGGGTACCCTTCCCATCTTATTCGAAAAAGTGACCGATGAAGTTGTAGCGGCCCAAGTAGCTAAACTCGAAGCGAGCAAAGCCGCATCAACCGCTGCAAACAAGAAGCCTATCAAAGACAATATCGACTTTGAGACCTTCCAAAAAATGGACATTCGCGTGGCACAAGTGATTGCTGCGGAAGCTGTTCCAAAGACCAAAAAACTTCTCAAACTCACCGTAGATACCGGTGTGGACAAACGCACCGTGGTTTCCGGAATTGCAGAGCATTACAAACCAGAGGAAGTAGTGGGCAAGAAAGTTTTGTTGCTCGCCAACCTTGCTCCGCGCACCATCAAAGGCATCCAAAGTGAAGGCATGATTCTCATGGCAGAGAATGCTGCCGGTGAACTCTCCATCCTCTCCCCACAGAAGGAAATGAGCCCCGGAGATGAAGTGAGATAATCTATTTAAATCCCAATATGATAAAGGACGAAGCGAATTGGTGCTTTGTCCTTTCTTTTATTTATCTCCATTCCCACAACTAGCAGCAGGCGAAGTGAATCCGCACGTACACCGAAGGGCCTTTTACGGATAAACTGTTTCAACATCAGTTCGTTTAGAACCTGTCAAAAACAAACCATTTCCACCGCAATACACTTATAGATTTGACTAACAGCTTGTCGGCATACCCTTGATAAGTTTTTATGATAAGACGACTAATTGTATTCACCGTAATCTGGCTAACGGCCGCGGCCTTTCTGGGCTTACCGGACCAAAGTATTCCTTCCGATAACACGGTGGCAATGATTCGTGCGCACTATCTGTATCAGTTTGCCAACAACAACAACTGGCCAAACGATACCAAGAAGGGCAAGTTTTACGTAGGTATCATGGGTGATGAGGATGTGTTCAACATCATGGCAGAGAAATACGGAACCAAACCCATAGGCAGTCAGACACTCGATGTGGTTTCCTGCACAGAAATCTCTGCATCGCGGTACATGCACATCATCTTTATCGACAAGTCCAAAAAACACGAACTGGCCAAATGCGTCAAAGAACTCAAGGATAAAAGCACGCTCATCGTGACCAACTGGGAAGGTGCTTTGACACAGGGTTCACATATCAACTTCAAAAACGTAGACGGTACTATCCGCTTTGAACTAAACAAAAAGGGAATGGAAGAAAAGAAAATCACTCCCGGAGTAAAAATTATCCAATGGGCATTGCAATGAGAAAGCTACACTACATATTACTTGTACTGGTGGGCTTTGTTCCTAGCATGAGCTTTGCCCAAGACCTCCCCTTGACCAACGAAGCCGCTCGCTATTGTCAGGAAAAGAACTACGACCTTGCACAAACCAAAATCAATGCGGCACTTGAATCCGGAGAAGCGCGCTATGCATACACGTGGTATGTGCATGGGTTCATCCTTAAAGAAATTTATAAGGACAAGGAAAGCTCCAACCGGAAAAGCAAGTACAGAGAACTTGCGATTGAAAGCTTCAACAAATGCATGGAGCTTGATAAGAAAGGTGAATACAGCGAGATGTGCAAAGCCGGCATTAAATACCTCGCCACCACCTACTTCAACGATGCACAATTGCGAACGCGTGATTTTGACTCTCACACCGCACATGAGGCCGAAGAGTTGTTTGCGCAATTCCGCAAGCACATGCGCTCGGTGGATCCGGTATTCCCCTTGAAGGGTTTTGAAAAAGAATTTGCTACCAACATGGCCCAGCGCTATTTCACCTTGTGGCAACTCAATGTAGACCGCGAGGAATATGCCGAGAAGTCATTGTCGCACTATGCACATGCGTTGCGGCTGGACAGCACCGACAACGATGTGTATTACAACATCGCGGTGATTTACTACAACAAAGCCGTGTTCAAGTACAGAAAAATCGATGCCAATACGGACTTTATCGAACTCATCGATATCCAACAGGAATGTGCTAACCTGATAAAAAATAAAGCTCTCGTGAACATGAACAAGGCCTATGTGATTGACCCCGATAGACCGGATGTCATTCGCGGATTGTTGTTCATCCATCGCGCTTTGGAACACGAGCAAGACGTGGAATACTTTAAATCTGAAATTGAAAGACTAGTAAACAATGGAACCTTAAAAGAGCCTTTTAAACAAGAATAACACCAAACCCATGAAAACTGAAACATTGAAACTCATCTACGGGCTGCAAACATGGTTTGTGGCCATTGTTGCTATAATGGGGTATTCATCAACCATGCGCGCCTCATCGCTTGATAGCATTCCCATTCGTAATGCCATCCAAGCCGCGCAAGCCTGCCAAGAAGGAAGGTATGATGATGCCGAAAAAGCCATCTACCGCGCAATAGCCAATGACAACGAGAAGGACTTGCTCTATACTTGGTATGTAAAAGGCTTCGTTCATAAAGAAATTTATAAATCCCGAGAGGCCAATAATCCACGAAGTCCGCACCGCGAGAAAGCAGTAGAAGCTTTCCTCAAAGCAAAAGAGTTGGCCAATGGCGAAGCTGACCGCTACAACAGCAACTCTGCCTTGCGTTACCTCGCATCAACTTATTACAACGATGCCATTGTGTTGGCATCACAATTCACGGAAGACAATGAGATGGAACCTGAGTCACTGCTCCGTCAACATGAACGATTGTGCTCCATCATTGATGTGGCCGTGCTCGACAAAGCACCTTTCTACAAACAAAAAGGAATGCGCTACTTCGAACTTTGGTATCAATCTCCATGTGACCTCGCACTCAACGAAAAGGCGTTTGCTTGTTTCCAAACAGCAAGTGAACTTGATGCGAAAGACGGTGACTCCTATTACAATGCCGGTGTGGTGCGCTACTCGCTGGTTTATATCATGATGAAAGAGCGCCCTGAAGGGTGTGACTTGGAAATTGATGAACTCAACGAATTACAACCCGTAGTTCAAATACTTCTCAGAGGGCAAACCAATTGTCCAAATCATGAAGGCATTTCTACAGCATTGCACAATACTTATCTAATCCTTGGCGAAACAGAAAAAGCAGAGTCTATTCATATTGATAAAGAACATTGAGTCCTCGTTTTTCCATAGCGCGTAGAATAGGGTTTGGATTCGGAATCTTCATCCTTGTTGTGGGTGCGGTATTCTATCTCACCAATAACACCCTCACACAAGGCTATGAAATCAACAAGCGCATCAACGAAG
Organism: Flavobacteriales bacterium; assembly: GCA_036562565.1. GTDB lineage: Bacteria > Bacteroidota > Bacteroidia > Flavobacteriales_D > Sanyastnellaceae > DATCJY01. The sequence goes on along the minus strand of DATCJY010000003.1, from coordinate 47,299 downwards.
TATATGCTCCTTCCATCAAAGTATTGGAGGAATTGGACAATCAGCTCGTGCGTTCGCAGCAGCTCATGAAACACTGGGCTTACGTGCAGCGCAGGGAAGACGACCGCGAGCGCCTAGAAGCAGTACGCTTGTGTGAAAACATCATTCCCGAACAACTTCAAAAAATCAAGGCCTATGCCGATCTCTGGCAGAAGGACCAGCTCCCTCACCTCGAAGAGATGGTGAAGAATGTGGAAGCCTTGCTCAAAGCCTATGCAGAGATTCGTGCCACCCTGCCCAGCTGGGACAGCTACTACGACCCTGTAAACAGCATGTTGGTGGACTCCTACTTCATCGATGGAGGTGTCATTCTGGAGCCGTTCCAACTCGCACGCGACCAGCTCAAATACATCAACGAGCAACAGCGCACCATGATGTCTGAACAAATCATGGCGATGAACCAGTCCTTCGAAACATTGCGTGTGTACCTTGTTTACATTGCTATTACCGTTATCATCGCGGGTATCCTCATTGGTTTCTTCACCACGCGCTCCATTGTGGTTCCGGTAAATGCATTGCGCAGAAAGATTGTCGATTTGTCGAAAGGTATTTTCACTCGTATCAACATTCAGACATCCAATGACGAGGTGGGAGACATGGCGGAGGCTTTGTCCAAGCTCATCGACAATCTGGAAAAGACACGTGAGTTCTCCATTCAAGTCGGTACAGGAAATTTCAGCATGCCCTTCGAGCCGCTATCGGATCAGGACGAGCTCGGCAAAGCATTGTTGCGAATGCGCGATGACCTCGCCTCCTATCGCAATGAGATGGAAGAGAAAGTGGCATTGCAAACCGTTGAAATCACACGTCAGAAAGAAGAAGTTGAAGCTCAGAAAGAACGCATCCTCGACCTTTATCAAGACTTGCAATCAAGTATTGATTACGCGCAACGCCTGCAACAAACCATTCTGCCGGATGATCATTTCATAAAAGAAATGTTCCCAGATTCATTTGTATTCTTCCGTCCGAAGGCTACTGTCAGCGGTGACTTCTATTGGTTTGCAAAGCGCGGCAATAAGAAATTGTTTGCGGCAGCAGACTGCACTGGCCATGGTGTTCCGGGAGCATTCATGAGCCTTGTGGGCCACAACGTATTGAACCAAGCTACGAAGGTTTACAGCAAGCCGTCTCAAATATTGAACAGCGCCAACCGACTCAGTGGTGAAGCCATGCGAGCTACCGATGGTGAGCATTTCATGCGCGATGGAATGGACATTGCATTGTGCGCTTTGGACAGCGAAACATTAGAGCTCGAATTCAGTGGTGCGCACAATCCCGTTTACATCTTGCGAAACAATGAAATCAAAGAGATTGCAAGCGATCCGTTCAGCATTGGTACATATGTGAAGAATGAACGCGAGTTCACCAATCATAAGTTCCAATTGCAAAAGGGCGATTGTATCTACCTCTTCAGCGATGGGTATGCCGACCAGTTTGGCGGACCGAAAGGAAAGAAATTCATGCGCAAACAATTCCGTTCAATGCTGCTATCCATCGCCCATCTGACCATGGAGGAGCAAAAACTCAAAGTGGGTCAAATCCTTGACCAATGGCGTGGAGATCAGGAACAAGTGGACGACATCTTGGTGATTGGCATCCGAGTATAAGCGCCATCATTCAACTGAGCTATTTCCAAAGCTCAAGCCCAATGTGAAATTGATTGTCTGGTTATAGTTGCCGTACTCGTAATAGTTGGTTTTGTTTACAACTTCAGGAGCCGGACGTGCAGGAATGATGGAAGTGGTGAAACTCAAATCGAAGAAAAAGTGCTCGGACAGCCACCATGTAACACCGCCTGCGGCAGCGATGTCAAAACTGCGAAAAGGCGGATTCAATTCGTAATCGTATCCATTACTGACAATCTTTTGCTTCACCAATACTCCTATGCACGGACCAAGATTCACATCCAATGCAGTCCTTTTCCCAACAGCACGATAGCTCAATAGCAGTGGCACATCAATGTAGTTGAGGTGATAGGCAAACGAATTGAAGTTGATGGTATCCCGTTTTGTTTTACTTCCCTTGGTGATATATTTCAGTGAAATATTGAGTGCCGCCTTCTCTGAAAACGGCATGGAAACCCATGCTCCTGCTGTAAAGCCTATTTTGTCCCAGCCTCCCATGCCATCACCACTCATCTGTGATGCAACGGGACCTGCCAAAAATCCACCTTTGAATTGACGCTGGCTCCATGATAACAGGGAACACGCTACAAGTAAGACAGCAAGAACAAAACGTTTCATCATCATGGTGTTTCAATGTTTGGATTGATAGCGCAAAATAAAGCTTGATGAACAGACTGCATGAAAATGTATTATTTCTTAGCGAATGGAGAATGTGCTTTGAGCTCATCGAGGCGCTGCATCAGTGCATTAGGTGTCATGCTATCTTCAATGCGATACGGATGGCTTTCCGTTCTGCGCAAAGCTTTCAAATAGGAACCCGACTGGAGTCGTTGGCCAAATTCATGTGCAATGGTGCGGATATACGTTCCTTTGGAACAGCGTATTAAAAAATCCACTTCTGACAATTCAATGCGGGTGATTTCAAAAGCATGAATATGAATGCGTGCCGGTGGAATTTCCACGTGCTTTCCTGCTCTTGCAGATTCATAAGCTCGCTTGCCATTGATTTGTTTAGCGCTGTAGATGGGCGGAGTTTGCCATTGTTCGCCAATAAACGAGGCAGCCGTTTGGCGTAGCATTTCTTCTGTGATGTGTGCCACAGGATAGTCGCCTTCCGGCTCGGTTTCCAGGTCGTAGCTCGGAGTGGTCTTGCCGAGATAAATGGTGCCGGTATATTCTTTTAAACCACTCTGTATCGCATCGATGGATTTGGTCATTTTTCCTGTGCAGACCACGAGCAATCCGGTAGCCAATGGGTCGAGCGTTCCTGCGTGCCCCACTCTGAACTTGGGTTGGTCACCATTTGCATTCTTCGGCATCACCAGATGATGGCGAACATATGATTTGATTTTGCCCATCACATCAAAGCTCGTCCACCCCAAAGGCTTATCAATGAGCAGCAGTGCTCCACTGAGAAATTCTTCAATGCTTTCAAATTGATTGGCCGTCTTTGCATTCATACCCTTGGATTGAGCGAGCAAACATAAAGGCAACTTGCAGTTTGAAGGGAAGAAATAAAAAGGGGGCGCTCCGTAGGAGCGCCCCCTCTTCCAATTAAATGGTGTTTATATATCAGCTTACTCAGTTGTCGAAATCTGCATCATTTGAACTCTGAGGTCATTGAGGCTGACCAATTTTGCCAGATAAGCATTGATGTTGCCCACTTGCATACTCTCGATGGCTTGTTGCTTCATTGCGAAGTATTTGTTTGCTAACTCGTTCATGGCTTTAATTTTTTAAGTGTTCAACTAAATTGTCACCCAAGCAATTCCAAGCACCGTGCCAAAACCCATTTTCCACTGATTCTCAAATGCTTTGAAAAGCTCTCCGGCACGGAATTATCTTTGTGCCATGTATGTCCTGCCTGAAAAATTCATCCAACGCATCCGGTTGCAATTCCCTGATGATGCCAAACAACTGCTGGAAGCTCTTGAGGCAGAACCTAGGACGAGCATACACATTCACCCCATAAAAGGACAAACGGTTCAATTACAAGGCCAGATCGTGCCTTGGTTTGAGAGTGGAAGAATTCTCCATGAGCGACCATCCTTTACGTTGGATCCGTTGTTCCACGCTGGAAGCTATTATCCACAAGAAAGCTCTAGCATGTTTTTGCATCATGTATTGCAACAACTCTACGCAGACCATCGCGACATTACTTGCTTAGACTTATGTGCTGCACCGGGTGGTAAAAGCATTTTACTTGCCACCTTCTTGAAAGACAAAGGACGACTTATATCCAACGAACTCATTCGCACACGTAACAGCATCTTGCGTGAAAACCTCACCAAATGGGGTGCTGACAATGTGATTGTGACGTGCAATGACCCCAATGATTTCAAAGATATATTCAACTATTTCGATTGCGTAGTAGTAGATGCTCCATGCAGTGGTGAGGGGATGTTTCGCAAGGATACAGCATCGCGCAAGGAATGGACACCGGAGAATGTGCAGCTTTGCAGCTCGCGCCAGAAGCGCATTTTAGAAGACATCGCTCCTACTATTAAACCCGGTGGTTATCTCATTTATTCCACTTGCACCTTTGCCCCGCAAGAGAATGAAGAGCAAGTAGCGCAAGTTGTTGCTACGGGCATGTTTGAAGAGGTGATGATAACCGTGCCTATGGAATGGCAATTGCTTCGACTCAAGCATGGTCTTCAGTTCTTGCCGCATAAAGTTCCTGGTGAAGGCTTTTATATGGCAGTATTGCGCAAGGTGGATACTTCATCACCAGACTTCAAAGGCAAAGCGAAGCCGGTATTCAATGCATTGAACAAAAAGGAAAAAGCCAAGCTCGATGAAGTAGCAGACACCGGTGAGCATTATCTCATACAGACTGCTCGCAATGAATACTATGCTTCACCTTTCAGTGCAGAGGAGCTTAATCAACTTGTAAAACATTTATACATCACCATGCCCGGTGTGCAATTAGGAGAATACATGAAGGACGAATTGATTCCATCGCACGCATTGGCAATGTCGCTTTTCAAATTGCACAATACCCCCGTCATTGATGTAGACCGTGATACGGCTTTGCAATATCTGCGCGGTGAAGCCCTACAGCTGGAAGCTGAAAGAGGCCGGGCACTGATTTCATACAGCGACCGACCTCTCGGTTGGATAAAAATTGTTGGCAACCGCACCAACAACAACTATCCTAAAGAATGGCGCATCAGAATCCGGTAATCGTGAACTCCGTTCTACGGTTGAACTGGTGTTCTTCTTCCGTACACTTCACATCATTCTTACAGTGGTTCAAAATTTTCAACTCTCCATACCCTTTACCATATACCCTATCAGGACTGATGCCCTGTGAGATGATATAAGCCACGGCAGATTTTGCACGTTTATCAGAAAGTTCAAGGTTGTATTTGTCACTACCACGCGAGTCAGAATGGGAGCTCAGTTCAATCTTCATCGTTGGGTTATCGGTGAGAATCTGTACGAGCTTGTCCAACTCACGCGCAGCATCCGGACGAATTACCGCACTGTTGTAATCGTAATAGATGTTATCCAAACGCACTACTTCACCAACCTTTGGTTTGAAGAGTTTGAAGTCGCGTGTATAAGTTCTATCAGTAATGTTGTGCGTGCTGATGGATGACGTTTGACGCGCATAGCCCTCATGTGTCACAAGCAACATGTAGTTCTTTTTAGCATAAAGCGGGAACTCATAAGTTCCTTTGGAAGGAATGCGGATAGAATCAACAACTGTTGTATCTCCATTTGCAATCTCAAGTAACTGAATCAGCGCACCCTCAGCAGGTTGGTTATTCTCTGCATAGATTACTTTACCATTGGACATTGCATCAAATTTCTTCATCTTGATGTCGACATTCTCCAACTTGCTGGAACGCGGATTTGTTTTCCCTTTACCTGTAGCAGGCAAGTAACCTTGTTTGCTTGCCTCCAAGTTCACCTCAGGAGCGTATGGTGCCTTTACCGAATACTTCCCTTGATTGTCGGTCATTACTTCCACCACCGATCCGTCAGCGGTTGGTACCTTAATAAGCACTCCGGCCAGCGGTTTCATACTTTCTAAGTCATACACCGTTCCGCTTACCAATACGGTATCCACGGGCTTCAAGCGGTATTCATAAATGTCATCATCACCCTTGCCGCCTTTTCGCGAACTGCTGAAGTAACCCATCACTTCATCCGGATGACAGATCAATGCAAAGTCATCATATCGTGTTGAGGCAGGATAACCGGCATTCAATACAGGTGCATCAGTCAAGACATTGGTATAAAACAAATCCAAACCGCCAAGACCCACATGACCATTGGATGCGAAATACATGATGCTGTCATTGACCATAAACGGGAACATCTCATCACCGGAGGTGTTGATTTTGCTTCCGGCATTCACCGGTGTGCTCCAGGCATTGTCTTTCAATTCGCAGTAGTAGATATCGGTACCACCCATTCCACCGGGCATGTCACTCACAAAGTATAAGCGATTGCCACTTGCATTGAGTGTTGGGTGTCCAACAGAATAGGATGGATTGTTATACGGAAAGGATTCATACGCTGTGAACTGATTCTTCTCTGCATTGTAAGTCGCGCTGTAAATCGCAAGCTTCAGGTTCTGACTTTTATCCTTGTTCACTTTACCATCAAGGTAGTTGTTGCGTGTGAAGTAAACCTTTCCTTGCACAGCATGATAAGTCATTGTCCCTTCGTGATAACGCGTATTGATCTTATCCGAGATAGGGCGTGCACTCTTGAGTGAGCTGTCAGCGGCTACATCTGCTAGGTAAATATCGAGGTAAGATTGTTCCGTGCGCTTATAGGTACGCATGCTCTTGCTGCCATTGGCACGTGAGGAGCTGAACAATACTTGATTCTTGATGAAGAAAGCAGGAGCAAAATCTGAAGCAGCACTATTAATGTCAGAATTGCGAATGGTATAAATCATTGAATCCTGCTTGAGCCCCTCTACAAAGTTTGGTTGTTCGAGGTGACGTTTCGCAATGTCATTGTTTGGGTTCACTGCCAATACTTTCTCATACACTTTCATTGCATCGGCATAGCGGCCTTGTTTCTTGAGGACATCAGCCAGTGTGATGTAATCCTTTTCGGTCGCGGCATTGAGCTTTACCAATTTGTTGAAGTAACTCTCGGAGTCGATGAGTTTGCCGAGATACAACTCACCATATGCAAGCCTGCGCAATGCCAGTGTATCGTTGGCATACTTTGCGCTTGCAACGATATCGCGATAGATATTACCCGACATCGTATAGTCCATGGTCTGATAGAATTTATCAGCGAGCTTGAACTTGGACTTTTGGGCCATGGTATGTTTGGGTGCCATGATGAGCAAGCATCCCAGTAAGATCATACAGCCTATATTCTTCATCTCTTTACGGAACATAAAGGGTCGTGTATTCGTGTTGTGTTTAGAAATAGCGCGGTGAAACATCTCCACCATAACCTCTTATTAAATCAAATCCAAGCATGATTTCATGGGAGCCATCACTGTACTTGCGGATATCGGACAAGGTGTAGTCATAGGCATAACCAATCTTGAATCTGTTGTTGATTTCATATTGCAACAAAATACCTGCTGCATCCTCCCAGCGGTACATCGCACCGGCCCAGAATTTTTCGAAGAACAAGAATTGCGCTGTCACCTCTGCAGCAATGGGCGCACCATTGACGGCTTTCACCAACAATGTCGGTTTGAACTTGGTGTAATACGAAATATCAAACACCGCACCTGCTATGAGGAAAATATGCTGACGTTCTTGGTTGTTGAGGAAATCAGGAAGGTCACCATCGATGAGTTTATTGGCCAACAGCTTCGGTGCTGAAGCACCCAAATAGAAGCGCTTGCTGTAATACATCGCACCGAAACCAAAGTTGGGCAATGCCTTGCTGCTAATGTTTGCTGCAAATGCATTGTCATTCGGCATGAGCGGATTGAGGTCAATGAGGTTGGCACTGAACATATTGGTTCCCGCTTTGAGACCAAACGCCAGGCGGTTCTCACCAAAGAAGATGCGATAACTGGCATCGAGGTAAAAACCTATCTGCTTCACCGGTCCATACGCGTCATTGATGATGCTGCCTCCAAGACTGATGTTTTCTTTCTTCAAAGGAGAATGAACCGTAACGGTTTGTGTAGTAGGCGCACCTTCAAAGTTCACCCATTGAGATCGATGGAGCGCCACGGCACTCAAACGGTCAGCGCTACCCGCATACGCTGGGTTGATGCTCAACGTATTAAACATGTATTGCGTAAACATCGGGTCTTGTTGGGCGGTCATCTGGCATACCGCCATACCGAGCAATACCAAAACACACAGCTTCTGCATGATGTGTTGGCTCGTTTGTCGCATGTTATTCTTTCTCATCATTTGGCCTTCCGTTTATCGTTTCAAATAGATGTAACCGGTGAACACTTTATCAGTAACTTCATCATAGGATTGCCCCAGACTCAACACGTAGTAGTAAGCAGAAACAGGCAGCTCCTCACCAATGGTGGCAGAGTGAGTGGAACGCCCGTCCCAATCGTTCTTATATGGTGCACCTTCATAGACAAGTGCTCCCCATCTGTTGAAGATTTGCAAGCGGTTATTCGGATAATATTCAATGTTCGGGATGTAGAACACATCGTTGACACCATCACCGTTTGGCGAGAACGCATCAGGAATTTTAAGCGTCTCACAGTCTTTGAGTGTGAAGGTTACGGTATCGCTTGTTGAACCACACACACCGTTATCAATGGTCCAAGCAAGCACACTGTACACATCTACCAACTCTGTAATAATCTCACCCAAGGAGCTCACAAACGCATCGTTGTTCTCTGCTCCCTGCAATTCAGCGGGACCTTGCAATACTGTCCATTGACCTGTCGCAGGGGCCTCCGGCTCATTGCCGTTGAGGAAGAACGGTATGAATTCATTTGCACAGATTTCAACATCATTGCCTGCAAATGCGGGTGCCTGATTTTGATTATAAACAGTGATACATACTTCGGCCGATGTGACACCGCATGCGCCATTGTCCACTGTCCAAGTGAAGCAATGCTCACCTGAAGGCAAATCATTCACCATGGTTAAATGGCTGTTCGGATTTTCTATTACACCTGCAGGTCCTGTCCATGTGCCAACCGCAAGCCCTGCAATGGTACCGGATACAGGACTTCCCATCAATTGATGATTCACTGTTCCCGGGTCACAATAAGCAGCGTCTTCACCCGCATATGCCGGAGCTACTTGTGAATCATAGATGTAAAACCACAACGTATCAGTGGTGTTTCCGTTTGAACATGAACCGTTGTAAACGTTCCATACAAATGCTGATTCATTGAGTGCAAGTCCACATGCTGATGTAGTCGCTGCATTCACGTCTTCAATGGTTGCGGTGTTGTCACCTGCAACTTGTGTCCACCATCCATAAGCAGGGAAGGTTGGCGTGGTACCAATGAGCTCAACACACTCCGGTACATCGCAAAGCATTTCATCCTCCTGCACACTTGCACTTGGTGAGGTGGGATCAAATACGGTGATGCGCAATGTATCGGATGTAATGCCGCATGGTCCGTTGTCAATAGTCCACACCAATTCAGTAACACCAATGGACAAATTGGTAACCGTTGTTTGTGCTGCCGTTGGGTCCGTAATCTGAGGTGTTCCATTAGTAGATGAAAGCACCGACCACCATCCGATTCCGGGACTCATTGCTTCATTTGCTGCAATAACTGTTTCAGACAACGGAGCACACAACTCGATGTCCTCACCTACCTCGGCATGTTGTGCTGTTTGGTTGTAAACATAGATGGCCACCGTATCGGCATCGTCCGCATTACATGGTCCGTTATCGATTATCCAACGCAACAAGTGTGTACCGGCACTGAGGAACTCCACAGTGGAAGCAGGATTGTTTACATCGGTGATTTGACCATTCAACTCAATCACCTCCCACACACCTACAGATGGTAACAAAGGAGCCATTGCTTGCAATGTCACTGAGTTATCAGGTGTACAGATTTCCAAATCCGGACCTCCTACAGCCACTTGTGGATTTTCAGGGAAGACATGAACACGAACTGTATCTGTCATCACCGAATCTGAACACGGTCCGTTTTGAATGGTCCATACAAACTCATTCACACCTACTGCCAAATCAATCACCTCTGTTGTCGGACTATTCGGATTGACGATGGTTCCGCTGCCGGAAGCAAGTGTCCAATAACCGATAGCCGGTGTAATGGGGGTATTGCCCGAAAGGGTTGTGCTATTGGATGGATAACACATCTCTACATCTTCACCGGCATCAGCCCATGGATGTGATTGGTCATACACATTGATGGTGATTTCGTCATATGGCTGCGTGTCACAATTTCCATTGTAGAACTGCCAGCGAAATATGTTGATACCAACAGGCAAGTCATTGATATCAGTTGTTGGATGGTTAGGTTCAGCAATGGTGCCACCACCTTGAATCACTGTCCATGTACCTGTATTCGGGTCTTGAGGAATTGTTCCCGATACAGTCACTGAACTTTCAGGAGTACAAATGAATTGGTCTTCGCTTACTTCTACAACAATGGTTGGGTCGTACACACGAACACATACGGTATCGCGTGTATTGCCATTCGGGCATGGACCATTGTCCACCATCCATTGGAAGCATTGTGTGCCCACACATAGATTGGTCACCAAGGTGTTCGGGTTGTTCACGTCCGTGATGCTCGCTGATGAACATCCGCTTACCTTGGACCAGATACCAATTGCAGGAGCATAGATATCTGTTGATTCCAAGAATACTTCTGTTGTTGGCAAGCACAACTCAATATCCACACCGGCATTTGCACTTGGCTGGAATTCATCGAATACGCGGATTTGCACGAAATCTGAGCTTTCGGGACAAGCTCCGTTGTTCACTGTCCACATGAAGAGCTGATAACCGACAGATAGGTTGGTTGCTATGGCATTCGGGTCATGAATATCCGGACCAATAGGCACAGGCGGGAAAGCAGTCCAGGTTCCTTGTGCCGGGAATGGAACCGGTGTTGCAGCCAATTGGTGCATATCAACCGGTGTACAATAATCCATATCAGGACCGGCTTCAGCTTGAGGAACATTCGGGTCATTGATGAAGATGGACATTTCATCTTCCGTCACTCCGCAAGGCCCGTTCTGCACACTCCATTTGAAAACATATTGACCAACAACCAATCCTGTTACTTCAGAAGCATGACTGTGTTCATCTGTGAAGGTTGCTGTGTTAGGCCCGGATACTTGTGTCCATGTACCGACACCGGCACCTACTACCGCTGAACCATTCAATGTTGCGCTGATTGGACTTAAATCAATCGGTGCACAGAAGTATTGATCCGCCCCAGCATGAGCCGGAGGAACGTTTGAATCAAATACGGCAATTGTAATGGTGTCACTTGATAATGCATTCGCACACGGGCCATTGTCAATCGTCCATAAGTACTGACTGATTCCCGGAGTCAATCCTGTGATTTGTGTATTCGGATTGTTGGCCGCAGCAATGGCACCGCTTGCTTGTGGCAGTGCCTGCCAAGTACCCGTTGCAGGGAATGTCACGGCATTCGCGTTCATGGTTACCATGGATTGCGGTGTGCAAATGGATATATCATCACCTGCAAAGGCATCGGTCTGATTTGCATCGTAAATGCGAATTCTTACAATGTCAGATGTAATGGCTGTTGCACATGGGCCATTGTTCACTGTCCATACAAATTCATATTCACCGACACCCAATCCGCTCAATGTCGTTTGCGGATTATGAATGTCATCAATAGCGGAAGCGTAGTTGCCGAGAGCTGTCCAAGTGCCTAGTCCCGGATAAGTCACAGCGCTTGCATCCATGGTGACAGTGGTAGCAGTAGAACAAACATCTTGGTCAGGACCTGCATAAGCAACCGGAGCCGATGAGTCATAAACAAACACTGCAACTGTATCGCATGTCTGTGAATTAGGACACGCACCATTGAACACACACCATGTGAATTTGCTCTCACCTACTTCAAGTCCTTGGATCAATGTCTGCGGATTGTCGCTGTCAACAATGTTTCCTGTACCGGAAATCAATTGCCATTCACCATAAGCCGGATGTTGCGTCACGCTGGCATCCATGTTCACCGTGGCCTGCGGTGTACAGATGGAGATATCCGCACCCGCATATGCCGATGGTGTATCACTCGGATACACAGTGATTGTTACCTGATCACATGTAATTGCACCGCATGGACCATTATCAATACACCATTGGAACACATATATACCCGGTGCTAAATCGCAAATGGTGGTAGTCGGAGAATGAATATCGGCAATCGTTGCTGCAGTTTGCCCGTCAATTTGTGTCCATGTTCCAAAGGCCGGTGTAATCACACTGTTGGCTGTCATGGTAGCACATGAAGTACCCACAGCGCATAGCTCTTGGTCGGCCCCTGCATTGGCTTGTTCTTGTGTGGCATCGTATACCAATACGTTGAGGCAATCGCTTGTGATGCTGTTTGCGCAGGAGCCGTTATCAATGGTCCAACAGAATTCATGTACACCAACTTCCAAATCATCCACGGTAGTCGTGCTTGCATTTGGTTGTTGAATGGTGGCATTGCTTGTAGTGGTCCATGTGCCCGCTGCCGGTGGCAACAAGGCAGATCCTTGCAAAGTCACACTGCTTTGCGGTGTACATATTGAAATATCGCTTCCGACAACTGCTGGTAATTGCGCATTGTCGTTGATGACTATTACCAAGGTATCGGTGGTCAAATCATTGGCAAGGCAATCGCCATTATAAACCGTCCAAACCAACGTGTGAACACCCGTTGGAATGTTATAGGCAGTGGTAGCCGGGTCATGAATATCCACGAAGTCCACATCACCGGTGAGCAATGACCATGTGCCATAGCCCGGTGCCAATACAGGTTGTGCATTCAACACCGTGCTGCTGGTTGGTGTACACAATGCTTGGTCATCTCCCGCTACTGCCGCACCTTGTGCACTGTCGAATACTGTAATTGTCACTTCATCACTTTGGGAACCACACGATGAATAATTCAATGACCATTGGAATACATAAACCCCCGGAATCAATCCGTTGATCACGGTTTCATGGTCGTTCTCATCGAATGTGGGTGTGTTGGGACCGCTGAGCAATTGCCATGTTCCTACACCCGGAGCAATTGCTGCTTCAGCTGCCATCACCGTGCTGCTGAGTGGAGAACATAATTCAATATCATCACCTGCAAAAGCTGCGGGTGCACCTCCCATGAACACACATACCTCAACAACATCAGATGAAACAGGATTCGCACACGTTCCATTGTCAATTGTCCAGCGGAACTCATAACAACCAATAACCAATCCATTGATTACCGTATTGGGTGAGTTAGGTGATACAATGTTGGCTGTGTCAGGACCGCTTACTTGTTCCCAATGTCCTACAGCAGGCAGCGTAACCGCATTTGCTGCCATGATCACTTCATCCTGTGGTGTACAGATGTCGATATCAGGACCGGCATTGGCAACGGCTTGGTTGCTTGAGTAAACATTCACACACACATCATCTGATGAGGTGCCTGCCCCGCAACCACCGTTGTCAATGGTCCAGCGGAAACAATTCACACCTACAGGAATATTCGTAACAGAAGTTTGTGCATCATGAATAGAAGTAATGGAACCATTACCGCTAATCAAGGTCCATGTTCCTACTGCAGGGGCAATGGCTGCATTGGCATCCATCGTTACTGTGTGCGCTGGCGAACACAACTCTTGCAATGCACCGGCTGATGCCACCGGAGCTGTGGAGTCAAACACTTTAATTGTAATCACATCGCTGGTGTTCGCATTGTTACAAGATCCATTGCTTACATCCCAACGCAATTCATAAGTTCCAATGACGAGGTTGCCAAGCGTTGCATTCGGTGTATGAGCATCCGGAGTAAATGTGGGCGTATTCGGCCCACTAAGTACCGTCCATGTTCCCTGAGCAGGAGCAATGATGCTGTTGCCTTGTAACTCCACAATTGTTGCAGGTGTACACACATTCATATCCGGACCCGCATTGGCTACCGCCTGGTTGTTGCTGAATACACATACCGTTACATCATCATAAGTAACGCTACCATCACAGGCTCCATTATCAATGGTCCAACGGAATACATAACAGCCCACTTGCAAGTCGGTAACACTCACCGTGCTGAGGTTCGGGTTGTTGATGGTGGCGTTAGATGGTCCGCTCACTTGTGTCCATGTGCCCACAGCAGGGGCAATCACATTGTTGGCCACCAGTGTTGTAAAATTAACCGGCATACAGATTTGCTGATCTGAACCGGCATTCGCTGGTATTTGTGTATTGCTATAAACGTTGATGGTTACCTCATCGCTGGTGATGGCTCCTGAACAAACACCGTTGTTGATCGTCCAACGCATTACGTAAGTACCGGCCACTAAACCTGACAAAGTCGTCTCCGGATCTTCCGGATCAAACACAGGTGTATTTGGACCGCTTATCAATGTCCAACTTCCTGTAGCAGGATTATCTGCCGCATTGGCTGAAAGTTGTACGCTATTCGTTGGCAAACAGATGCTGATATCGCTACCTGCATAAGCTTCCGTTTGATCTGCATTGTAATAATTCAACAACATCTCATCGGATGTAGTGCCGCATGTTCCGTTGTTGATGGTCCATGTAAAGGTGTACACCGTTCCCGGAGTGAGCGATGTAACCGTAGTGGTGGGAGAATGTTCATCTGCAAAAACAGGACCTGCCGGGCTCACTGTCCATGTACCCACAGCCGGAACAATCACACCATTACCGGCCAATGTGATGGTCGTCTCAGAGCTACAAACGGATTGGTCAGGACCGGCATTGGCGGCCGGTTGCATATTGCTGAAAACCTCAATCATCAAATCATCAGAGGTCTGAAGCGGTGATGCACAAGGGCCGTTGTCTATCGTCCAACGATAGATGTTTTGCCCCACAGGAATATCGGTAATGGTAGTAGCTTGGCTGTTTGGAGATGTAATCACACCACCACCGGATACAATTGACCATGTGCCGGTTGCAGGAGAAATCAAACTGTTGCCTACTACGGAAGTAGTGTTGGCAGTAACGCAGAGTTGTTGGTCCGGGCCGGCATAGGCCTGTGTCTGGCCGGGTGAGAAAATATTGATGGACACCTGATCGCTGGATGAACCACATGGCCCGTTGTTGATAGTCCATGTGAAGGTGTTGACACCGACAGGCAGGTTTTCTACCGTTGTGCCTGCATCATGAATATCCGCAATGGAACCAGGGCCCGACCAAGTACCCGTAGCGGGTGCAACAGGTGCATTACCATTTAATGTAACAACCAATGCAGAGCCATCTACACAATGCTCTTGCAAAGTACCCGCATCTGCTGCAGTTGCTGTATTGTCAAATACATTAATGGTAACATCACTATGAAATGTAGAACAACTACCGTTCACTACCGTCCAGCGGAAGATGTTGACACCGACAGGTAGGTTTGTAATATTCGTTGTCGGGTCATGGATATCGGCAATGGAGCCACCGCCTTGAACGATTGTCCATGTACCGATGGCAGGAACCGGAGCAGGTGTCGCAGCCATTGCCACACTGGATGCCGGAGAGCAGATATCTTGGTCAGGACCCGCATCGGTTGTTGTTTCATTACAATCATAAACCGTTACCAACACCTCATCACTGTTAGGTGCACTACAACTTCCGTTGTCCAATGTCCATGTGAAAGTGTAAACACCGGGCATCAGGTTGGATACGGTCGCATTCGGTGTGTTGGCATCCGGTGTGAAAACGGGAACGGTTGGGCCTGTAACTGTCCAAGTTCCTTGCCCCGGAGCTACTGCTGTGTTGGCATTCAGTGTGGTGGAAACAGGTGTTCCGGTGGATGTGAGGTAGATATCGCTACCGGCATTGGCTTCAGGCTGGCTCACAGGATAAACAATCACATTTACCTCGTCATAAGAATTGTTATTCGAGCATGGCCCGTTGGATACCGTCCAGCGGAAAGTATTCACTCCGACAGAAAGACCGCTGACAATCGTGTTGGGATCATTTGGGTTAGCAAACGAACCCGTTCCTTGTACAACGGTCCATGTTCCTGTTGCAGGAGCTGTAGGGGCCGTTGCAGCCAATACCACACTGTTCGATGGCAAACACACTTCTATATCACTACCGGCATTTACAGGAGTGCTGGGTGAATAGACATGAATGAACATGCTTGCAGAAGAGCTTCCGCATGGTCCACTGGTGATGGTCCATTGAAACTCATACGTACCGGGCTGTGTCAACCCTTGAACATTGGTGATGCGTGAGGTAGGGTTCACAATTGTGGGTGTGACAGGACCGTCCACAAAAGTCCACAAACCGGTATTTGCACCCACCAGCACATTACCCGTCAACAAGACTGCGCCTCCTGCACCAAGGCAATGCGACAAGGAACCGGCTGTCGTTGCTTCTTGAATACTGGGATAAACACAAATGGTGACGGTATCGCGCGTATCACCTCCGGGGCAAGTACCATTGCTGATGGACCATTCAAGGCTATTGCAGCCCGCGCAGAGATTGGTGATATCTGCCGTTGCGTTATTGATGTTATAAATGGTACCGCAACCACTCAAGATATTCCATGTGCCGGTAGCTGCCGTTCCAGGTGAGACTCCACACAAGGTATAACTATTCGTTCCACACAATGTGACGGTCTTGGTGGCATGATCTCCCGTGGACGGAAAGCAGGTGTTTGCATCCGCAATGGGAGGTGTGCCATTATAGACATAAATCGTAACCAAATCGAAGGTCGTTGTACCGCATGGATACACTTGCGTCCAGCGGAACATATTATTTCCCAACTGCAAGTTGCTCACGGTCACGGTAGGGCCACCGCGTTGGTCCACACCTGCTACGTGTGGCGAGTCAAATCCACCGGATATTTCACCCGGGCCAACGAACGTAGTCCAATAACCACTTGCATACGGATCTGGGTTTACAGCTGTGAGCGTTGTAGAATTGGTTGGCCAACACAATGACTGGTTGGGTCCTGCATCAATCGGGGTGTTCTGATTGACCACGGTAACCGTAATATCCACCTCTCTGGTCTGCCCCAAATTATTGGCAATGGTCAGTGTTATTACATTCTCACCCAACTGACTGAATCCTGCAGTGAAACGAAAACACAACGGTGATGGCTGTGTTGGAGGAGCTATCACAATGGTACCACCACCGGTGGTATATGATGAAATGTACGGAGCAGTAGCTCCCGGATTTTCTACTGTGATACAGTGCTCAATGCTGCTTCCCCGACACACCCAATCATTCAACTCATAGGAAGTTGTAGGAAGTCCTGTTTCAGGATCTAGAATGGTTATTTGTGCACCAATCTCTTTGCTAAGCCAAAGGAATAATACTAAGAATGTAAAGAGACGTAATGGTTTGACCATATTTCAAAATAGTTTTGGTGTACTACTTTATCATCACGGGCTTAAGTATTTTTCTCTAAGACAATTATGATAAAGTTAGAGCTCTACAAAAGTGACGTTCATTAACAACCGAATTTCCAAGCATACTGCAAGATTTCAACACTGCTGCGTGAAGTGTACCCGGCCCATGGTGCACAAAGCGTTACATCAAAAGCAATCTCTTTTGCAATTCAACAAGAAACTCCATGACAAGCCATTGGGTTAATTGGCTGAAGCTTTTACAAAATATCCCAGAAGCGAACCTTTCGCTTATATATGAAGTATAAGAGGCACAATTTTCAATAAACCCTATAACATGAGAATTTACTTTACCGCTGTATCCTTCATGGTATTATCTTTTTGGAATACAGCCAACAGCCAAACCAATCCATTACTTGATAAAGGCGACAAAGCCTTTGACAAGTTTGACTACGACCAAGCGATGTATTTCTATGAAACTGTTTATGAATCATCGCCCTCTGATCCTGCTGTCACCAGAAGGATAGCCAATACCTACCGCAGACTCGGACAACTCAATATGTCTGCCGAATGGTATCGCAAGACGCTCGAACTCGATCCATCCAATGCCAATGACATGCTTTATTATGCCGAAGCACTCAAGAGCATGCAAGAGTATGATGAAGCTATCTTTTGGTATGAAAATTATCAAAAACTGGTTCCCAATGACCTGCGTGCACAAAGCCACCTGCGTGACAAACTGTATTACCAAGACCTTTTTGCCGACACATTGCGCTATGACATGAAGCGCCAACACATCAACAACGCGATGCCCATTATTAATGCTTCATGGTTTCAGAATGAGAGGATATTGGTTTCAGCTGTCAACTTCGACAACACAAAAATTGGTGAGGAACAACCTTATCTGGATGTATACATCTGCGACCTCACAGCCGATAACGAATTAGCCAATCCGCAGAAACTCAGCAACAAGGTGAATTCCAAGTATCATGACGGACCAGCATTTTACAGCTTCGCACTGAACACGTTGTTCATCACACGCACCAACATGAAAGGCGGTAAGCCGGTGCGTGATAAAAACGGCAACGTGAACCTAAAGATTTACGAGTCCAAATACGAAAACGGACAATGGACTCCCGCTCAAGAATGGCGTTATAACAACAACGATTATTCCACCGGACACGTGACCGTTACAAAAGATGGGCAAACGATGTACTTCGTAAGTACAAAGCCCGGTGGTTTTGGTGGTAGCGATATCTACGTGTGCTATCGCTCAGGTGAAGGTTGGTCAGAGCCTGAAAACCTCGGCCCAACCATCAATACAGAAGGCAATGAAATGTTTCCATCCATCAGTGATGATGGCGTATTGTACTTCACATCCGATGGCCATGCAGGTCTGGGTGGCCTCGATATTTTTATGTCAGAGTTCAAAGAAGGCAAATGGCAACTCCCACGCAACATGGGTGCACCCATTAACTCACACCACGATGATTTCGCACTCATTTATGACAAAGAAACCGACCTTGGATTCTTCTGCTCCAACAGAAGCGGCATGGGCGATGACGATATCTTCAGCTACAAGCATCGCTTCGTAGAACAATTGATGGTTGCCGGTACGCTTAAGGCCGGTGTTAAGAATGTTTCCCTTGCCGGTGAGCAAATCGCCATTAAAAACCTGACCACAGGACTTACCACTTACCAACGCCTCAGCGAAACAGAACGCTTTGAATTCTCTGCCATGGCCGGTGAAAAGGTGGCCGTGTACATGATGAACGGTGAATACTTCGATGAGAGCACTCCCGCTCTGATTTATGAAGTGCCCGGCAATATCCATGACCCATATATCAACATTGGTAGCAACATGGTCGCATTGACCAAAATGCCTAACCATTCCGGTAAGTTGACACGCGTTGAAGGTGAAGGTCTTGCTGTTGCAAAGACATTCATCGAAAACGAAACCACCACCGCTTCTACGGACAGCAAGGCCGTCACCTCCGGAAATAAGAACAGTGCTACCTCCCAAGCAACGGCCAAAGCAGCTGAAAGCTCCATAGCGCCAGCAGACGAAACAACTGCCAAATACAACAGCAAAATTGCCGAAGCCGATGCATTGCTCGCTGCAGGCCAACTGGATGAAGCCCGCAAAGCATACACCAGTGCTTCAGCCATGATGCCGGCCAACAAGTATGCACAAAATCAAATAGCAGTGATTGACCAGCGCCTAGAAGAAGAACGCCTGGCAAATGACCGTGCCAAGTATGAGGCACTCATAAAAGAAGCTGATGAACTTTCGGCTCAAGGCAAACATGATGATGCCATTGCTGCTTATAAATCAGCACTGAACATCCTGCTCGAAGAGAAATACCCGAAAGAGCGCATTGCTGCCATCGAGAAAGCACAACGCGAAGAGCGATATGCGCAAAACTCCGGTATGGCAAGCAGATCCGAGTTTGACTACATTCCTGCATACATCGACCTCAATGCATTGGAAATCGACAATGTGCATTTTGATTACAACAAAGCACTCATCCGCAAAGAAGATATTCCGACATTGGATCGCATTGCACAACTCATGAAGGATAATCCGAATACGCGCTTGCTCATTCGCGCGCACAGTGACTCACGCGGCAGCAAAGCATACAACGAGAGCCTGTCCATGTCACGCGCAATGGCTGTACAAGGTTATCTCATGCAGAAGGGCTTCAAGCGCGACCGCTTCAAAGCCGAATGGTATGGCGAACAACGCTCTCTCAACGGATGCGATGATGGGGTGCCGTGCGAAGAAGAAGAATACGGCATCAACAGACGCTGTGAGTTCAAGCTCATTGAGATGAAATAATTTCCATTTCTTAATAATTTGCTTTCAACATCCCGCTAGCGGTCATTGGACACCAGCGGGATTTTTTTTATTCCCTCATGAACACATCCTTACGCGCATCTTTGTGGTAATGCGCATCTGGTCCATTCATCCCCGCCACCTTGACACCAAAGGCCTTGTTGCTTTGTGGCGCGAAACATTGCTTGCCCAACATGTGCTGGCAGGCCTAACCAAAGGCTACACCCATCATCCGCAGCTGTATCGTTTCAAAGAAACGCCCGCACCGCTGGATTGTATCAACGCTTACTTGTATCACGTTTGGCTGGAGGCTCAACAACGTGGCTACAAGTTTGACAATCATAAAATCGGTTCGCATCATAACGTACAGACCATCTATGTCACCACCGGACAGATTGCTTATGAACGCAATCACCTGCTCCAAAAGCTCGCTTTGCGCGACCCAAAACGCTTTGCATCACTGGAAAAGGAACCTCACTGGGATGTGCATCCCCTGTTCACTGAAATCGATGGCCCCGTGGCCAACTGGGAAATTGCCTGAAACTCCACCGGCTATCAACAACGCAAGTGGGGTATGTTGTCCTTTTTGTTCTTGGTCAAACCGATGCTTTACCCCTTCTTTGCAACACCTTATTTTTGAAGCTCTATTTTTTACGGTATTACTTATGGCACAAAAAACATCTTCTACTCCATCAAAACTTCAGCTCCCTCTACAGAAGAAAAATTACATGTTGATGCTGTTGGGCGTGGGCATCCTCGCTATCGGATACATGCTCATGAGTGGTGGTGGAAGTGCCGATCCGAATGTATTCAGCGAAGAAATTTTCAGCTTCCGCAGAATTACCCTCGCGCCCATCGTGGTGTTGATTGGTTATGTTGTGATTGGTTATGCCATCATGTACAAACCGAAATCTAACAGTGTACAAGAGCAAGACAAACAATAATTCACCCTCTCTAATCGCATTTTCCTGTGACGCTTTTTGAAGCCATTATCATCGCTATCGTTGAAGGTTTAACGGAGTTTCTCCCCATTTCCAGTACCGGACACATGATTATTGCCCAGGCTTTACTGGGTGTGGAAAACAGCGATTTCGTGAAAGCATTTGTCATCAACATCCAGTTTGGTGCCATCCTCAGTGTGGTGATATTGTATTGGAAGCGCTTCTTTCAAAGCATCAATTTCTATTACAAACTCTTTGTGGCATTTCTTCCCGCAGTGGTGTTTGGATTGCTGCTCAGCGATTTCATTGATGAATTGCTGGAGAGCGTTTTGGTGGTGGCCATCATGTTGTTGCTGGGGGGCGTGCTGCTCATCTTCATTGATAAATGGCTCAACCCAAAGCGCGAAGTAGAAATCACTTATCCCAAAGCATTCAAGATTGGCTTGTTCCAATGTATCGCAATGATTCCGGGGGTATCGCGCAGTGCGGCTTCTATCATTGGCGGTATGACACAAGGCCTCACACGAAAGCAAGCAGCAGAGTTCTCTTTCTTCCTCGCTGTGCCTACCATGTTCGGAGCATCTGTCTATAAACTCTACAAAAGCGTAAAAACCACTCCGGAGATTTTCCAAGGTGAAAACCTTACTACACTTCTTGTGGGAAATGCCGTAGCGTTTATCGTAGCGATGCTCGCAATTAAATTCTTCATCAGCTTCCTTACAAAATACGGATTCAAAGCATTTGGCTGGTACCGCGTGATTGTGGGTGCCGTATTGATTATTCTGGTTCTCTCAGGTGTGAACTTGAGTATTTTGTAATCCGGTTTGAAGTAGTCCTAGCGTTCCTTCGCCTTCAACCATCCCCGGCTCACAACTCCACGGTACCGGGTCGCATACACTTGTGAGCCATTCAATACCTTTCCGCCCGGTTTGAACAGGACTTTTATAACGAATCTCATTTTGCTGGTAGGCCTCAACCTGCTGGTCAAGCCGTTCTATCTGCTTGTGGTGGAAGCGGAGATTCAGAACCGTGTGGGTGCGGAAAGCTTTGGTAGCTACTTCGCATTGCTCAACTTTTCGTTCATCCTCAATATCTTGTTGGACCTTGGTACCACCAATTGGAACACGCGCCATACCGCACAAAACGAAGTCGTGCGCTCGCATCATCTCTCCGGACTCATCGCTCTGCGACTTCTACTAGCGCTGGCCTATTTCGTCTTGTGTGTAATTATTGGGTGGATACTGGATTATAGCGCGTGGCAAATGTGGTTATTGACCGTATTGGCTTTCAACCAAGTACTCGCCAGTGGTGTATTGTTCTTCCGCTCGTACCTCACGGGGTTGCATCTGTTTCGTCACGATAGCATCATCAGTGTGCTGGACCGCTTGTTGTTGCTCGTCTCCATGAGCTTGTTGCTGTGGGGTGGTATTACCGGCACGCAGCCTTTTCAACTTGAATGGCTCGTGTATGGGCAAACCGCTGCGTACTTCATAACACTCGTAGTAGCTGCTGCGATGGTGTTGCGTCATTCCGAGCGCTTACAATGGCGATGGAACGGCAAACTCATTCGTGGCATCTTGTATCAATCTGCACCATTCACGATTATGTCCTTCCTTTCCATGGTGGCCTATCGCATTGATGGTGTAATGCTCGAGCGCTTGGACAGCCCGGTGGAAGCGGGCATCTATGCCATGTGTTATCGCATCTTCGAAGCTGTCAACATGATTGCTTATCTGTTTGCAGTATTGTTACTGCCGATGTTCGCTCGCATGCTCAAGCGCAACGAACCCATTGCAAACCTGCTTCAGTTGAGTTTCAAAGTCATGTTTGCCGGTGTGTTTACAATAGGTTGCGCAGCTTTCTTCTTTGGCGAAACACTCTTGGGCTTTATCTATGACCATCACTTGCAGGAAGCAACTCCGGTATTCGGATGGCTCATGGCGAGTGTGATTTGCTTCTCATTGCAATACATCTTCGGCACGCTCATCACTGCTGCTGGCGACTTGCGTCCGATGATTTATATGGCACTGGGTGCGATGATTTACAACATCTTGCTCAACACATTTTACATTCCTCAATTCGGAGCACTGGGTGCGGCACGTGCGAGTTTCTTCACACAGTTCATGGTGTTACTTGCGCAAATCATGGTGGTGCGCGATAGATTTTCCATTGGCAATTTCAAATCAACGCTTTTACGCGCAGTGCTGTTTGCCACAGCTTCACTCGCTGTGGGCTTCATTTTTTCAACACCAACAATATCCCGCCTACCTGTTGCATATAACATCGGCTTCTTCGCAGTGTGTTGTGTGCTGCTGATGGCCATTACCAAAATTCTTGACTGGAAAGGCTTTATACAATTGATGAAGTCTAGAGACTAAGGACGATTAACTTTGGCCTCATAATAACAAAATAAGACACCATTTAATTATTGCTTATGTCTGAATCACCTACCTCGCTCGATTCATCCAACTTGCTCATCTTGCTTTATAAGTGGCGCAAACCAATCATCATTGTATGCACCGCAGCAGCTGTGATTTCCGCTATTGTTAGCTTGTTGATTCCGAGCCGATACAAGAGTACTGTGGTGCTCTATGCCGAACGTCAGCACTCCTTTGGTGCCCAACTCTTGGAAGACGTGCAGAAAGCCGACCTCTTGATGTACGGTGAAGAAGAAGATGCCGAGCGCCTCATCCAAATCATCAACTCCGATCAGGTGCGGAACAAAATCATCGACCGCTATAACCTGTGGGATGTATATAATGTAAAAAAAGACCAGCGAGGTGCCAATACACTGATTGGAAGGGCTTATAACGAAAACGTTTCTGCGAAGCTTACCAAGTTTGGCTCCGTGGAAGTGGCGGTGTTGGACGTTAACCCTGAACGCGCCAAGAACATGGCCAATGACATAGCCTACTTCGCTGACTCCGTTGCCAATAAACTCAGCAGCGACCGGGCACGCGAAGCATTCAAATATGCCGAAGCTTCATTGAAGAGCCTCGAGGAAGAAATCAAACTCGCAGAAGACTCCATGAACCGCTTGCGTGAACTGGGGGTCTATAACTACAGCAACCAAATTACTGCCTTGACAGAACAATACGGTGTGGCCATTGCTGAAGGGTACCCTGACAGAGCGCGCACCATCCAGGAACAAATGAATTTCTTATCCAAATACGGAACGGCTTATAACGCGTTGGACAACCGCTTGGACAATGCCTATGAAAAACTCGGGACCTTGCGCAAACGCTATGACCTGATGAAAATTGACGTGGAAAGTAAAATCCCTTCCATGCGTATTGTTGACTATGCAAGTGCAGCAGATAAAAAAGCATTGCCGGTTCGCTGGGTCATTGTAGCAATGAGTACCGCAGCAGCTTTTGTCTTTGTAGTCATCTTCTTGTTGATTTGGGATAACATCAAACGTCTGCGTGCTGAAGGGAAGCTATAATATCACTCCAGGTTTGGAATCGGCTGATATGCGCACACAGCGCAAGTGGCTCTATATCTGTGCCGCGGTATTGATACTCATCATGGGTATTGGCATCTGGCAAGAGTTTTATTATGTGCTTCTCCTTCCATTTATATTGGCTGTGTTCTGGGCAGCCTTCTTCAAGCTGGAATGGCTCTGGTATTTCATTGTTTTCTTCACACCGCTCTCCATCAATCTGGAGGAGATGAAACTCGGAGGTATCGGGATGGCGCTGCCCACCGAGCCACTGCTGTTCGGTATTCTGATTCTGTTTTTCTTCAAGCTGCTATCAGGTAATAGCATTGACAAACGCATCTTTCATCACCCCATCAGTTATGTGATTTATGCCTACTTGGCATGGATGGTACTCACATGCATCACCAGCGAAATACCGATTGTGAGTATCAAATACGTGCTGACGCGGATGTGGTTTATCGCATCGTTTTACTTCATTGCTACGCATCTTTTTAAAGATGAAAAAAACATGCAGCGCTATCTGCTTTGTTATTTCTTCCCTCTTTGTGCGGTCATTATCTACACTGTCATTCGTCACTCACAATACGGATTTGACAAGACTTCCGGGCACTGGGTAATGGAACCCTTGTTCAAAGACCACACAAGTTATGGTGCCGTGCTAGCAATGTATTTCCCGGTTGTGATTGGTTTGCTCATGCGCAAACACATGAACTTGTTGCTCCGTGTCTTGCTTACCATTGGGTTTGTGATTCTCACGGTAGGAATCATTCTCTCTTATACACGGGCCGCATGGCTTTCCATTGCCGGCATTATGGGAATATTGGTCGTCATGTTGTTGCGCATTCGTTTGCGCACCGCATTGCTGGCATTGCTGGTATCGGGCACGTTTGTTTATCTGAGCTGGGATGATTTACAAGTAGCTCTCTCACGCAACAAGCAAGACAGTAGTGACAAACTTGAAGAGCACGTCACTTCCATGAGTAACGTATCCAGCGATGCAAGTAACCTGGAGCGTTTGAACCGCTGGAATTGTGCGATTGAGATGTTCAAGGAGCGCCCGATGGTAGGATGGGGACCGGGAACTTATCAATTCGTTTATGCTCCGTTCCAGCGCTCCAAAGACCTCACCATCATCAGCACACGACAAGGAAATGGCGGTAATGCTCACAGCGAATACCTCGGCCCGTTGTGCGAACAGGGCGTGCTCGGAATGGCTCTGTTCATTGCTTTGCTGCTTGGTGTTTCACAACTGGCCTTCCGCTTGTTCTATCACTTGAGAGAGCGCAACCTTAAGTTGCTCGTGGGTTCTACCTATTTAGGACTGATGACTTATTACATCCACGGGGTGCTCAACAATTACTTGGATTTGGACAAAGCCTCCATTCCGTTCTGGGGATTCACTGCGATACTTGTGGCCATAGACTTGTATCACAAGAAGAAAGGCGAGCCCACCGAAAAGGTCAAGCCCCAAGCATAAAACGCGTTTTCACAACGTGTATCAGGAGAATTTAATGACCACCGATTCAATCACGTGGGTCGCTTCTTTGCACTTGTCCGTAGCAGATTCCATGAAGGTGATTACTTCCTTCTTCTTGAGCAATAACATTGCGTCCTTCTCTTCTTCAAACAAGCGCACAGTAGAAGCATTGAGAATCTCATCGGCTTCGCGCTCCAAAGAGGCAATCTGCGCAATGTGCTCCTTCACCTTGGGAATGTTGCGCAAGCTGCGCATTTCTTTAATCACGTCTTTCAACTCCGTAGTGGACTCCAAAATGATTTCGGACAAGCGAACCATATCGGGTGTGATAACATGAATTTTATAGAGGTCAATGATCTTAGCCGTGCCATAAAGGAAGTCCACCACATCATCTATGGCGATGGCCAGTGCCTGTATGTCCTCGCGGTCAAATGGAACAATGAATGTACTCGCGGCCTCATGCGTGATGGCATGTGTGATTTCATCACCCTGCTTCTCCAATTGGTCTATTTGTTCCAACAATTGCAAGCGCTGCACAGAGTCTGATTTCAAAGCTTTCTCAAACGTCTGAGCCGTGCGAACAAGATTGTCCATGGCTTGGTCCAGTAATGGAAAGAACTTTTTGTCTTTCGGTAGCAACGCATGAAAGATGAAATCGAGTGAGCGTACCATGCTGTTCAATTTATGAGTGTGCGAAATTAAGGTTCGCACCGCGCTGCCAACACAGCTCTCGTACTTGGTAATCTTTCCTTAACATTGAAGTAATTCCCTTGCGCTTTATGCCAGAAAACGACCGTGCACGGGGTACACTTTATACCGATAAACCACACCGCTCATTCTCAGTGATGCGTGTTGGGAGATTGGCTCCGGGACTTTTTTTCAGCGGGTTAAACTCACGCCATGAGCAACACAGATGGAGAAGTGAAAAATGGTGCTCATCATCAGCGCATTGATGACAAACAACACCAAATCAAGTGGAAAGAATCATCCCGCGTTGTGCTTTAATGCTTGGTCTGAGCTTGAAACTCAGGCGCTATGCATACTTAACAATTTCCTAATGTACGATGTGTACCGGGAATAGAATCTTGTAAAACCTTTGCGCTCCCCAATAAGGGAAGGTTTACCATGAGTATTCTATCCATGTTCGCGCCTAAATCAGGCAAGTTCTTCGACTCGTTTGCAAGAGCTACTACCAACTTGGTTAACATGTCGGGCAAACTCAAAGAGCTCGTATCATCCAGAGACCAACAATCCATTGAAAACATTGTAAGGGAAATCCGGGATCTGGAACACGTAGGTGACGATATCACGCACACCATCTTCACAGAACTCAGTGAGAACTTCATCACCCCTTTCGACCGTGAAGACATTCACTTGCTCGCCAAGTCGCTTGATGATGTGGCAGACCACATCAACGGTACAGCTTCACGCATCGTCCTATACAAATACGAGCAGTTTGACCAAGTATTGCACAGCTTGACGGCCGTGCTTCACCGCCAAACACAAGAAATTGAACAAGCCATCCAAAGCTTGAAAGGCATGCGCAACGTATCTCGAATCAAAGAAGCCATCGTGCGCCTTAATGACTTGGAAAACGAAGCCGACAGCATCTTTGATTTATCCATCGCGCGCCTGTTCTCCGAAGAAACCGATGCCATTGAGATGATTAAGAAAAAAGAAATCCTCTCGGTATTGGAATCCGCTACCGATAAATGCGAAGACGTAGCGAACGTATTAGAAACTATTCTGGTAAAAAACTCTTAAGCGTCTGCTGCCATGACATTATTTGGTCTGTTGATTATCGCCATTGTATTGGCTTTTGTATTTGACTTTATCAATGGCTTTCACGATTCGGCCAACTCCATAGCGACCATCGTTTCCACGCGCGTGTTGACCCCCTTCCAAGCCGTGCTTTGGGCAGCAGCCTTCAACTTCATGGCTTATTGGATTTCCGATTTGAAAGTGGCTGATACCGTTTCTAAAACGGTTGACTCAGGTGCTATTACCCTTTCGGTTATCGTGGCAGGCCTGGTAGCCGCCATTGCATGGAACCTGCTCACTTGGTACTGGGGAATTCCTTCGAGCTCCTCACACACACTCATGGGCGGGTTTGCTGGTGCCGCCATCGCTCACGCTGGCTGGGACGTTGTCTATATACCGGTGATGCGCAAGACCTTCTTGTTCATCTTCCTGGCTCCTATCATCGGCATGATATTGTCCTACCTCATCTCGGTGCTTATGCTTTGGATATGCCGCAAGGGACATCCTTACAAACTGGATAAATGGTTCAAACGCTTGCAGCTCTTTTCCTGTGCACTATTCTCCATTGGCCACGGAGGTAATGATGCACAAAAAGTAATGGGTATCATCAGCGCGGCTTTGCTCGTCTATTGCGCTCAAACCTATACAGCAGGTGAACAGATTCCTCACTGGATGCACATTGGCGAACACATCGACCCCATTACCGGCAAGCACTCCATTGCTCACATTCCTGAATGGGTGGTGATTGGTTGTTACACAGCTATCGCATTGGGTACGCTCAGCGGTGGTTGGAAAATTGTAAAAACCATGGGTACCAAAATTACCAAGATGACTCCATTTGAGGGGGTCGCAGCTGAGACTGCAGGTGCCATCACGCTTTTTGCCACTCAAAAATTCGGTATTCCGGTTTCTACCACGCACACCATCACCGGCTCCATCATCGGTGTGGGTATCACCAAGCGTGTATCCGCTGTGAAGTGGGGAGTTACAGGCCGTTTGCTCATCGCATGGATTATCACCATGCCCATCTCTGCAGCTATCGGTATGGTAGTGCTTTGGCTGGTAAAAGGCATGGGGCTATAAGCCTTTTGTGAATATCACAATACTTTTAAACAGCGTTTGATTTTCAGTTCGCGGTGTTGAACTTTGAGGCCACTTATGGCAATCAAAACAAAGCAAACTGCAGCTGCGATATTCAACAACGGCATAGAAAACAAGCGCGACCCTAAGAAGTATATCACCATCAATGGTGCTAGAGTTCACAACCTGAAGAATGTTTCCGTTGCCATCAAACGCGGTGAATTCACGGTGATTACCGGGCTCAGTGGCTCGGGAAAGTCTTCGCTCGCTTTCGATACGCTCTTTGCCGAAGGCCAACGCAGATATGTGGAAAGCCTCAGCAGTTATGCGCGCCAATTCCTTGGCCGTCTTGATAAACCGGATGTTGATTCAATTGTCGGAATCAGCCCTGCAGTAGCCATTGAGCAAAAAGTAACAAGCCGTACTTCACGCTCCACAGTCGGCACTTCCACAGAGATTTACGATTATATCAAATTGCTGTACGCACGAATCGGTAAAACCTATTCGCCCATCAGTGGTAAAGAAGTGAAACGCCACCGCAGCAGTGATGTGCTCGACTTCATCATGCAACACGAGGATGAAGCGCGCTTCTTAATCCTCGCACCGATACCTCCGTCCAAAGACATCAAAAAACGCCTGGAAGTACTGATTCAACAAGGTTTTGCACGTGTATTCATCAATGAAGAAGTCCATCGCATCGAAGATGTATTGGACACTGTAAAACCGAAGGATGAAGCTTACATTATCGTTGACCGCATCACAGCCGGCAGGGATGAAGAAAACCGGACACGTATCGTGGACAGCACAGAGAGTGCGTTCTTCGAAGGACATGGCGAATGCATTGTCTATGACTACGACAACAAACAGAAACACATCTTCAACAACCGATTCGAATCCGATGGCATGACATTCGAAGAGCCATCCGTGAACCTCTTCACATTCAATAATCCGGTGGGCGCCTGCAAAACGTGTGAAGGTTTCGGTAGCGTAATAGGCATCGATGAAAATTTAGTTATTCCAAACAAAAAACTCAGCGTTTATCAAGATGCCATCATGCCGTGGCGCGGAGAAGTGATGAGTGAATGGAAAAATCAACTTGTGATGAATGCACACAAGTTTGATTTCCCCATTCATAAACCGATTGCCGAATTATCGGAAGCACAACGCAAGCTCCTTTGGACCGGCAATCAATACTTTGCAGGACTCGATAAGTTCTTCGCATTTCTCGAAAGCGAATCGTATAAGATTCAATACCGCGTGATGCTGAGCCGTTATCGCGGCAAAACCTTATGCCCGGAATGTAAAGGCACTCGCCTAAGAGGTGATGCGAACTATGTGAAAGTGGGCGGAAAAAGCATCTCTGAACTGGTGAACATTTCCATCAGCGAATGCTCGCGCTTCTTTGAGAACCTCCAACTGAGCGAACACGAAGAGAAAATCGCTAAGCGCTTGCTCACTGAGATTCGTAACCGATTGGATTATCTCAACCGAGTAGGTTTGGAATACCTTACCCTCAACCGTCTTTCCAATACATTGAGCGGTGGGGAATCACAACGCATCAACCTGGCGACAAGCCTCGGCAGTGCTTTGGTCGGTTCAATGTATATCCTCGATGAACCGAGCATCGGTCTGCATCCTCGCGATACTGAAAAACTCATCGGTGTGTTGAAAGAACTCAAAGCTCAAGGCAACACCGTCATCGTTGTGGAGCATGATGAAGAAATCATGCGTGCGGCCGATAACCTCATCGACATGGGACCTGAAGCAGGTACCAACGGTGGTCAAATCGTGTTCAATGGCACCACACAAGAACTCATAGAAAAAGGCGATACACTCACCGCCAAATACCTACGCGGTGAACTCACAGCTGCAACACCTTCTACTCGCACCATAGGCAAAGACAAAATCATCATTCGAGGTGCAAGAGAAAACTCGTTGAAGAACATCGATGTAGAAATTCCTATGCGTTGCTTCACCGTGGTCAGTGGAGTGAGTGGAAGCGGCAAGTCAACACTCATTCGCGATATCTTCTATCCTGGACTACTCAAAGAACTTGGAGGAATACCAACCGATAAAGTAGGTGAATACGATAGCATTGAAGGCGATATCGGCACCGTGAAGATGGTGGAATTTGTAGATCAAAATCCGATAGGAAAATCCACGCGCTCCAATCCGGTAACGTATGTCAAAGCCTATGATGAAATACGCAACCTATACAGCTCGCAACCACTGGCGCGCAATCGCGGATACAAGCCTGCACACTTCAGCTTCAACGTAGAAGGTGGTCGTTGTGAAGCCTGCGAAGGAGAAGGCATACAAACCATCTCCATGCAGTTCATGGCGGACATTCGCCTCCAATGTGAAGTATGCAAGGGCAAACGCTTCAAAGACGAAATACTTGAAGTGGAATACCGCGGCAAGAGCATCAGCGATGTGCTGGATATGACCGTGGATGATGCAATTCAATTCTTCAGTGAAGGAGAACAAAGCACTGCTACAACGAACATTGTCGAGCGCCTGAAACCATTGCAATACGTGGGTTTGGGATATGTAGGCCTTGGACAGAATTCATCATCATTGAGCGGTGGTGAAGCCCAACGCATCAAACTTGCTTCATTCTTGGGCAAAGGCGCAACCAACAATCACACCGTCTTCATCTTTGATGAACCTACTACAGGCCTTCACTTCCATGATGTGAAGAAGCTCATGGATTCATTCCAAGCATTGCTTGACCGCGGACATACAATTGTGGCTATTGAACACAACCTCGATGTGATCCGCTCTGCTGATTGGCTCATTGATATGGGACCGGAAGGCGGTGATGCCGGGGGCAATGTGGTATTTGCAGGCAAACCAAAAGACATTGTAAAAGCAAAGAATTCTTATACAGGACGTTTCTTATCCAAGTAAAGATTGGTGTGACTCCATTATTGAAGTTTGAAAAATTCAAGTGTGTTATTCTTTCAATTTTCATTCTTCAATTTTCAATTTTCAATTAGCTTGCGCGGCATGAAATTGCATGTTATCAATACCGGTTTATTCAAGTTGGATGGTGGAGCCATGTTTGGTGTTGTACCAAAATCCATCTGGCAAAAGACAAATCCTGCAGATGAAAACAACCTCTGCACTTGGGCGATGCGTTTGCTATTGATTGAAGACGGCAATCGTCTCACACTTATTGATACCGGCATTGGCAACAAACAAAGTGAAAAGTTCTTTTCACATTATCACCTGCATGGCGAGGATACATTGGACAACTCTCTGAAGCAGCTTGGCTTTCACCGAGATGACATTACCGATGTATTTCTCACACACCTGCACTTCGATCATTGTGGTGGAGCCATTGAATACAATTCTTCAAAAGACGGCTTTCGTCCGGCTTTCAAGAATGCAACATTCTGGAGCAACGAACGCCACTGGGAATGGGCTACAAAGCCTAATGCCCGCGAGAAAGCAAGTTTCTTATCGGAAAACATCTTGCCTATTGAAGAGAGCGGCCAGTTGAAATTCATTGCGCGCAACGGTGATTTCAGCGAAACATCTGAACTCGGTTTCGGCATCACCTTCGTGGATGGACACACCGATAGCATGATGGTGCCTCATATCCACTACAAAGGCAAAACCATTTGCTACATGGCGGACTTGCTTCCGAGCACAGGACATATTCCATTGCCTTATGTGATGGGTTATGATACACGCCCACTTATTACATTGGAAGAAAAAGCCAAGTTCCTGAATGCCGCAGCTGACAATGGTTACATACTGATGCTTGAACACGATAGCGTGAACGAATGTTGCACCGTGCAACACACTGAAAAAGGCGTCCGATTGGCAGAAACCTTCCGCCTGTCAGACATCTGATCTCCTTACATTGCACTTCAAAAAAACTGAAGTGTAATTGACTATCCCGACCCTTTATAACAAACTCAAAGCCTTTGTAAGACCTTATCGCAAATTGGTGATTGCCACTTTGCTGCTTACGGCTGTCGGCTCATTTGCCGCACAGATCAATGCGCTTATACTGAAATACACTGTTGACTCCATCAGCGAACTCATGGTGGAGAAGCGCCCACTCAAAGATGGTTTTCATCTGCTCACCTTTATTACCATCATCTTGTTGTCCAAAGAGCTTATCCATTCGCTCGTTCAGTTCGGTCAAAAATTCTATGGCGAAAAATTGCGCATCTATGTGTCTCGGGATTTATCGCAAAGCATTGTAGAAAAAGTACTTGCTTATCGCATGGCATTCTACACCGCACCGGACAATGAAAGCGGTAAGCTGCAAACACGCATCGACCTTGGTATCAGCAGCCTCACACGGCTCGTACAAAATTTCTTCATTGATATTCTACCCTTATTTGCCAATGCGATTGTGGCACTCATCCTCATGTTCAGTGCAAACTTTTATGTGGGCTTGGTGAGCTTGTGTATTGTTCCTGTTTACTTCTATGTCAGCAAACTGCAAGCCGATAAACTCAGCGGTTTTAGACGCAGGATGCGCACATTCCGGGAGACCAAAAGCAACGCAATTATTGGGCTTATCAACTCTATCACTGTCATCAAGTCATTTGTAAGAGAACCACTGGAAGCTGATCGCCACAAGCAAATTCAGCACGACATGACCGACAACCAAATGCGCACGCGCAAGACCAGTTTCATCTTCGATAGCATCAAGAGTTTTGTGGAGCAAATCGGTGTGGTAATCATCATCATTCTTACCGCTTACTTCGTACTCAATGGCGATATGAGCATCGGTGCAATCATGTTTCACATCATGCTCTTCATGAATGTATCCGGCCCTATTCGCCAATTGCACCGCATCTATGATGAAATCAATGATGCGTTGATTTACTCTGAAGGTTTCTTTGACATACTCGAATCAGATAAAGAAAAAGAACGCTCAGGTGATTACATCCCGCAACAGGTGCAAGGTCACTTCGTGCTGAAGAATGTTGAGTTCACTTATCCCAACGGTACCAAAGCCCTGCACAATGTGAGCTTTGAAATACCCGCCAACCAAACCACTGCGGTTGTAGGCCTCAGTGGCGCGGGCAAAAGCACAATTATCAATTTGCTCGATAAACTATACGAACCTAACAGCGGAATTATCACTCTGGATGGCAAAAACATTGAAGACTATAACACCTTTGAGTTGCGCAAGAAAATTGGGCTCGTATTGCAGAAGAACCATATTTTCAAAGGAAGCATAGCCGAAAACATCCGCTATGGTCGCCCTTCCGCATCACAAGAAGAGGTGATACAAGCAGCAAAGAGCGCATACATCCATGACCAAATCATGGACTTGCCAATGGGTTATGAATCGGATGCAAGTTTGCTTTCCGGTGGACAACAACAACGCATCGCGATTGCGCGCATGTTCCTCAAGAATCCTCCCATCATCTTCCTAGATGAGCCTACAGCCAGCTTGGACGCCATTGCTACAGAGCAAATCAAGAACAGTTTGGATGCGATTAAAAAAGACAGAACAGTCGTCATCATCTCACATAGCATCTCTCAAATCATTGATGCTCAAAACATCATCGTACTTGAGAAAGGGCGTGTGATGGAAAGCGGCACACACGAAGAGCTCTATGACAAGCAAGGAACTTATCATGAAATCTTCATGGCGATGGCCAATAGCCTAAACATTGGCAAAATCATGAAGACCTTGGATGATGAGGAATACGATGGAACGCTCTAGTTAGGAGTGAGCTTGTTCAATCCGCGTGGTGTGCAGTATGCGGGATTGGGTGGTGTATTCGGATCGTAACCGAAGAGCTTATTGTCCTTGATGATGGTATCCACATAAGTCGGAATCATATCTTCCCAGCCACTGCAACCATTCTGAATCATGTCCAAAACATCTTTGGAATAAATATCCAATACATCCGGATTGTAATCGGTGATGTTGACCAGACGCTTGTTGTACACCAAGTAATCATAAAGCGGCTTGAGGCGCGGATGTATAGGGCAGTTCTCCAATGTGAGCAAAGTACCGGTTTTCAAATCCTTGAACGGATAGACATACACCTTCAAATCGCGACTGAACAAGATCCCGAATGCCTCCAGAATACCACCGTTGAGATGGCGGTAGTATTTCTCATTAAAGAGTTCGATGAGCATGTTGGTACCCATGATGATACCCATCCGCTTAGTGGTATGCTTGGCAAAGAAGTCTACAAGTTTGTAATACTTCGAATAGTTTGAAACAAGCACTGTCTGACCAAGTGAGCAAAGTATATCTGCTCTGTCAAGGAAGTCTTGTTCATCAATGTCCCCTTCAGCGCGCAGGTTGTTGAGTGTAATTTCAAACAGCACTTGTATATTATCAGGGTCCACGCGATATTCTTTTTCGAAGAGCTTGAGCCCCTTCATAATCATATCGATGTTCACCTTCGTAACCGGGCGGAAGCTACCGCGAAGCGCAAGGATATTTTTCTTATACAACACATCCGCGGCTTGTAGGTTCTTACCATCAGGCGAGAAAATCACCGCATCGGTCATGCCGTGTTTCACCAAGTAAAGTGAAAGCAAGCGGTTGTCGATATTGAAATCCGGACCCGTCATTTCCACGGTATCAATTTCAATCTTATCGCGTGAGAGGTTGTCATAAAGTGACAACAACAATTCTTTCGGATTCTTATAGAAGAAATAACAACCATACAAAAGATTCACTCCGAGCACACCAATGGTGGCTTGTTGTAAGAGCGCATCCATCTCGTGCATCCGCACATGGAGCGTTACAATGTTGGGCTCTTTATCGGGTGCGGTCTGAAACTTCAGCCCCATCCAACCATGACCTTGTATGGTCTTCTGATAGTTGATAGTTGCTACCGTATCCGCAAAAGCAAAGAATGTCTTAGTAGGATGGTCTTTGCGATTGAGACGACTCTCGATGAGACGGTATTCGTGGTCGAGCATTTTATCAAGACGAGGCTTGCATACATAACGCGCCTTCTCTTCCTTGCCATAGATAGCATCACTGAAATCTTTATCGTAGGCACTCATGGCCTTGGCAATCGTCTTGCTTGCACCTCCTGAGCGGAAGAAATGGCGCACCACCTCCTGACCGGCTCCTATCTCAGCGAAAGTCCCGTAAATCTCAGAATTCAAATTGATGCGAAGCGCTTTTTGGCTTGCCGATAAAATGACACGATCTTTATCTACCACGGTTTATGATGTTATTTCAATGAAGAAGTCGCGAATTTACTGATTTTACAAGCCGTATCAAAGCTGCAACACATCCGCTCATTGCTCCTTCTGAACCTTTAAACCGTAAGTTTCATCAATAGTTTCAATCCTTGGCTAATTTGCACCGCCAAAAAACTGCATACTGTTTTTATGATTGTCACAATTCTGGGCTCAGGTACTTCACAAGGCGTTCCGATGATTGCTTGCAATTGTGCGGTGTGCACCTCCTCTGATCCCAGAGACAATCGCACACGCACAGCCATCATGCTGAGCGTGGACAACAAAAACATCGTCATTGATACCGGGCCGGACTTCCGCCAACAAATGTTGCGCGAGCGCGTCAAGAGTATTGACGGCATCGTATTCACTCACGAACACAAAGACCATATCGCAGGCTTGGATGAGGTTCGGGCGTTTAACTTCTTCAATAAATGGCGTGCACAAGTGTATTGTTCAGAGCAAGTAAAACATGCTCTACACCGCGAGTTCTACTATGCATTCTCAGGGGAGCGTTATCCGGGCGTTCCGGAAATTGATGTGCATGTAATTGGAAATTCAGAGTTCGAAATTGAGCAAATCCATTTCCAACCCATAGCCGTGAAGCACCTCCACCTCGATGTTTTCGGCTACCGCGTAGGCAATTTTACCTATATCACGGATGCCAACTACATCAGCGAAGAAGAGAAGCAGAAAATAAAAGGCACCGAAGTACTCGTGCTCAACGCACTGCGCAAGGAAAAACACCCCTCGCATTTTAATCTTGAAGAAGCCCTGGCACTAATAGAAGAGCTGGAGCCTGACAGAACCTATCTCACTCATTTGAGCCATCAATTCGGCTTGCACGAAGTAGAGGAAAAGAAACTTCCGGCTCATGTGCGCTTGGCCTATGACGGACTTAAAATTGAAATCTAAATGACCACCTTCTTCAGCGCTCTTCTCTATTATTTGGTGATGAAACCCATCAGCCTGTTACCGCACTTCTTGCTTTACAGGTTGTCGGATTTTATTTTCTTGGTGTTCTATTATGTGATTCCCTATCGCAAGAAGGTCGTGCTCGACAACTTGCGCAAATCCTTTCCGGAGAAAGACGAAAAAGAAATACAGGCTATCTGCAAAAAGTTTTATCGCCACTTCACCGACCTGCTGCTGGAGAGCCTCAAGAATTTTTCCATCACGCGCAAGCAAGTAGTGAAGCGCTATCGCTCAGTGAATACCCAGTTGCTGGACCGTCTGCATAATGAAGGTAAAAGCATGATTCTTTGTGGCGGGCACTTTGCGAATTGGGAATTTTGGGCTGTGGCAGCGGCTCCCGATTTCAAACACCCGCTCTATGCACTCTATTCCACATTGAGCAATCCATACTTCGACCGTAAAATGAGGGCAAGCCGAGGCAAGTACGGTCTCAACTTGATCTCCACCAAGAAGTACTCCCTATTCCTCAAAGACCATATTCATAAAATGCAGTTCACCTCTGTGTTTGCATTTGACCAATCTCCTTCCAATCCTTCCAAGGCCGTGTGGGTCAACTTTTTGGGAAGAGATACTGCTGCACAATTCGGTGCTGAGAAATATGCCAAGGATTACAATTTGCCTGTGGTTTTCGGACACCAGTACAAAACCGCTCGCGGGTATTATGAGGTCCATTATGAGCTGGTTACGGAAGACCCCAATTCATTTGACCACGGAGCCCTCACCCAACGTCTCTACGAAATCCTTGAGAAAGACATCCGACAAAATCCTCATTTGTGGCTGTGGACTCACCGCAGGTGGAAGCACTCTCGTTAAAAAAAAGAGATTTTGTTTAAAAATTACACTTTTTTGAGGTTGGATAGAAATTAATACGTAATATTGCGCCCCCAAATTCCGGGAGAAAGACGTTTTAATACATTACTATCATGAATCGCATTAAAGAAATTGAAAATAAGCTGAATACCATTAAAGACATGCCTGATTTCGCTGCAGGTGATACGATTGCTGTTAGCTACAGAATCGTTGAAGGTTCTAAAGAACGTCTTCAAGAATTTGCAGGTGTCGTGATTCAGCGCAGAGGTTCAGGAAGCACTGCTACCTTCACTGTTCGCAAAATCAGCAACGGTGTAGGAGTAGAAAGAATTTTCCCGGTAGCTTCTCCTTTCATCGAGAAAGTAACTGTTATTAAACGTGGTAAAGTTCGCAGAGCTCGTATCTTCTACTTGCGCAAACTTACCGGTAAAGCTAGCCGTATTCAGGAGAGAAAACGCGTAACTGCAGCAGCAACTGCTGAGTAAAAAACATATCGGTTGATTTTGATACCGGAAAGGGCAGATGAATATCTGCCCTTTTCTTTTTCTGGAAATTCCTTTTCTCAGACCAACAATTCCTACAACCTCGCAGCAAAACCTCTACCGCTTTTTTCTTGCCTTCAACTTCTTGGGCATTCAGCGATTGTTCACATGGAAGTATTGTATCTGATACAATGCCTTTGCTCTTGTGCTCCACCAATGGAAACTTTCTATCTCTTGAGGCCGATGTTTCTATAATGACTAAGAAATTCTTATCACCTACACAAAAAAGAGGCCGCTGCTACGCAGCGGCCTCCTCCCATGAAAAATCCTAATTTAATTATCCCAAATAAATTAGTGTTGAACAGTTACACGTTGTGTAGTGCTCACACCGTTAGCGGTGATTGTCACCATATATATACCACTGTTCCATTCAGCAGTATGGATGGAACCTGAAGCTCTGAAGTCGTTTGCTTTTTGTGCAAATACACGTTGACCCATTGCGTTGTGTACAATAATGATGGCATCAGCAGGTAGATTTTCAGTGCTGATGTTGATTACCTCATTAGCAGGGTTAGGATAGATGCTAAATGCAGCAGCATCCAATTCGTTTACAGAAGCCGGAGTGCTTCCTCCTTGAGGCATCAGCTTGAAGCTCACGCAAGATGGCTCAAACGGATCTGCTACAGAATTGTACCAAGAACCTGTTGGCCAAAAGTTAGCAGCACCGCAAACAACAGCGCAATACTCCTTAGAGATAATAGAACCTGTGTTGTTCAAGTTACCATTACCGAAGATGGGGTATGAACCTTCTCCTCCTGGCTCAATATTCTGAGTAGCCATGATTGCAAAAAAGTTTCCGTCATATGGGAAATCCGGCTCACCCTCAAGAAGAATAAAAACAGTATCCGTTGCCAAAAGGGTCTCCGTCTGAGAGAGGTTGTTGATTTTCAAAATCAGATAGTAGTTCTCCTCATATTCGATTTCCTGATTTTGAGTTGGTGAGGTAAACGAAATAGACAAAGGAATTGCACGCTGTGCATTTGCTACAATACCCATTGCAAGGGCAGCAAGTACTAAACAAGTAAAACGTAAAGTTCTCTTCATTTAACTTTGATTTTAATGTGGTAAATAAGATGATAAATGCTTAACGCATCGAACCACAAATAAAAGCGTCTGACTTTTAAAACCATTGATAAATCACACTTTCAGTATCACCATTTAGTGGGATGCCAGATAGTATTTTTTACAAATTTTCTCCCGAAAAGGTCCAGAGTCACTATCCTTTTTGATAATGAAGCATGCACCATTCATTGCGACTTTGCTCTCCTGTGAGTTTCCATCCAAAGGAGGTCGCACGTTGGTCGATTTCCGGTTTGTCATAGGTATAGAAGCCACTGAAGAAAATGGATCCTCCCGCAGTAAGTGCCTCATTGTATAAATGCATGTCGCGCACAAGGATATTTCGGTTGATGTTGGCCAGAATCACATCGTATTGCTTCCCTGTGGGGATGGCCTCAGCACCTCCAAGAATGGTGGTAATGTCCTTCACACCGTTGCGCTCCACATTCTCCAAGGTGTTCTCGTAGGACCATTCATCAATATCAATCGCATCGGTTTGCTTGGCTCCGAGCATCTGTGCCAGAATAGCGAGAATGCCCGTACCGCAACCCATATCCAACACTACTTTCTCCTTAAAATCAAAATTCAACATTGCGGAAACCACCAAGTGTGTGGTGGCATGGTGTCCGGTGCCAAATGACATCTTCGGCTCAATGATGATTTCGAAAGGATAGGATGGCAAGTCATAATGGAACGGTGCACGAATCAAACATTTGTCATCCACAATGATGGGGTCAAAATTCTTTTCCCATTCAGCATTCCAGTTTTGATCGGCAATCAAGGTCTTACAAAATGAAAACTCTTGATCCTCCATGTCCTCCACCGCCAGGTCCACGAGCATCATATCACTAAAATCTTTCTCGGGAATATAGGCTTTGATGCCCTGCTCGGTCTCCACAAAGCTCTCAAATCCACGCTCTGCAAGTTCTACGAGCAATACCTCACGCGCGGGCATGAGTGGTTTGAGTTCAAATTCTACTTCGTAATAATTCATGATGCAGAGATGATGATTTGAGCAAAGTCTTTTGGTTTGAGAGATGCGCCTCCCACAAGTCCGCCATCCACATTGGGACAGGCAAACAGGTCTTTGCTGTTGGATGGATTTACACTTCCACCATAAAGAATGGATATACTTTGTGCTACTTCTTCACCGTATTGCTTCGCCAATGATTGACGGATAAATGCGTGCATTTCTTCGGCTTGCTCGGTGGTAGCAGTAACCCCGGTACCAATGGCCCAAACCGGTTCATAAGCAATTACCACTTTCTTGATTTGCTCAGCTGATAAGTGATACAGCGCTTGGGCTACTTGTGTGCCAACGGTATCAAAATGCTGACCAGCCTCGCGTTGTGCGAGCTGCTCACCACAACAGAAGATGGGCGAAACGTTGTGTCGCAAACACGCATCCACTTTCTTCCCGATGATTTCATCCGTTTCATGGAAGTATTGCCTGCGCTCGCTGTGCCCGATGATGCAATAAGGAATGTTCATCGACTTAAGCATCGCAGCACTGATTTCTCCGGTATAGGCACCATAGTCATGCTCGCTGCAGTTTTGGGCTGCCAAATCAAAGAACTCGCTTTCAATCATCTCCAGATTGGCCAGATACAGTGCAGGCGGTGCAAGAATCACCTTCACATCTTTCGGAAATTCTTCCATATAGTCCTGCAAATGGATGACCAGCTCCAAGGCTTCATCAATGTCTTTGTTCATCTTCCAGTTTCCGGCTACAATCTTTTGACGCATATCGTTGTTGTTCTAAAGTCGTTATCAGAGAGGGCGAAAATAGTATGGTTTAGGTGCCTTCCCACGTCATTAATCGTCATCAAGTTTGGACTTGTTTTTCATTTTTTGATCGTCTATATGCCGCGCTCGAGCCATCTTTGCGCCACATTTAAACAAATAGCGTGAAGAAAAAGACGGCCGTATTATTGGTCAATTTAGGGACCCCCAATAGTCCAAAGCCCCGTGATGTATTTCGCTACCTCACTGAATTCCTCAATGACCCGCGTGTGATTGACATCAGTTGGCTTGGCCGTAAACTGCTCGTAAACGGTATCATCGTCCCGTTCCGTTATCGCAACAGTGCGAAACTCTATGAAAAGCTTTGGACCGAAAATGGCGCACCTCTCAAGTATTATGGTGAACGCGTTACTGCATTGCTACAAGAGCGTTTCAATCAAAACAACAGTGGTGAAATAAAAGTGTTCTTGGGAATGCGCTATCAGCACCCATCGCTGGAGAAAGCACTTACCGACATCAAAGCCTTTCATCCCGAAAAACTCATCATCATTCCGCTGTTCCCTCAATATGCTTCCGTGACTACAGGCTCAGTGATTGATAAAATCATGCGCATGATGCGTGATTTCTGGATTTTCCCCGAGGTTGACATCGTAACACAGTTTTGGAATCATCCGCAATACTTGGAGGCTGTTGCAGAACCTGCTCGCCAGTTCAATCTGGCGGAATACGACCACTTTGTGTTCAGCTATCATGGTGTGCCTATTCGCCAATTGGACAAAGGTCACAGCGATAAGAAATGCAGCAATCACCCTTGCGAAACGGAAATCAACGATGAAAATAAGTTTTGCTACAAAGCAAGTTGTTATGGTACATCGCGTGAAGTAGCAAGATTGCTGGGCATTCCGAAAGAGAAGTATACCGTTTCGTTTCAATCGCGTTTAGGCAAGGGATGGATAGAGCCTTTCAGTGATGCGGTGATTGAAAACCTTGCAAAGAATGGCGCCAAGAAAGTGCTCGTGTTCTCACCTGCGTTCATTGCCGATTGTCTTGAAACAACCATTGAGATTGGCGAAGAATACCAAGAACTCTTTGAAAAACACGGTGGTGAAAAAGTGCAGCTCGTTCCAAGCCTCAATGACAGTCCTATTTGGGTAAGCACACTGGAAGACTTGGTGCGCAAGCGTTTGTAACAACGTTACAACCCCCTTCTTTTCATTTCTTTCTGTATCAACGACAACTCGCGTCCGGTTTGTCCTTTCACCGATGTATTCTCTTGTGCTCTGCGAATGAGGTAAGGAATGACTTCGCGGATTGGCCCATAAGGAACATATTTCGCTACGTTATAACCGGCATTTGCCAAATTAAAACTGATGTGATCGCTCATACCGAAGAGCTGCGCGAAATAGACGTGCTTGTTGTTGTGTGCAATACCTTTTTCATCCAAGAGTTTTGCCAAATACATGCTGCTTTGCTCATTGTGCGTGCCTGCACAAATCGCAATGCGGTCAATGTTTTCAGTGCAAAACTCAAGCGCTGCATTGTAGTCTCTGTCAGTGGCTTCTTTGTTGGGCTGAATCGGATCGCGATAACCCTTCTCTGCCGCACGTGCGCGTTCTTTCTCCATGTAAGCACCGCGCACCAGCTTCACTCCCAGATAATAGCCTTTTGCTTTCGCCTTCTCAAATGATGCTTTCAAAAATGCAAGCCGGTCGTGGCGATAAAGTTGGATGGTATTGTAAACAATCGCTTCGGTAGCATTGTATTTCTCCATCATCTCATCAGCGAGATGGTCAATAGCATCTTGGATCCAACTGTCTTCTGCATCAATGAAAATAGGCGTGCCTGTTTCATACGATAAAGCACAAATCTCATCTACACGCTCGCGCACGCGCTGCCACTCGCTCACTTCAGCATCACTGAGGGTTGCATTGGCATTTACTTTTTCCAATAGCTCAAAGCGCGCAAGACCCGTTACTTTAAACACGCAGAATGGAATGTTCTTGTTGCCGTTGGCCGTGCGAATGGTAGCTAAAATCTCTTCTTTCGCAGCATCAAAATCTTGCTCACTTTCCTTGCCTTCTACTGAGTAATCGAGAATAGTACCGATGTTGAAACGATCGAGCACTTCCGTAGCGCGAGCGCATTCGGCAATAGTTTCCCCCCCGCAGAACTGCTTGAAGATGTTGCCTTTCAAGGCCCAACCTATCGGTATGCGCAATGCCAAAGCTGCATTGGTCGCCACTTTTCCAAAGTTTACAAGCGCTGGACTACCAATGAGCTTGAACAAATAATAAGACTTCTTGAGTTCACTGTTGCTCTTACTGCTGAAGGCAATTTCAGTGTTATCGAACGAAAGTTTCGGGTGTGATTCCATGATAATTTCCGAGGCGAATTTGGCGCATCTCGTGTGATTTTCAATGACAAAAATCAGCGGGATTATCAAAACATAGTTAACTCGCTCCTCTGCTACGGAATGCTTGGTTTGGAAATCCACATCAATAAGGTGAATGGCGCATGTTTAGCACTTCTGACAGTTGCT
Organism: Flavobacteriales bacterium; assembly: GCA_036562565.1. Taxonomy (GTDB): domain Bacteria; phylum Bacteroidota; class Bacteroidia; order Flavobacteriales_D; family Sanyastnellaceae; genus DATCJY01. The sequence continues at coordinate 3,802 of DATCJY010000003.1, read as the reverse complement.
TAACTGCTAGCCGAGCAACATCAAGAAGAGGAATGACCATTTAAACATGCAGTGCCGCGCTTGTAAATTTTAGGGCTCAACCTTGTGGTATCCGACCTTACCTTCGCCTCCTATTTTCACAGAAGAAAAAGCATTATGGAAAAAGCCATTCAATACATCCAAGAAAACAAACAACGTTTCCTAGACGAACTCTTTGAATTGTTGCGCATACCAAGCGTTAGTGCTGACCCTGCATACAGTGCCGATGTGGCAAGATGTGCCGAAGCGGTTGCCAATCACTTGCGCAATGCCGGTGCAGACAATGTAGAAATCTGCAAAACTGCCGGTCACCCGATTGTGTACGGTGAGAAAATCATTGATGCAAGCAAGCCAACTGTTTTGGTGTATGGCCACTACGATGTGCAACCGGCTGATCCATTTGAGCTTTGGGAAACTCCTCCATTTGAACCTACCATCCGCAAGACCGATATCCACCCTGACGGTGCAATTTTCGCTCGTGGTGCTTGCGATGACAAAGGTCAAATGTTCTCTCATGTGAAAGCTTTTGAGGCAATGATGAAGACCAATACGCTTCCTTGCAACATCAAATTCATGATTGAAGGAGAAGAAGAATGCGGTAGTAACAACCTCGGCATCTTTGTGCGTGAAAACAAAGAGCGCCTCAAGAGCGATGTCATCCTCATCAGCGATACTTCCATCATTGCAAACGATACTCCGTCCATCGACTGCGGTCTTCGCGGTTTGAGCTATGTGGAAGTGGAAGTAACCGGCCCTAACCGCGACTTGCACAGCGGTGTTTACGGTGGTGCCGTTTGCAACCCTATCAACATCTTGGCCAAGATGATAGCCAGCTTGCACGATGAAAACAACCACATCACCATTCCGGGTTTCTATGACAAAGTGCAAGAGCTATCTGAAAAAGAACGAGCCGACCTCAACAAGGCACCTTTCGATATCGAAGCATACAAGAAAGACTTGGGCATTGATGATGTTTGGGGTGAGAAAGGCTTTACCACTATCGAACGCACCGGCATTCGTCCTACGCTAGACTGCAACGGTATCTGGGGTGGTTACATCGGTGAAGGTGCTAAGACGGTTCTTCCATCGAAAGCATTCGCTAAAATCTCGATGCGTTTGGTGCCTAACCAAGTGAGCGATGAGATTACTGAATTGTTTAAGAAACACTTTGAAAGCATTGCTCCTAAAGGCGTGAAAGTAGAAGTACGCCCTCACCACGGTGGCGAACCTGTAGTAACTCCTACAGATTCTAAAGCTTACAAAGCAGCTAGCCAAGCAATGTTGAAGACCTACGGCAAAGAGCCCATCCCAACTCGCGGTGGTGGTTCTATTCCAATCGTTGCGTTGTTCGAACAAGAACTGAAAGTGAAAACTGTATTGATGGGCTTCGGTTTGGACAGCGATGCTTTGCACTCCCCTAACGAGCACTACGGTTTGTTCAATTACTTCAAAGGCATTGAAACCATTCCGTATTTCCACTACTACTTCGCTCAATAAGCAACTAGTGATTCATGATATACGAAAGCCTATCCGAATTGGATGGGCTTTCTTTTTAAGTGTTTTGTAAAGTATTCTTTACTTGTTGTAAACTTCTCTTTACATTCGTAAACTTTAAATCCAATAACATGAATACACTACTTCTCCCACATCGCTTCAAAAAAGTTGGTTGGTTATTACTGGCTATCACCACCATCTTGTACATACTCACCATAGTCAATAACGATTTAACCGATTGGAAAGCTCCGGTATTTGCAATCTGTATAGACGAGCTATTAGGAGAACACAAATGGTTTGTATGGCAGGACACGGAAATTATACAAACAGTGATGGGCGTTTTATTTATCGTGGGTGGGCTTCTCGTAAGCTTTTCCAAGGAGCCCATAGAAGATGAGTTCATTGGAAAGCTTAGACTCTCCTCCTGGATGTGGGCTGTAGGATTAAACTATATCTTATTGATCTTCGCCTTTCTATTTGTATACGGCACAGCCTTCCTAAGCGTGATGATATACGGGATGTTCACAGTGCTCATCATCTTCATTCTGCGTTTCAATTTTATTTTATTCCAAAATAAAAGACAGACAAAGCATGAAGAATAATATCAAGATACAGCGCGCCATTCATCAGATGACGCAGGAAGAGCTTGCACAGAAATTATCTGTAAGCCGACAAACCATTCATGCTATGGAGTCAGGGAAATACGTTCCATCTACGGTGCTGGCACTGAAAGTGGCCAAGGTGTTTGGTAAATCTGTGGAAGAGATTTTTATGTTGGAGAAGTGGGATTGAATTACTTATCATCATAATGAAACCTACACTGTATTACCGTGCATTTAAAATCCTTTCCCTTCGTTCCTGTTATCAGATAAACTAGACGGTGTTCAAGGTTGATTCTTCTGGACCAAAATCCTTTTAAACCAAACTTAAGAGGCTCAGGTTTTCCGGTTCCTTTAAATGGATCCTGTTTAATTGCCTTCAGCAACTCCGTGATTTTGGAAGCGGTTTCATTATCCGTTTGAATCCAATGAGTGAATTCCTCCCAGGCATGGGCAGTAAACTCAATATTCATGCTTAATCAAGTTTGAACGGAACCGTATTTCCTTCAGTAATTTGATTAATCGACTCTTGAAGTCTATCCCGATTGGCTTTCGTAGAAAGTAAATACTCCGTCTCCTTTAAAGCGTTGTACTCCTGAATAGACATGATAACTACGGCATCATTGTCTTTTGTTCTTGGAACAATCAAAACCTCTAGAGACTTTGACACATAATCAAAATACTCTTTCATGTCTTTTCGGAGGGAAGAAATTGTTACCGCTTTCATGACTGTTGATTTATGTACACAAATATGTACCATATAAAGTACATGTTTTTTGAAAAGCCATAATTTTAACATTTTTTCATGTATTTGGCACTTCTAATAATAAAAGAAATGAAAGTTTATCCCCTAACAATAGATCTTAAAAATGGCAACATCAGTCTAAGAAGGCTTGGTAATGCCTTTGAAGAAAATGATTCTTCCCTCACGACATATATGGATGCCGAATATCGTGGACATATATCACGCATTGGTCACATCCGTATCATTAGGCTCATTACTGAAGAGCATATCAATCAAAACGGGTGGAATAAGGTACTTTCCTGGTACGAAGTAGGGAAGAAATGGAATTATACCTTCGAGCCTACTGATCTAATAAATTATGGCGAACCATTAAAGATCGGACAATATGTAGTCGCTCACTTTCAAAACACTCACAATGGCATAATTGATAAACATTTTTTCAGTTACGAGGTAGAAGAATTTAAAGACGTAGAATCCTCAAAAAGAACACGGGATAATCTAATTGGCGTTCAAATAAACAGACCAGACAATATTCCATTTACAGATGGTCAATTTATAACACACATTGGTATGCTAACATGCCGAAAAAATGATTTGACACATTATGATGAGGTTTTCAATTCCTATGAGTTCTTAATAAGATACCAGCCAATAATGCATGATATCTTTGACTGTTATCCACGCCTAAAAGAAATCAATCTCATGCGCCCTTAAATTCCTCAGTCACTTAAACACAAAAAAACGCGCCAGATACCTGACGCGTTTTCTGTTATCGAACAAAGAAACTTATTTCTTCTTTTTGCTATTCATAAACTCCTCTATCTCGTCTGCCTCGATTAAGAAGTCTTTGAACAAATCATCATTACCCTTCTTGGTAATGACAATGTTGTTCTCGATACGAATACCGATGCTTTCCTCGCGGATATAAATGCCGGGTTCTACGGTG
>DATCJY010000078.1:0-16046 GCA_036562565.1 Flavobacteriales bacterium | reverse complement strand
ATTCTCACATTCATCATTCAAAGCAGGCTGAATGTTTTGCAAGCAAAGTGTGAAATCAAAATAGCCTTCAGCATAATAGTTCTTTACTCGAACCAAGTAGTTCTCACCGGGAATAAGGTCTGACAAATCACCCATTAAATCATTGAAGCAACTCACGGTTTCCGCATTACATGACTCGTAGATTTCTATAACCGGGTCCGCGTTGAAGCTATTTGCCCAATCAATTTCCAAGACATAAATAAATCCCTCGAGATTCTCAGGAGCGTTAAAAGTGTACCAGAGGTCATTGCTGTAATAACCGTAACACGGTAGCATCGGTGAAACGGTTGCACTTTGTAAACTTCCCGCTACCGAATGGCATGTACCATCGGTGGTGATGGCAGGAAATGGTTCAGCCCCTGAGCAATGGTCGTTGGTCTGTGACCATCCCAATTGGCTAACCAATAAGTACATCATGAAGAAAGATACCCTTCGGCAATACATCCGGAATTGCGCTTTCCATCCCTTGTTGCCAAGAGCTTTCTTAAGTAGTGTAAAATTGTGCATAAATGAAATTATATAATCAAGAGAGGCGTTTTACGCCTTGCAAACAGCACATGTTTCGCACTTTGCGAAGAAAAAAGTGATGCCCCATTGTTAACTGCATGAGCGCATGATGCTTGCAATAAGAAGCAACAAAAAAATAAAGATTCGCAACCGTGATTACTAAACCGATACCCCCACTCCTAGAACCCTCAGCACCTGCCGACTATGGCGAAGTACTGCTCACACAACACGAGGCGCTGCAATCCAAAGTGGAGTTAATTGAAATCAAGTTGAAACTTCTCAGCGCACAAGTGAACCTCTACCGCGCCCCGGGTGGTGGATGGAATGATTGAATATAAAACAAAGTCGGCCGCACTTCGTGCGGCCGACCTTTTATCGATTCATTCAATAACCTGTTTCATTTTGCCGTTACGAACCTCGGATAATTTTCATCTTGAGGCTCCAGTGTGCGCAAATAGTGATACATCGCGCGCAAGTCTTCTTCGTTCATTCCCGAATACATTACCCAGGGCATGATGGTTTGAAATTCACCCGGAGCAACTTTTGGTACTACATAATTGCTGTCGCTGTACATCTTGAATCTGCGAATGAATTGCTCCTCTGTCCAGTTGCCGATTCCACTTGTCGGGTGCGGAGTGATGTTGGCACTGATTACTTTAGAACCATCGGGCATCGGGAACTCAAAGCCTCCTGCAAAAGGTTTGCCTACAAACTGTCCTTTCTCCTGCCTGGTGTGGCAATCGAAACAGCTCGCTGCTGTTACCAAGTATTTGCCATATTCAATCAAGTCAGTTGTTGCCGGGCGTTTGCGGAAGTTCGGCTTTTGAGGAATGGTGTGCAGAATAAAGTTCATCGGAAAATCTGCCTTTGATGGTTCCGTCACGTTTTGGATTGGACTCAGCGTGCGGATGTATGCTATCACCGAGTAGATATCTTCTTCATCCAACTGACCATAACTCAAGTGAGGCATTATGGGGAACAACGGTCTGCCATCTTTGCCTACCCCTGAAGTAACTGCACGGAATATTTCCCCATCTGTCCAAGAGCCTAGATTGGCCGGTGTGATATTGCTTGCCACAAATTTTCCGGGAAAACCAAACTCCTGCGCAAAGCGCTCACCGCCTTGTCCCCATGTGCCGTCCATCGGAGGTCCTGAGAACAATGTCCAATCGCGTTGTGAGTGACAATCGATACACACCATCACGTGATGTGCTAGGTACCTGCCACGCTCTATGCGCATGTCCGTAGCTTCAATTTTTAAATCAGGTGCCTCACCTACATTGGGCAACGCTAGCTTGATGTAAGCAAGTGAACCAACAACCAATACAATCAATATAAGAACAACATACACGAGAACTTTTACGAGTGTTTTCATGGGATATAAGTTTGATTATGATTAAAGAGACTTGTGACAATCCGTCCGGGGTATTTTGGTTAATTGTCGGTCAAATATAGAATTTCATCTTTTATTCCAAATGATATTCAATGACGTCTTTTTAAATTGTATACCATATCGGATAGATACAAAAAACGGTCGCCAAAGGCGACCGTTTTATATCAAAAAAGGATTTGTGCTTTCTGCTTATTTAAAAAGGCCGTGCAATTGACCATCGATAGCGGCTATGATTTTGCCCAAGTCTTCCGGATTGTCATGGAAGCGGTTATCATCAATGTCCACCACCAACATCTTGCCTTTGTTATAAGTACTGATCCAAGCCTCGTAACGTTCGTTTAGACGAGTAAGGTAATCGAGGCGAATGGCTTCTTCATATTCACGACCGCGCTTGCTGATGTTCTCCACTAGTGCAGGTACACTTGCGCGCAAGAAGATGAGCAAATCCGGAGGGGTGATGAACTCATCCATGAGGTTGAACAAGTCCGTGTAGTTTTCAAAATCACGGGTGGTCATTAGCCCCATGGCATGCAAGTTCGGTGCAAAGATGTACGCATCTTCATAAATCGTTCTGTCTTGCACAATCTTCTTTCCGCTCTTCTTCAAATCCAATATCTGGCGGAAACGACTTTTCAAAAAGTACACCTGCAAGTTGAATGACCAACGTTGCATGTCTTTATAAAAGTCTATGAGGTATGGATTGTCGTCTACTTCTTCAAAGTGTGCCTGCCATTTGTAGTGTTTAGCGAGCAAGGTGGTCAGTGTGGTCTTACCGGAGCCTATATTTCCTGCAATAGCAATATGCATAATTATCTAGTCTTTGTCTGAGGGTAATTTTAAAACAGGGTCGAAAGTATAAAAAAATAAACATCGCCACTCAGCATTGTTAGTTACTTCTACTTTTCTTCCCAAACCCACGTCTGTAGCTTGTTATCGCTCAACGTATAAAGTTTCTTTCCGTAGAAAAATGTTTTCGATGCCGTCACGGATGGCAATGTATAGCGCGTCTCCGTGAGCCAAGTCTTATCCATTACTACCAATTCGTTGCCCGTAGTGTAGATTATCTCATCGTTCACCACTTGTATATCTCCATCAACCCGAATGGCCAAGTTGGTCTTGTATGTTCCATAGATATCAAACACAAATAGTCCATAGACCTCATCACGGAGATAAACAAACGAACCACGCTCTATGATTTGTACCGGATGCAACGACTTGTTAAGCAATGTGCCTAGGTTCCCCGTGGAGGAGAGTTTCCTGAGTGTGTTGTCCACGCGTATCATCTCTGAGTTGCGAACGTCCCAAAACCAATAGGCATCACCTCGCGAACCGGCTACAAGCTCCACCTGCTCCCATCCTTTCTCAAACAAATCAATGGATGTGCCCATACGACTCAAAGTATTGTCAAACACAATGACCTTGCCTGTGCCGCGATAATGCACAAACGGCTTGAGCGGATTGGTCACATCCACATAATCGATGTTGCCATAATTCAAATCCGATGTGCGCACGGTATGCCCGCCCACTGCATGGATGCGCTCTATATAGGTGTCATGTATGAAATACAGATTGCCCAATTCATCTATGGTGAAGTCGCGCGCATCGGTGGGCACAGCACTTTGCACCATGAATTGCGCCTGAACCAATAACGGCAATACACTCAGCACCATGCTCAGTGTAACGAACTGTATCCTGTGCTTCACTTGTGATAATGCAATCATTGTACGGACTTGTATCGTGGCCTCGCAAGGTATGCAATTTCCATACCCTTTGCTTTGTATTTCCTCCCCTCTTTATTTATTGAGTCTCACCGAGAGGAATTACTTTTGGTTCTTAATCAAGTGCATTCATCGCATATAATACTACATCCACATGACTGACCTATTAAAACAACCATGGCCGTGGTACATAGCCGGACCACTTATTGGCCTCACTGTGCCCCTGCTGCTCATTATTGGTAACAAGACTTTTGGCATCAGCTCCTCTTTGCGACATATATGTGCATCGTGTTTTCCGGCCAAGATTCCCTTCTTCCAATACAATTGGAAAAAAGAATCTTGGAATTTGATGTTTGTAGCAGGCATTCTAGTTGGTGGTTTCATTACCGGCCAATGGCTCACCAATGATGCAGTTGTGGCAGTCCATGAAGACTTGCAACAAGAACTTGCGCAATACCAAATCACCAACTATAGCAGCCTTGTTCCTGTCGACCTGTTCAGTTGGGAAAACTTATTCTCACTCCGTAGTTTGGTGATGATGATGGGCGGTGGTTTTCTGGTGGGCTTCGGCACGCGCTATGCCGGTGGTTGCACCAGTGGTCACACCATCATGGGTTTGTCCAATTTGCAATGGCCTTCACTTATCGCTACCATTTGCTTTATGGTGGGTGGTGTGCTAACTGCCAACTTCATTTTGCCCTTTATCCTTTCATTATAAATCCACACCATTCTCATGAACAACACATCCATATTGACAGATAAAGAACGCGAGCTGCGCCAGATGGATGCTATTTGCATCAATGAAAGCGAGCTGCAGCCTAAACGTTTTCACTTGGTAAAATACTTCGTGGTGGGAACGGTATTCGGTATTGTGTTTAGCAAAGCTGAGGTTATCAGCTGGTTTCGCATCCAGGAGATGTTTCGCTTCCAATCGTTCCACATGTATGGCATCATCGGCAGTGCTGTGGCGGTGGGAATGCTCTCCGTTTACCTCATCAAGAAGTTCAACGTAAAAACCATTCGAGGCGAAGAAATCCGTATCTCCTCTAAATCCTTCAACAAAGGACAGATATATGGCGGCTTGTTGTTTGGTGTGGGCTGGGCACTCACCGGAGCATGCCCCGGGCCATTGTTTGCTCAGATAGGTACCGGTGCTACGGTGATCATCATCACACTCCTCAGTGCTATTTTGGGTACGTGGACCTATGGCTATTTCCGCGACAGATTGCCGCATTAATTTCAGATAGCTCTAACCGTTGAAAACATAAAAGAGAAGGGGACTGCACATTTCGCAGTTTTATTCTTGATGCATACTGTGCATCTGCAAGATCTCATCCACAAAGTGGCGCTCGTTGCAGAGGCGCGGCACTTTGTTTTGTCCGCCTACTTTGTTCTTGCTCTTGAGCCAGCGGTAAAATGTGCCTTTGGGCAATACCGTTATCTGCGGTGCCTTCAAGATAAAATCAAAGGCGCGCTTGGCATCGTAGTCGGAGTTTTGCTGCTTGAGCGTTTTATCCAGTACCTCCATGAATTCCTGAAGGCTTGCGGGTTCTTTTGCAAACTCAATGAGCCACTCGTGTGCTCCCGTGGACATGTCGGTCATATATACCGGTGCAGCCGTGTAGTCCTCTACCATCGCGCCTGTGGCCTCACAGGCAGCTTGTATCGCCACATCGGCATTGTCCACCATGAGTTCCTCACCAAAGGCGTTGATGTAATGCTTGGTGCGACCGCTCACTTGGATGCGAAACGGATACTTGGATGTGAAGCGTACCGTATCTCCCACGATGTAGCGAAACAATCCACCATTGGTACTGATAACGGTAGCATAACTCTCGCCTATCTCCACATCCTGCAAACCGATGGTGCGTGGGTTCTTTGCTCCTAACTCCGACAGCGGAAGAAATTCATAGTAGATACCGTAGTCCAACATGAGCAACATATCATCTGCACCGATGCGGTCTTGGATTCCAAAGAAACCTTCACTTGCATTGTATGTTTCTACATAATGCATCGTGGGAGACGGGATGAGCTTTTTGAATTGCTCTTTGTAGGGCTTGAAACTAACCCCTCCATGCCAAAACAGCTGCAAATTGGGCCACACATCGAGGATGTTGTCCACACCTTTGAGCTCAATGATGCGCTTGAGCAATACCATCATCCAACTGGGCACACCACTTATCATGTAGATGTCTTCCTCCATCGTGGTGAGGGCTATGCGCTCTATCTTCTCCTCCCAGTTGTCCATGAGTGCAATATCCTTGGAGGGTGTTCTGCGCAGTTCCACCCAAAATGGCAGGTTGCGAATGATGATGGCTGAGAGGTCGCCTGTGTAGCCGTCTTCATCAAACTCGTTGGGCTGTGATGCTCCACCCAAGACCAAGTTCTTACCGCTATACAAAGTAGCTGCAGGATTGTGGGTATAATACAACGCAAGCAAGTCCTTGCCGCCTTTGTAGTGACACTCCTCCAATGCCTCTTTGGTTACGGGAATGAATTTGCTTCGCGCATCGGTTGTACCACTGCTCTTAGCAAACCACTTGAGGCGTGAGGGCCACAAGATGTTTTGCTCTCCGGCTCGCAACAAATCGATGTAAGGCTTGTATTCCTCATAGGTGCGAATGGGCACTGCCTTCTTATAATCATCTAAGTTCTTGATGCGCGAAAACTGATGCTCCAATCCGAACCGTGTGAGCGCTGCTTGATCTACCAACGAATGAAATACCTCATTCTGTACCTCCAATGGATACTTCATAAAAAGCTCTATCTGGTGATAGCGCTTTTTCATGATCCAACCAAAGACGGAATTGAGAGGCATCGATAACTATTGTTGCATTTATTGAGCCGGCAATTTAGGGAAAAATAAAGCGCTTACAAACCACTGACAACTACGCACGAGACACAGTTACGCGCGAGGGAGGCAGTCGGCTAATTCACCACTCATTATATCCCCAGCACTTCCCTCACCTTCGCGTTAAAGATGTTCACCCCATCTTGGTTGAGGTGGTGACCATCATAAAAATGCAGTGAGTCGTTGAGATCCAACATGCGGTTGAAGTCGTAATACTTCAAACCATATGAGTTATAGAGGCTATCAACCGTATCGTAGTTGGTGTATGCATTGTACACATTGGGTGCAATGGGCGCAAATACCAATACGGTTTCTATGTCGCGTTCTTTTAGCATCTGCAGGCATTCGTTGAATTTAGCGAGCTGCTCATCGCGGAATTTCCACTTGCGCTTGCCTAGCTTCTCAAACGTATGGTAACTCATGTCACGCTGCACATATCCACCGGAGATATAGGTGTCTTCATCATGTCTTACCGGTTCTTCAAAGCCTTTGTTGATATTCAAAAGGTCTGCAGCAAAGCCGTAAATGAGCGTGTTATAGGTCTTGATGTTATTTATCTCGAATGCCATCTTCACCGAATTCCAATCGTTGCGATCGTTGGCAATCAAGTCCAACGATGACTCCACGCCATCTGATCCCAACGTATTGGGATACACCTCATACACCACCATCTTGGGATTAATTAAATCGAGGTAGCGATCCAGTAAAATTTTGGTTTGTAGTGGGGTCTGTGCGCTTGAGCCCAAGTTGAATGTCTTGAGTGGCTCAAAATTGCGCGGGTCGAAACCGCGGTAGGAATGCGATGAACCAAGGAAGAGAATGTCCACATCACCTTGTATGTTGCGTGCCTCCTGCAAGCGGGAGTACATGTGTCCGTAGGATCCAATCTTATAATTGATGCTCGGTTTGAACACTTGCGGTATCGGCAGCCACATGGAGAGGACGATGAGTATCGGATATGCAATCACCACCACGACTGCAAAAAGTAAAGATTGTTTGATGAACTGCTTCATAGTGTGGCTCGTTAGAATTGGAAGTAGATAAATGGTGTTTCCTCACTCTTGAGGAAAAGCCCCATGATGAATACCAACAATACATAGAACGACCAACGCACAGGTCGCTTCCAGCCTGCTCCAAGCTTGGCAAGAGCGAATTGCTCTTCGCGTCCCAGCCATTCTATGACCATAAAGAATGCGATGAGGCAAAGCACCACACATGCCGGAATGAGTGCCGCGTAATCCGGTATTGTAAACAATGATGAATTAATTATGCCTCCTATATAACTCACGGCATGACCAAGGTTCTCGGCACGGAAGAAAATCCATGCAAGAACAGTAAGCGCAAATGTGGAAGCCATCATCCACACTTCTTTTAGCGAAGGAAACAAGCGCCCTTGAGCTACGATTTCCATATTGTTGCGGTTGCGATTGGTAAGCAACAACGGCAAGAAGTAAATGGCATTGAGTGCTCCCCAAACAATAAAGGTCCAATTGGCACCATGCCAAAACCCACTCACGATGAAGATGATAAAAGTGTTTCGCACCCGCATCCATGTGCCTCCTTTGCTCCCTCCCAATGGAATATAGAGGTAGTCGCGGAACCATGAAGAAAGCGAAATGTGCCAACGCCTCCAGAACTCTGCAATATCACGTGAGAAGTATGGGAATGCAAAGTTGCGCAGCAATTCAATTCCAAAGAGTCGTGCCGTACCAAGTGCTATATCGGAGTAGCCGGAGAAATCGCCATAAATCTGGAACGTAAAAAACAGTGCCCCCAATACCAAGGTACTGCCTGAATGGTCAGCGGAGTTACTAAAGATATCATTGGCGAAAGTGGCGCAGTTGTCGGCTATTACGACCTTCTTAAACAATCCCCACAATATTTGGCGCATGCCATCTACTGCCCGACTGTAGTCAAAGGTACGCGGCTTTTTAATCTGCGGTAAAAGGTGTGTAGCTCGCTCGATGGGGCCGGCTACCAGCAGCGGAAAAAAGCTCACAAACAAAGCATAGTCTATAAAATTGCGCTCAGCACGAATGCGGTCTTTATAAATATCAATCACATAAGACAAACCGTGGAAGGTATAAAACGAAATCCCCACGGGCAACACAATGCTCAAGGTATAAGGATGCACCTCCAGTCCAAAATGACCAAGCAACTCCGCAAATGACTCCGCAAAGAAGTTATAATACTTAAAGACACCGAGGAAGCCTAGATTGATTACCACACTCAGCCAAAACCAGAAACGCTTTTTCTTCATGTTGGGCGCATCCTGCATCTGCAATCCTGTGAAGTAATCCAATACTGTGGAGAACATCAACAAAAACAAAAAACGCCAATCCCAACACGCATAGAAAAAATAACTTGCTACCATCAGCAGCAGGTTCTGCAGTTTCAGACTCCTATTGGTAACAAACCAATACAGTATGAAAACGATTGGAAGGAAGATGGCAAAATCTATGGAATTAAAAAGCATCGTACTTTATCTGTGTTCCGGGTATTTCATGCCCACATTGAGCACGGATACCTACCTGCCGTGCAGGTTGGTGTCATTCTACTTTGTTTATGGTTATCCCCCCCTGCGAGCAGCACCGCGCACAGCTCGAACAGGATGGCCGCGAATATAAGAGCCACTATGGGTTCTTAGCACGGTCGCTGACGTTGAGCAAATTGCAAGGAGCTGTTGTGTTTCATTGGATTGTATAAAGTATTAAGTACAAGGTATTAAGTACAAAGAAGCAGAGAGCATCACCTCGAAAAGTTAACAACTAACGGCCAAAGGCTATGGGCTAAGGGTCTATGTGCTCGCAAGGAAATGATGGGGTTCTATGGTAACAGTTTTCTGAAATGGTTCAATTTGATATTGGACTAAAAAAAGGGTTTCATCTAATTGCAAACCGAATCATCATTTGTACACGCCATTCTTCGATTAAGTTAATATGCTACTCATCCATTAATGGCACATAAAATAAAAAGCCCCTTGTCTGGAGAGACCGGGGGCTTTTCGTTGGTCGCGTATTTATTCTATTCAGCGTCTATGCGGAAAGACACTTTGCAGATAACGCCATAGCTAAGGGCACCGTTGTTCACGTGTACCTTCAAATCTTTAACCCATACAGAGTCAATATTGCGAATGGTCTTAGAGGCTTCATCCACAACATTCTTGATTGCATCTTCAATTCCTTTTTCTGAAGAGCCTATTAGTTCGATCACTTTTACAACTGGCATAAGAATAGAGTTTTTTTAGTTAGTAGATAATTGAAATGTTACCAAACTGCTGCAGATTGGTCAATCAAATGTAGCAGTCAATCCATTGCCAATATTTTCATAATTCCCCTCAATGCGTTGTACCAATTGGTTTGAAAAATGTAAACCTTAGGACAAGACAAGATCGCAGTAATATTGAAGGTACAGACTATTACGCCCAAAGCACAACAAGAAGTGAGCCCCTAGCTTGCGACAGAGCTCAGCTAACAGTTCAGGGTGAGAGCCCTACATCGTTGGGAACACTGAAAGCATGAAAGTTCGAGCCTCTCCCTCAATTCATAATTAATAATTTATAATTCCTAATTAATCCTTGTATCCTCCTTTATCATTCGCAGTCGTCTCAAAGTCGATGCCTTGCGAACGAAGGATGCGCGCCACTTTGAATCCATACCACGCGAGGTAACTGAAACAAAGGATGGCGATGAAATAAGATGCTTTGATATTGAAATTATCAGCAACATACCCTTGGAATACCGGAACCAGCGCACCGCCCATAATCATGGCAACGAGGAATGCCGAACCTTGTGAGGTGTATTTACCCAAACCGCTGATGGCTAACGTAAAGATGCACGGCCACAATACAGAGCAGCACAATCCTCCTGCAAGGAAACAATAGAGTGTGATCTTTCCATGAGCAAGCAAGCCCACAGTGATGAATGCTATTCCAAACAATGCAAACAACATCAACTGACGAGCGGGTCGGTCTTGGGAAAGGAAATTCACCACTATCATTATCGCAATACAAATACCGTAATCATAGAGATTGCTCACATCGCTACCGCGCAGGGTATTCACTAGGATGTACACTGCAAACGCGACATACGGCACAAGCACTTTGAGTATCATCGCCCAGCTCTTGGAAGGATTGAAAGCTGCTACTGCCGCTGACCATCGACCTATCATCAGGCTGGCCCAAAACAGCGATACATAATGTGAAATCTCAGAAGAGTTCAGGTTTTCGTGTTCCTTGAGGTATTCACCCAAGTTGCTTGCCATGGCTACTTCCACTCCCACATAAAGAAAGATGGCAAGCATTCCCAATGACAACTGCGGATAACGCAAAGCGCCAAACCCCTTCTCTATCTTCTCATCACTCACAATCACCGGTAGCTTGGATACCTTGAACAACAATGCAAGCAATAAAAACAATGCGCCAAGTGTGAGATATGGTGCTTGCAGGGATTGAATCGATACATCCGTTGGGGCCTTCTCACTGAGTGCTCCAAAGATGGCATAACTAAATATCACCGGACCGATGGTTGTACCAAAGTTGTTGATACCACCGGCTAGATTGAGGCGTTGCGCTCCTGATGATGGATCCCCCAGTGCTATGGCAAATGGTTGTGCCGCGGTCTGCAACAACGAGAACCCTAGACCCACGGTAAACAAAGCACTGAGCATAAACGCATACGACTCAATCTGTGTTGCGGGATAAAACAACGCCATCCCAAATGCAGATATGAGCAGGCCAATGATAACTCCGCGTTTGTAGCCAATTTTGTTCAACGGGTCTTGCCCCATGGATTGACCTACCAACAAATAAATTACTGAGCCAACGAAATAGGCTATATAAAATGCGAGGTCAACAAATTGAGCCTGCGTCTGACTCAGCTCTAGCTTCTCCCTGAACAATGGAATCAGCATACTGTTGGAGGCCGCTACAAATCCCCAAAAGAAAAACAAAGAGATTACGATACTCAATGCGCTCCAGTTCGTTGGTTGCTTCGCATTCGGTAGTGCTGTCGTATTTGTCGCCATGCGTAGATTGAGATAGTGTTTTCTATTTCTGCAATCGTAAACGATTTATTCCAATCTCACATCATTATTTCCGGATTGTTTTCCATAATGAAGGTTGAGTTTTCATAACTGATAGGTAGCTATCATCCGGGTGTTAGAAAATATTCCTTCCGGTATGCGTTCATCTTCCACTTGCAGGTTAATGTTGGCATGAATTTGATAGGGATCTCCAACGGATGAATAGAACAAGGATTTTAAACGTATTGGCCATTGCTTTGATGCTGGTTGTAACGCATGTGATGCGCGCAGGGGTGGTGGATACCATCATCACCTATAGCCCATCCATGAACAAGGAAATCAAGTCGATTGTCATCCTTCCTGACAGCTATGCCGATACGACCAAGTCATTTCCTGTGCTCTATTTGCTCCATGGTCACTCCGGTGATTATTCCAGTTGGAGCCGCATGGCACCTCAGCTCAGTCTGCTGGTTGATACCTATCAGATGATCATTGTGTGTGCCGATGGCGGTAAACGTAGTTGGTATTTGGACAGTCCGGTGGACACCACGTTCCGCTATGAAACCTACATCACCAAGGAACTCATTCCGGATATCGATGCGCGTTACCGCACCTACCCGATGCGTGAAAAGCGTGGAATTACCGGCCTCAGTATGGGGGGACACGGTGGACTTTATCTCGGTATCAAACACCGTGACATGTTCGGGGCTGCAGGCTCCATGAGTGGAGGACTGGACCTCTTGCAAAAGACCAATTCATGGAAAGACAAACAACGCATCTTAGGCGATACTGCTACTTATAAATACAATTGGCAAATCCATTCCGTCATTGATATCATCCATACACTTAAAGATGGTGACATCAAACTCATCATTGATTGCGGTGTGGACGATTACTTCATCGGTATCAATCGCGCAGTGAATGAAAAGCTCTTGCAAATGAAAATTGCGCACGACTATATCGAGCGTCCCGGTGGACACAATGCCGACTACTGGCGCAACAGTATTCATTATCAGCTTTTGTTCTTCCACTTATTCTTTCAATCCAGCACGTGGTAGCGATGGCGATTTCATCTCATTGCACGTGCAATCCATCTCACTCATTGAGTGTACCCTTTATTTCTTGCTAATGTGAAACGAAGATTGCACCAGGACGAGCCTTATAATTCATGGAATGCTATATATCCAACTCCTCCATTCCATTAGTATTTTACTTATATATGCTTGCAGAGGGTATTTTGAGCGTATCATTGCCGCCAATGCAAAAAACATGCTTTCTTAAAATACATTCATAATATTGGCGTTACACCGCTACAACCAAGCTATTATTAATTATGCTCTCTCTCTTTAAATCCTTCTTGATTGCTGCATCGTTGACTTTTGTAGCACTCCCCTCTTACTCTCAGACCAAGGAAGAACAAGCCGAATCACTCACACGATCTGCCATTGAACTCATGGACAATGGCCATGTCGATGAGTCCATTGCCCTCATCAAAAAAGCGCAGAAGCTCGACCCCAACAACATCATCTATCCGTATGAGTTGGGCTATGCCTATTACCTCAAGAAGGATTATAAATCTGCCATCAAAGTATTGAGCAAGCTGACCAACCGTCCTGATACACGCGATTATGTTTATCAATTGCTCGGCAATTCCTACTCCATGAGCGGTCAACCACAAAAGGCGATACAGGTTTATGAGGACGGTTTGAAGAAATTTCCTTTATCCGGCAAACTCTACTTGGAGCGTGGCACCATGGAACTAAAACGCGAAGATCTGGATGCCGCACTCAAATATTATGAAATGGGTATCAAAGTGGATCCTAATTTTCCTTCCAATTACTACTGGGCAAGTCGTATCTACTCATATACAACTGAAACAGTATGGACTTTGATATATGGTGAGCTGTTTATGAACCTGGAGCGGAATACCAAGCGCACAGCCGAAATCAGTAAAATGCTTTATGATACGTATGTAGAAAGTATCCAAATCGACAGCGATACTTCTTTTAACCTCAAATTCAGCAATGTATTGAAATTGGAAATCAACGAAGTGAATGACGTCAACAACTTGAAACTTCCTTTTCCGTTGATGGCATACACACCGAACATGTCCGTTGCGCTCATCAATGTCAAATCCATTAACCTTGAATCACTCCACCAGATTAGAAGCAGTTTCCTTCGCAGCTATTATGAGAACAACACCTATGTAGAATACCCGAATGTCTTGTTCGACTACCAAAAGAGAATCAGTGAGGCCGGTCATCTTGAAGCATACAATTACTGGTTGTTGTTGCGTGGTGATGAAGAAGCCTTTAGGCTTTGGTATTCTACCAACGAAGCTAAGTTTGATGAGTTTGCGGAGTGGTTCAACTCCAATGCTCTTGAGCTCAGCGAAGAATATCGCTTCTACCGCACCCAATACTGACCTGCGTAAAATCGGTGCGTTAAGCCGCTTACCTTCGTGCCGGTATGAAAAACACAAAACGATATACGGTATTCTGCGGCTCCAGTGCCGGCAATGAGCCTATCTATACCGAACAAGCTACCGCTCTTGGAAAAGCTTTGGTGAAGCGCAACATCGGTCTTGTATTCGGTGGTGGAAAGATTGGAATGATGGGCGCAGTCGCTGATGCCGTCATGGCTGCCGGTGGTGAAGCCATCGGTGTGATTCCCAAATTTCTTTGCAGTAAAGAGATTGCCCATGGCAACCTCTCCAAACTCATCATTGTAGAAACAATGCATAAGCGCAAGATGACCATGAATGAACTCTGCACCGGTGTTATCACCTTGCCGGGTGGATTTGGCACGATGGAAGAATTGTTTGAAATGCTCACCTGGCAACAGCTTGGACTGCATCAAAAGCCCATTGGCTTGCTCAATACCAACGGTTTCTATGACGACCTCTTAGCAATGGTTCAAACCATGGTTGATAAAGGGTATCTCACCATCCAACACCAAAACATCCTGTTGGCAGATACGACCATCGATGGGCTTCTGAAAAAAATGGAAAACTTTGTTGCACCTGAAGTACCTAAATGGATAACTGAAGAGGAGGTGTAAAAAAAAAATCAAATCAAGAATAACATGAAAAAATCAATTCTCGGTCTGCGCACAATAGGTTATAACGTAAGCGATATCCAAGCCGCCAAAAGCTGATATGCAGAAGCATTTGAAACAGAACCATACTTTGATGAGCCCTACTATGTAGGCTTCAACATTGGTGGTTTTGAATTGGGACTACAACCGGAAGAGAGTCCGGTTATAAATAAAGCTGAAAGTGTTGTAGCCTATTGGGGTGTTGAGAACATACAAGAACAATACGATAGAATTTTGGCCCTTGGTGCAACAGCTGTAGAAGCTCCTACTGAAGTTGGTGGCGGCATCATCGCAGCCAAACTCAAAGATCCTTGGGAGAACATTATTGGCTTGATTTATAATCCGCATTTTGGAATGACCACCTAGTGATAGCTCAGTATCCTTTTAAATCTCGCAAACGCCTCTGATAATCATATTGCAAATCCTCATGAAGACCAACCATCGACTTGAGGATTTTTTTGTGCAGTGACAGAAAGATATTCTCCAGTGCTGCGTGCCTTCTCAAGTTGAGATTTAAACCAAGAATACGCTCAGCTACATGCAACAGTATTTCAGTCTCCGTGCTTTCCACTTCGCTGTACTTGATAAACTTGTTAGCAGTACGCACAATTTTGCGCAATGATTTCTTTATGAGGTAGAGATTGCTTTTATTGATTTCATCAAACATCTCATCCAATACCTCTTTTACACTGTTTACATAAGCCTCCTCGTCTTCGCGCTCAAATAACAAGTAGGTCAAAAGTTCCTTGTTGTCCTTCTTGAACTTCGCAAGCCTGAGGCAAGCTGCGACCAATTGCTTTTGATCCAGCTCACCCAAGCCTTGTTTTATTTCCTTCAGAGATGCGGCTTTCATACTAATTATCGTGGGACGAAATTAAATGGACTTCGCACCTGATTAACCCGGGGATTACAAATCCAACTCACCGGATCTACCGATATCCATCTTCTTACCGGTAATGGCGCTTGCAGCCGCTTTCAGAAAGGTCACTACTTTATTGCTCTTGTTATCCCAGTAATACGCATCATCCGTAGCCACTTTGAGTACGCGAATGCTTGGATCTTCCTTGCCTCGCTCAAACCACGCTTCCATCATCTTGTTCCAATACTTCTCAATTCGACTCCTATCACGGCTGATTTCTGCATATCCGTCAACGGAAAGAAATTCATAAGCTTTGATGTCGGAAAACAACAGGGTGACTTTGGAATTATTGAGCAAGTTGCGATGCGTTTCACTGTCAGCTGAAATCAAATACCAAATGTTGCCCTCATCATCTACTTCTTGCCTGCTCATAGGAACAGCATGAATATCGCTTCCTTTTCCCGTGCGCGAACACACCATACCAATGTCAATACAATTCACCAGCTTCTTTAGCTTTTCGATGGCCTCTTGGCTCTTCAAGTTTTCTTCGCTCATTGTTTA
>DATCJY010000065.1:0-9657 GCA_036562565.1 Flavobacteriales bacterium | reverse complement strand
CCTGTAACGAAGATTCCGATGGTCGGAGAAAAGACCGGCCAGATGCTGCGCAACATGGGCGTGCAATACATCAGCACGTTGCAGCAAATGGAGATGGAGCTCATGGCTAAAGCTTTTGGAGAAAATGGTATTGTCATTTGGAAGAAAGCAAACGGTATCGATCATGCTCCTGTGGTTCCTTATCAAGAACGCAAGTCCATTTCCACTGAACGCACATTTGATAAGGATACGATTGATGTGACCAAACTCAGAAGTATTCTCATCGCGATGACTGAGAATCTCGCATTCCAATTGCGAAGAGGAGATAAGGTTACATCTTGTGTAACGGTCAAAATCCGCTATTCCGATTTTCAAACGCACACGCTTCAGTGCAAGATCCCCTACACATCAGCCGATCATATTTTGATTCCGAAAGTGCTGGAGTTGTTTGATAAGCTCTATAACAGAAGGATGCTGGTGCGGTTGATAGGCGTGAAGTACAGTCACTTGGTCAATGGCGGTTATCAAATCAATTTGTTTGAGGATAGCGAAGAACGCATCAACCTCTATCAGGCCATGGATAAAATGCGCGACCGTTATGGCGATAGAATCGTGATGAGTGCAGCAGGAATGGAAGCAAAATCCATCGGCAGATTCAACCCTTTCAAAGGTGAACCACCACCATTGTTGCCCAACCGAAGACGATGAGAACATGTTGTGCAATCATTCATATTTCTCATTGCGCTATGGAACGGTGAGTCCTGAAGAACTATTGGCATTGGCAATTGAAGGAGGTCATGATGCAATGGCTATTACCGACATCAATTGCACGGCCGGAGCAATTGAGTTTTTCAGATTGGCCGAGATGAAAAATATCCATGCCGTTGCGGGAATTGATTTTCGCAACGGTGTGGAAAGGAAATACATTGGCCTTGCACAAAATGAAGATGGCTTTTATGAGCTGAACACCCATCTTTCACGTCATTTACATACAGGAACCCCCTTTGATTCAAAAGCTCCCGCATTTGATAATGCATTCATCATTTATCCTTATTCTGATAAAATAGATATAAATGCACTTCGCGAGAATGAATACATGGGTATCACTCCGCGAGATGTGGTGCGTTTGAGGTTTTCCTCGGCCAATCTTGCAAGGGAGAAATTGGTGGCATTGCATACAGCCACATTTCGCCATAAGCGCGACTTCAATGCGCATCGTTTGTTGCGTGCCATTGATAACAATACCTTGCTGAGCAAACTTGCAAAGAGTGAAGAAGGCGATGAGAAGGATCTATTTCTCACGGTCGCAGAGCTTGAAGAAAGCTATTCAGAGTTCCCTGAATTGCTGAAGAACGCAAGGCAGTTGCTACAGGCCTGTAACCTCCGTTTTGATTCTGAAAAAAAGACTTCCAAAAACAAAAAGCTATATGGCGTTTCTGAAGAAGAGGATGAAGCATTGCTCAGAGCGTTGTGTGAGCGCGGGATGCATTACCGCTATCCCAATGCCACGGAGAAAGAATGGAAGCGGCTCGAAACGGAACTGCAAGTCATCAAGCAACAAGGCTTTGTGTCTTATTTTCTCATAAACTGGGATATTGTGAGCTATGCCCGCCAACAAGGTTATTTCTATGTGGGAAGAGGAAGCGGAGCCAATAGCCTCGTGGCGTATCTCATTGGAATCACGGATGTCGATCCCATTGAATTGGATTTGTATTTCGAGCGCTTCATCAATTTGTTTCGAAAAAATCCCCCCGACTTTGATATCGATTTTTCATGGCGAGATAGGGAAGATATCACGCGTTACATCTTTGAACGTTTTAATAATGTGGCGCTGATGGGAGCGTTCAGTACGTTCCAATATTCTGCCACTATTCGCGAGTTGGGCAAAGTGTTTGGCTTACCCAAGGAAGAAATTGATATGCTCACCGATGAGCAAATTGATATCAATAAGCTGGACTCCATTCAGCGATTGGTTGTCTTCTATTCGCAGTATATCCATGATTTCCCGAATTATATCACCGTGCATTCATCGGGTATTGTCATCACGGAAAAGCCGGTGCATACGTATGGAGCCACATTCCTTCCACCCAAGGGTTATCCGACAACTCAGTTTGATATGCACCAAGCCGAGGATATCGGTATCAATAAATTGGACATTCTCTCGCAGCGCGGATTGGAGAAGATAAAGGACACACTCAAGATACTACAAGAGAATGAAGGGATTGAAATCGATATACACGATATCAATCGTTTCAAACACGATGAAGGTTGTAATCAGCTGTTGATGGATGCGGACACCATTGGTTGTTTTTACATCGAGTCACCGGCTATGCGCATGTTGTTGTCAAAGCTCCAGACCCATGATTATATCGGTCTTGTGGCAGCGAGTTCGGTTATACGTCCGGGTGTGGCCTCATCTGGAATGATGAGTGAATACATCAAGCGCGAGCGCCAACCTGAAATGCGAAAGCATGCTCCCAAACCATTGCTGGACCTGATGCCGGATACCCATGGTGTCATGGTCTATCAGGAAGATGTGATAAAAGTGGCACACTACTTTGCCGGGATGGACTTGGGTGAGGCAGATGTGCTTCGCAGAGGAATGAGTGGCAAGTACCGCGGCAGAGAAGAGTTTCAAAAGGCGAAAGAGAAATTCATTGCAGGAGCACTGCAGCAAGGTCACAGCCCAAAGCTTGTACAAGATGTGTGGCGACAAGTGGAAAGCTTTGCGGGTTATGCCTTTGCTAAGGGACACAGCGCAAGCTATGCGGTGGAGAGTTATCAATGTTTGTTCCTGAAGCGCTATTATCCCTTGGCGTATATGACAGCCACCATCAACAACTTTGGAGGTTTCTATCGCACGGAGTTTTACATACACGAGGCGCGCATGAAAGGCGCAACCGTTCATGCACCATGTGTCAATACTTCGGCAGCCGGTGCTGTGTTGCACGGTAATGATATAACACTGGGGCTAATTCTCATCAAAGATTTGACGGATGAAACGCGCAACAACATTATTCGCGCCAGGGCTGAAGGCATCTTTACTTCGCTTGATGATTTCTTGGAGCGCACACGCATTACGCTTGAGCAGGCATTGATACTGGCACGTATCGGAGCATTGCGTTTTACGGGATTGTCTAAGAAGGAATTGATGTGGCAGTTGCATTTGCGACTGACCAAATCAAAGAAGTTGGCACAGGAGCTTTCATTGTTTTCCATGCAGCCAAAATCCGTAGAATTGCCACGATTGGAGCATCACGCGCTAGAGGATGCATACGATGAAATGGAAATACTCAGCTTTCCGCTTTGCAGTCCATTTGATTTGTTGGATGAACAGATAGAAGACTGTTGTCTGGTAAAAGATTTTCCGAATCATCTTTATCGGAATACACAGAAAGAGATACAGGCCATCGGTTACAAAGTCACCACAAAAACAACTTATACACGCACGGGTGAACGGATGATGTTCGGAAATTTTCTGGATATCGAAGGGCGTTTCATCGATACGGTTCATTTTCCCGAGGTGGCCAAGAAATATCCCTTTGCAGGTTGGGGGTTGTTTTTGATTCAAGGCAAATTGACCGAGGATTATGGCGTAATTACGTTGGAGGTAAGCCGTATCCGAAGGTTGAAACTAAAACCCGACCCTCGCGTAGGTGAGAGTATGCGCAAGAAATAGCGCATGTAAGATTCACGTGATATTTTGTAATTGAACCTGCGCAAAAAGTGCTTTATGTTGCAGTCTCAAACCGATTGTTTTACCCCTTAAAATTTGATACTATGAAAAGAATTGCTGGAGCAACAGTGGCGATGAGCATAGTGCTCATGATTCAGAGTTGTGCACCTGTATACAAATGTGGAGAAACAATTCCGGAAAAGGCACCGGGAGGTAAAAGATTGAAAGCTGTGATTGAAGAACGCGATGTATTGTGTAAAGACCTTGCTGCGGAGAAGGCGGCCAATCAAAACTTGACACAGGAGAACAACAAGCTCAAAAATGAAATAGCTGTGCGCACCACCGCTTTCAACGAGCTGCAAGAAAGCTATAACGACTTGCAGTCGCAGAAGGCAATGAGTGAAGAACAATACGCGGCAGAACTTCAAAAGAAAGCAGCAGAGTTGACGAGCAAGGAAGCGCAGCTTGCTGACCGCGAGAAGAAGTTGAAAGAGATGCAAGAAGTCATCGCTCGTCAAGATTCCATGACGCGCAGATTGAATGAAGTATTGCGCAATGCATTGCTTGGTTTTAACTCAGACGAACTCACTGTAGAAGTACGCAATGGTAAAGTATATGTTTCCATGAGTGATAAGCTCTTGTTCAAGTCAGGCAGTGCAACAGTAGAATCAAAAGGAAAAGATGCGCTGCGTGCGTTGGCAGATGTATTGCTCAAGAACAATGATATTGATGTGCTCATTGAAGGTCATACAGACAATGTGCCCATTAAGACGGCACAATACAAGGATAATTGGGATTTGAGTGTGGCACGCGCAACTTCGATTGTGCGCATCCTCACCGATGAATACTATGTGAGTCCCACACGCGTTACTGCATCGGGTAAAGGAGAGTTCTCTCCAAGAGCTACCAACGATACTCCTGAGGGCAGAGCACTTAACCGCAGAACAGATATCGTTCTGTCACCGAAGTTGGATGAAATTATGCAACTGCTTAATAAGTAGGTTGCTTTTATAAATTCTATATAAAGTTGAGGGCCGCATGCTAACCATGCGGCCTTTGATTTTTATGGTGGAGTTGCATTACTGCTTCACTTCCAGGCGGAATCCTACACCGTGTACATTGCTGATGGAAATGGTCTCATCGCGGCTCAAGTATTTGCGCAGTTTGGTGATGAAGACGTCCATCGACCTACCAACGAAATAGCTGTCGTCCCCCCAAATCATGTTGCCAATGATTTCGCGTTCTATCACTTGATCGCGGTGCTCGGCCAGCACTTTCAAAAGCTCGGCTTCCTTTTTGGTGAGCTTCTTTTTATCTCCATCTTCAAATACGAGTTCATAGTTGAGAAAATCGAAAGTGTATTTGCCGATGATGTACTTGTTCTGGTCGCGCTTGCTCTCTTTGAATTCAGGTCTGCGTTTCAGAATGGCTTTGATGCGCAAGATGAGTTCTTCACTGCTGAATGGCTTGGTTATATAGTCATCCGCACCAAGGCGAAGACCTTTGATTTTATCGTCAACATTGTCTTTTGCAGTGAGAAAAACAATGGGGATTTCTTCATTGATTTTGCGAATGTCTTCTGCCAAAGAGAAACCGTCTTTCTTGGGCATCATGATATCCAGCAGGCAGAGGTCGTAGTCTTCTTTGTTGAATTGGAGCAGACCTTCTTTGCCGTCTTTGCAAAGATGAACTCTGAATCCTTCTGTCTTGAGCGTATCTTGAATGACAAAACCGAGGTTCATGTCATCCTCTACCAAGAGAATATGAGGAATGTTTTTTTCTGTTTCTGTCATACGGTTTTTAGTTTGATGGTAAATGTACTCCCTTTCCCAAGCGTACTTTTTACGTCAATACTTCCTTTGTGAGCTTTGATGATGGTTTTTACATAGAACAAACCAAGTCCGAAACCCCGCACCGCATGTAGGTTCCCTGTGGGTACTCTATAGAAGCGATCGAAGATGGATTTGATATGTTGCGGGCTGATGCCAATACCATGGTCTTGTATGGCAAGATAAATATGTGATTTGTCTGAAGATGTTTTAATGAAGATGCGAGGTGGCTCTTCGGTGTATTTGGCTGCGTTGTCCAGCAAGTTGTATATCACATTGGTGATGTGAACGAGGTCACCTTTGATGTGATACTTTTCTGCATTCAGTTCGGTATCCAGCCGGCCACCACTTTCTTCAATCTGTACTTTGAAGGTGGTGACGGCTTTGCGTATCACCTCATGTAAATCAATCAACTCCGATTTTACCTGCACTTTTTTGGGAGTGAGTGAGGCAATCTGCAATACGCGGTCAACTTGTGTTTTTAATCGGCTGTTTTCATTCTTGATGATGTTTACATATTGCAACAAGCGCTCTTTGTTTTCGTGAATGACCGGGTTGGCAATGGCATCTGCTGAAAGGCCAATGGTAGCAATGGGGGTTTTTAGTTCATGCGTCATGTTGTTCACGAAATCGGTGCGCGTTTCAGCCAAGCGTTTTTGCTTGAGAATGACCGATATGGTGTAAGAGAAGAAAATGACGATGAGCAATACCACGATGCTGGAGTATTTCCAGAAGTCAAGTTGCTTGAGAAGGAAAGATGATTTGTTGGGAAACAATACACCGAAGTAGTGGCCATCGGGTTGGAAGTTCTCAATGCGATGAATGTGGTCTGCGCTGCCGCGTTGTTTGTTGGGGTCAAATGATATGCGACTTCCGTAAACAATACTATCGGTGAAACAATCATATATGCCATATTCAAAATCTT
This sequence comes from Flavobacteriales bacterium, assembly GCA_036562565.1. GTDB lineage: Bacteria > Bacteroidota > Bacteroidia > Flavobacteriales_D > Sanyastnellaceae > DATCJY01. The sequence goes on along the minus strand of DATCJY010000065.1, from coordinate 3,248 downwards.
CTGTGAGTCCACTGAGTTCGAACTCGTCTTTGAGCAGGTCTTCCAGAAGATAGGGTTGAGGCGTGTCGTTGATATTGGCAATAAAATAATTGCTTGTGATTTGTTTCACCGGTTCGGTAGCAGCGCTGTCTTTATTCATTGCGCGTATCTGCTGCACTACTTCGCCCAGGGCTACCACCACACGCGAGGTGAATTGCTTCTCCTGCATATCATAGGCATTCTTCACCCAAAAGATTTGTCCGGCAACGATAATCCCCAGGGAGATGATGGCAAGTAATATGACAATGGTGATGGTACGTCCGCTCACGGTGCTAATTATAACGAGTGATAAAATTATGTCGCGCCTTCAAAGATGATAGCCGGTTGACTTTTTTTTTCATCCTTAACTTTTTGATGAAATTATAGATGCAAGGGATGGTCCGTTGGCCATTGGTTTATATTGCGCCAGCAATTACCATTAAGAAAAATCTATGAAATCGTATGTATTTCCGGGTCAGGGCTCGCAGTTCAGCGGTATGGCACTTGACCTTTACGAAAGCAATACCACAGCAAAAATCATGTTGGAGAAAGCCAATGAAATCCTTGGTTTTCGCATTACCGATGTGATGTTCAGTGGTACTGAAGAGGAGTTGAAACAAACCAAAGTAACACAGCCTGCAATTTTCCTACACAGTGTAGTATTGGCTACTTGCATGAGGGATAATTTCAAGCCGGACATGGTGGCAGGTCACAGCCTTGGTGAGTTTTCAGCATTGGTTGCCAACCGCACCTTGCTTTTTGAAGATGCCTTGAAACTGGTTTCAGCTCGCGCAATGGCCATGCAAAAGGCTTGCGAAATGAACCCGTCCACAATGGCCGCAATCTTGGGATTGGACGATGCGGTGATTGAAAAAATATGTGCTGAAACTCCCGGAGTAGTGGTGCCTGCTAACTATAACAGTCCTGGACAGCTGGTCATCTCCGGTGAGGTGGAAGCAGTGGACAAAGCTTGCGAGGCATTGCTTGCAGCGGGTGCAAAGCGCGCTCTTAAACTTCCGGTGGGGGGGGCATTCCACAGTCCGCTCATGGAGCCTGCTCGTTTGGAGCTGGAAGAAGCTATCAATAACACTCCTTTCAGTACACCTATTTGTCCGATTTACCAAAACGTGAATGCTCGTCCGGTAACCGACCCGGAGGAAATCAAAGCCAACTTGATTAAGCAATTGACTGCACCGGTATTGTTTACTCAAACCATGCAAAACATGATTGCCGATGGTTGTACTGAAGTGATTGAAGTAGGTCCGGGCAAGGTGCTCCAAGGACTCTTTAAGAAAGTCAACAGAGATATTCCTGTAAGTAGCGCTTCACTGTAATGACCATTCTCAAAAGAAGTAAATACATTGCTTACTGCTATAAAAAAAGGCCTTCAGTCGAAGGCCTTTTTTGTTATTCATCGTATCGTTCAAATAAGAAGTCGTTGTGGGGGTAACGCGTGATGTGTATCTGTCTCACGTGTTCATAGAGCTTCTCTTTAAAGGTTTCAATATTGATTTTGTTTTGCGCGGAGATGAATACCACATCCTCTGAGTTGAGGCGCGACATCCATGTGCGCTGCAGGTCTTCAAGCGGGATGTTCTCGCGTGATGCCGGGGTGAGGTCGTCCTCATCTTTCGGAATGTGCTTGTAGGCATCTATCTTGTTGAAGACAACCATCGTTGGTTTGTCGGATACACCGATTTCTTTAAGCGTATCATTTACCACTTTGAAATGGTCCTCAAACTGTGGATGCGATATGTCCAGCACGTGCACGAGTAAATCCGCTTCCCTTGTTTCATCGAGGGTGCTCTTGAATGACTCAATGAGTTGGTGAGGCAGCTTGCGTATGAAACCAACCGTATCGGTGAGGAGGAAAGGGAGGTTGTGAATCACCACCTTTCTCACCGTTGTATCAAGCGTTGCAAAGAGTTTGTTCTCGGCAAAAACATTGCTTTTGGAGAGCAGGTTCATGATGGTGCTTTTGCCCACGTTGGTATAACCCACCAAGGCCACGCGTACCATGGCACCGCGGTTGCCGCGTTGAGTGGCCATCTGGCGGTCGATGTCTTTGAGCTGCTCTTTGAGGAAGGCAATGCGGTCGCGCACAATACGTCTATCGGTTTCAATCTCCTGCTCACCGGGACCGCGCATACCGATACCGCCTCGTTGTTTCTCCAGGTGGGTCCACATGCGTGTGAGGCGGGGCAAGAGATATTCGTATTGGGCAAGCTCCACTTGTTTTTTGGCGTGGGCGGTGCGAGCTCTGCTTGCGAAGATGTCCAAGATGAGGGTGCTGCGATCAAGGATTTTGATGTTCTTATCCTTGAACACTTTGTCCAAGTTGCGCAATTGGGAAGGAGCCAGTTCATCATCAAAGATGATGAGGTTCGGCTTGTGCTCATCCACGTATCGGACGATTTCTTCCAGCTTGCCGCTGCCGACAAATGTGCGCGTATCCGGACGGTCGAGATTTTGAGTAAAACGTTTCAGACATCGCGCATTGGCCGTAGTAGCAAGAAACTCTAGCTCATCCAGGTATTCTTCCAGCTGCTCTTTGCTTTGGTCGCGGGTCACCAACCCCACCAGAATGCAAGTTTCAGGCTCAACTGCCGTTGAGATTAATTTCTTATTCTTCTCTATCAATGTCTTTAGTTTCTAGAACAAACGAGCCGCGAAGATAGGTTCTAGTAACGCAATGCAATGACGTAATCCGCCAATGCCTCAATCTGCTGCTCACTGAGCTGTTTTTGCATAGGAGGCATGGTTCCCTTTCCGTAGGTAATCTGTCCGATTACGGCAGCCTTGTTGAGTACCGATGTGGCCAGGTTCGGAGCACCTGCATATTGCAGGGTGCCGTCTTCTCCATGGCACAATGCACATTTGGTGTTATAAAGTGATTTCACCAATGCAGGACTCAGCGGTTCGTTGCTGTCCAAAGCCGGAGGCGGAGTAGAGGGCTTATCACTGCAGGAGGACAAGAAACTACTCAATATGGTAATAAGGGCAAGGATGGCAAATGCGGTTAGAACCAACCTCTGCCTAGTCCAACTTCTCTGAATGGCCATGGAATACTCAATAAAATAATTATCAATCCTGCGAGGTAGTAGAAGAAAGTCATGCGGTGCTTAGCCCAATGCTCGCTCTGGCGCTTTGCACGTGAATAACCTATTGTAACAAGGATAACGGCTATCAACATCATGAGCGGGTGCTCCAAAACCCAGAAACGGAAAATG
>DATCJY010000064.1:0-33011 GCA_036562565.1 Flavobacteriales bacterium | reverse complement strand
GATGTTACCAGCGCAAGAGCCTGATACCAATTCGTTGCTTACGATAGTGATTTCAAATTCATTACAGTTGTCTGTAGCTGTTACATAGATACCATCAGCGTCATCACATGGACGTTGGATTTCCAACTCACCTGCAATAACAGGAGCTGTAGTATCAACGATGGTGTAGTATTGAGATAGGTAAGCTACGTTGCCGCACTCGTCTGTAGCAGTCCAGATACGAATGAAACCGCTTGTGCAACCGTAAGTCCAGTGAGCTGTATCGCTGTATGCGTACTCAATCACTTCGCTACAGTTGTCTGTTGCAATTGGTTGGTTCAATTCAATATCCTCGTCACACTCGTATGTGAATTCAACAACACCATCTGCAAATACAGGAGCTGTTTCGTCAACAACGGTGATAGTTTGAACTTGTGGCTCAGAAGCATTACCACACTCATCTATTGCAACAAATGTGCGTGTGATGGTGTAGCTGTTTGGACAATCACCTGGGATTACTTCTTGAGAAACTGTAATAGTAGCTTCTCCGCAGTTATCCTCAGCTGTTGCATCTTCAAATACAAGCTCATCTTCACAAGAAGCGGTGTAATCTTCTGGTATAGACAAGTAAGGAGCTGTTGTATCTACTACGTGAACAGTTTGTGTTGCGATAGCAACGTTACCGCAATAGTCAGTAGCGGTCCATGTACGGATGATGTCAAAAGATTGTGGACAATCATCATCAGTCAATACTACTTCTTCTTCATAAGTGTATTCAATTGGAAGCAAGCACTCCAAATAGAAGTGGTAGCCGCAGTTGTCGATAGCGTAAACACCACCATCATCGAAGTAGTTACCATCTTCACCTAGAGAAACTTCAGAACATTCGATAGTTTCTTCTTCAGGAACGTTTTGGAATTCTGGAGCTTCGTGGTCTTGAATAGCGATAAACAACTCAGCGGTTGATACGTTACCACACTCATCCACCGCTTGGTAGATGCGGTATTCCAAACCAAGGCAACCACCAGCTAAGTAGCACTCATAAATCAAAGTAACTTCTACATCACCGCAGTTGTCAGTAGCTGTGAGGTGACCCACTTCTTCATAACACTCAGCGCTGATATAGATTTCATAATCATCAAATACAGGAGCTGTTGTATCTACAACATTGATTGTCTGCATGAATTCAACTGAATTCTGACACTCATCGATAGCGTACCATGTACGGATGATTGTGTAGTTTGATGGGCAATCACCTTCAACGATTGTCTCGTTGTAGTTCACTTCCACTTCAGCAGTACAGTTGTCGGTAGCTGTTACAACAGGAGCTTCCGGAACATCTGTACATTCTACAGTGATTTCCTCTTCAGGAAGACCATTGAGAACAGGAGCTGTAGTATCTACGATTGTAATAACTTGTTCGCAAACGCCCACGTTACCGCAAAGGTCTGTAGCCGCCCAAGTGCGAGTCAACGTGCGATAGCAGTTGTTTTCTACAACTTCTTCTTCACCAAGGAAAGTGATGATGATATCACCTGACTCAGTACAGTTATCAACTGCTACTAGGTCATTAGGGATAGCAGGAATCTCTTCATCACATTGGATAGTGATGCTAGCAGGGCAGTTTACGAATTCAGGAGCAATATCATCGTTGATAATGATCTCTTGAGTAACAACAGTTGCGTTACCGCAGTTATCAATTGCGCGGTAGAAACGAGTGAAAGATGTGCTGTGCACACAGTCTGATTCACCAGTTTCTTCACAACCAGAAATATCAACGTTGATATCACCGTTTTGGCAGCAGATTTCGTTACCGCCAAGTGTTCCGGTGTAGCTGAAGCTACCGGAAAGACCGTTGTTCATGTTTCTGTTGTTCGCTCTTTCACCAACTTGGAAACCGAAATATTTGCTGGCAGGAGCGTGAGAAAGATAAAGGATGTCGCCAGCCAAAGAACCTGCACCGGTAAGAGTAGAGAAACCATCTACAAGTTCATAGTAGCTCCAGTCCATGTGTTGAGCTGCGTTAACTAGACCCAAGTCATCGCGGTAGCCACGACCTAGGGCAGACCAAGCAGCCCAATCTCTCTTAAGTTTCAACCAGATGTCAACGATAAGTTGTTGTGCTGGGTCAGCAGAGTTGTAGACTGTACCGTGGATACGGGCAGTTCCGTCTGCATATTGATCAAAGTGACCACAGTCAACAAAAATCCAGTTGGCGCTATTGAAGCAGCAGCTTCCGTTAGAGAGAAGCGGCAACCAGATAGACCAATCAGAGCCCGGACCGTATGCAGTGGTCAAGCAGCATGTAGAGATTGGTTCACCGGTTTGGCTAGTGAAAACTTCCACCGGACCAGATGAACCACACTCATCAACTACTGTAACCATGTCTGGCTCAGGAATCGCGTTGCAATCCAATTCAACTACAGGTTGTACACCTGTAATAACCGGACCTGTTGTGTCTTCCACCGTGATGATTTGAACATCTGAGGCGAGCAATTCGTCACCCCAGTAAACCATCCAGGTTCTGGAATAAACTGCAACACAACCGTTATCGGAAATAACCGCATCGGAATACTCAACATCGATGCTTCCGCAATCGTTGAAATCGACAGTTGGAACCCCGGTGATTTCTAAATCAGCCAAATTGGCTCCACACTCCAAAGTTAGATCAGAAGGCGCATCTATGCTGGCCTCAGGAAGGCACTGAGCATAAGAATAACCCATAGTTAGGAAAACAAGCAGAAAGGCTGTAGTTAAGGCCTTAAAGTTAAAAGTTAACGCACTGCGCCAACAGTACGTGTCACTTGAAAACTTGAGAGAACGTAATTGTCTACTCATGTTAAAAGAGTTTTTGGTTAATAAATAAAATTGTTTGCGGTTAATGCACACAAGCTACGGGGCAAATGTAAGTGCTAGAATAATTTCACCGAAATATTTTTTAGAATCATCGATTGTTTATTCCCGCTCATCGTTGCTTACAGATATTTCATCCAAACACCATTTACCACCAGAAAACTCCTCTATTTCAATATTTTACAAATTTTTCCTAAAAAACAGGGGGAACAAAATCTTATAAGGTTCAAATGTTAATTTATAAAAAGTTAAATTTTCATGCTACCTAGGACTCAATGGATTGCATCAATCATAGTATTTTTCTCGACTTTTTTTACTAAAAAATCTTGAATTCCTTAAAAACTGATTACATTTGCACCCGCAAAAAACGAGGTGCCATAGCTCAGTTGGTAGAGCAAAGGACTGAAAATCCTTGTGTCGCTGGTTCGATTCCAGCTGGCACCACAAAAAAGCAAAGAAGCCGTTCCGAAGGGGACGGCTTCTTTATTTTCGCCACGTCTATGTCTAACTCCATTCCCTGCAGTAAATTCTTCGACACGCTCGAGGCTCTCACCAAGGAAGTCACAACAATGGCCAACGGCCGAAAAATCTTCCTGTTGACCGATACAAATGTGAGCAACGCTTGGCTCGACAAGTTCATCTGCTCCAATGAAGACCTCGGAGAAATAGAAATTTTGGAGTTAGAGCCCGGTGAATCTGCCAAGTGCATTGAAGTGTGCGCCCAACTGTGGGACCATCTGCTGGAGTGTGGTGCCGACCGACATGCGCTACTCATCAACTTTGGTGGGGGCGTGATTACTGACTTGGGCGGTTTCGTAGCCGCTACATATAAAAGAGGTATACCTTTTATTCACGTTCCGACCTCTCTACTCGGTATGGTTGACGCAGCAAATGGCGGCAAAACGGGAATCAATCATCACCACACGAAAAATTCTATCGGCAGTTTTCAGCTTCCTCAGGCTGTTTTGATTTATCCCGGATTTCTTGAGTCGTTAGACGACATCGAGCTCAGAAGCGGATTTGCGGAAATGCTCAAGCATGGCCTCATCAAAGATGCCAACCATTGGAAACAACTGACTGCTTTGGAATCCATAACCGCTCAAAATATCGGTCCGCTGATTGCCCGCAGTGTGCAAATCAAGGAAGAAGTTGTAGCCGCTGACTTTTATGAAAAAGGAGAAAGAAAACTGCTCAACGTGGGACATACTATCGGGCACGCTATTGAATCCTTTTTCATAGAAAAGCAGGCCCCCATTGCGCACGGTGAAGCGGTCGCTCTGGGTATCATGGCCGAAGCTCAATTGGCGAAAGATTTGAAACTTCTGACCGAAGAACACTTGAAGATGATTGCTTCGGCCGTGAGTAAATTCTTCCGTCCTGCTGATTATGCGCTCCCTGCCTTTGAAGAGATTTCTGACTATATCGTAAATGACAAAAAGAATGCGCAAGGCAAGCTTCTTTTCAGTCTGCCGACAGGCATCGGTAGAGCTCAGTACAATATTGAGGTGAACATGGAGCAGGTAAAAAAAGCGTACGAGACTTCTCTTCTCAAGCCTTAATCTTATTTTAACGAGTCAATACGATGTAATCTTTAATAAGCGTTCTCAAGAACTGGATGTGACTGGTTTGACTGGGAACTACTTGGAGTTTTTGTGCTAATTTCTCACTCAGTTGCACCAGCGCTTGTCGATGAATTTCATTGCGATGCCGGTTATAGAGATCAATGGTGTGCTTGATGAGCAATATATCCTCTTCCCTAAAATTGCGGATACCGGGATATTCAGGCGTATAGTTCTGAATAGTTTCAATTCGTAGCAATTCCTGCAAAGTAATACGACCTCTCGGATTCAATTTGATAACCGTTGTATTTGAAGCCATATCTCCCAGACGCTGAGCTAACTCAGAAGATGACGAAATGACTACCGCCAATGCCCCGAAGCACAAATTGATATCTATGATTCTGAAACACCAGCGCAAGACATAATCATAAAATTCCGGTTGTTTACCATCTAATCGAATTACCTTAATGTTCATCAAGCGCTTGCCCGGAGTTTGTCCGTTCATGAATAGCTCAAATAGCAATGTATAAAAAGTAACAACCGGAAGAATGATGCAAAAAGCATATAACTGGAGGAGGTAATCGCTTTCATGGACAAAATCAGAAGCGAAGGCTAGAAAAATCCACCACAGAATCGTGACTGATAAAATCTTAATCACCATGTCCAAAAGGAAAGCGATAATCCTGTCACGCACTGCGGCAAGCTCATAATTGATAACCACATTCTGCGTTGTTTTTATGTCAATGGATTTCATACAGTCCTTTCTTGGTTACATTCGTGGCGTGATCAGGAGCCGTTTAGCCGGTGAAGATATATGCAGGAAACTAATTTTATCCAACAAAACCATGAGAAGTGGAGAGAATTTGAAGAGGTGCTGAAATCTCCTCAGAAAGATCCCGAGCGCTTGACAGACCTGTTTATAGCTTCCACCGATGACCTCTCGTACTCCCGAACCTATTATCCCAATCGCTCTGTAAGAGTTTATCTCAACGGTCTAGCGCAACAAGTTTATCAAGCCATTTATAAAAACAGAGCCAAGGAGAAAAACTTTTTCAAACACTTTTGGCATGTAGAACTGCCACAAACCATGTGGCATAACCGACAAGCTTTAGTCTTGTCTTTCTTATTGTTCGCACTGGGCCTTACCATCGGAATTACCAGCAGCATCCATTATCCTGATTTTGCCAAAATCGTATTGGGCGAGCAGTATATTGAAATGACTGAAGCAAACATTAAGAAGGGAGATCCGATGGCCGTTTATAAGAATGATGATCCTTTTCTTATGTTTTTGCAAATAGGATGGAACAATATTCGGATCGCATTTGGCACATTCGTGTTAGGCATCTTCTTCGGGCTTGGAACTATTTATGTTATCCTATTTAACTCCATAATGGTTGGAGCGTTTATCTACTTCTTCATTGAGCGCTCTTTATTCAAGGAAAGTTTTTTGGCCATCATGCTTCACGGTACACTGGAGCTTTCGATGATTGTGCTTGCCGGTTGTGCTGGATTTGCACTAGCCAAAGGTCTTCTCTTCCCCGGTACCTTGTCGCGCAGTAAATCACTGATTCAATCGGCACGAAGCGGAATCAAAATATTGATTGCAGTGGTCATATTTCTAACTTATGCATCGGTGATAGAATCCTTTGCCACGCGCCACTCGGACATGCCCGATTTCATTCGGGGTGGTATCATCGTTCTATCTGCAATGTTGGTGATTGGATACTTCGTATGGTTTCCACGCAAACTATATAAGGAAGGCAAAATTGGTCCGATGACTTTTGAAGAAAGTTCTCCCACCAAGCCTTCCAAGATCGTTTTGGACAGCATCAAACCAATTGGAAAAATCTTTACCGAATCTTTCAGCGTATTCTCAAAACACCTCAGAACGATTACCTATTTCGCTCTGATAAGTGCAACCGTCATTACCCTCTATTATGGTTTTGCAACAGGCTCAAAATATCACCTCATAACTGCTCAATCATTCCTACCGACCATTAGTCAATTGCTTTATCCTTTTTGCGGTTTCAACGCCCATCTGAACTTTGAAAAATACCCGCTATTGTTCCTCTTGATTGCGGTATTGTTCACCGTGCTCAGTCGCTTGGTCATCCAACGCAGTCATCAAGCGTTGCAACTTCCACTTCCAAAATGGAATTTGTTGGCCATGGTCAAAATCTTTGTGATTGTCATTGTTGCCATGCTACCGCTTTTGCTACCCCATGTATTCACCTTGCTAGTAATGTGGTTTTGGTTTCCTACAACACTGCTGTGGCTTTATCGCTCTGCGATCCATGATGAATCCATCACGGTCTCACTCTCCAACACCCTCAGTTTAATCAAAGGGAATTTCACTAAAATGTGTGGCTTGTTCCTTACTTATATTGGTATTCAATGGTTGATATATCCTATTCTGGTTTCAGACATAACCGAATTCGTAGGCTATTTCATTCAAATCAATTATCCGTATAACGCAGTTTTGGCAAATGAGATACCGTATATCGTATCTACATTTTTCAAATTCTTCGTTCCGGCTATAGTGTTGACTCTGCCTGTTATTGGAACCGTGTTATTTTATTACAGCGCAGTAGAATCTAACGAAGCCCCTTCACTATTAAGAAGAATATCCCAAGTTGATTTTAAAAAGAGTGCGTATGGTTTGGAAAAAGAAATGTAAAGCCTTGCGCATTTTTATTTTGATTTCTTTTTTGGTATTTGTTGTTCCGCAACCACAAGCCAATGCGCAAGACCCGGCAGCACAAGAACACGTGTGGACGGATGAGGAGTGGAAAAAAGCAACCGAAGGATTGGACTATTCCACCAAACCAAAGAAAGAAGAACAAGAAGATCGAACTAAAGAGGTACAGCGGAAGCAATTGAATTTCCCCGATTTTCTCAATCGCCTCATCAACGCTCCACTTTTCAAAATCATCTCTGTGCTCCTCATCATTGGAGGACTCGTTTTTCTCATTATCCGTTTGATTAAAGCGAATACCTCTGCCAATGACAAACGCCTTACTGAGAAAGATGTTAAACAAGCCTTTCTGAAAATAGAAAATGACTTGCCGGATGCCGATGTATCAAGCTTACTCAGCGCCATGCTGGATGCTAAAGATTACAAATCCACTGTTCGGTTATTGTATTTAAACATCATCCAGCAATTGCACCTCAATAAACAAATCGTATGGAAAAAAGATAAGACCAACAACGATTATCTGCGTGAAATGCGCAATGACCCGAGCTATCCTTCCTTCCGCGAGGTGACACTCCTCTTTGAAGTTATCTGGTACGGTGATTCGGATATTGATGCAATATCCTATAACAAGGTAGCACCCGCATTTAAAAACTATCTCACTACCTTGAAGAATGAGCCGCAATAAATCAAATAACACAAGCCTAATAGCTATCATCGGGGTAGTGATAGTAGCCGGAGTATTGCTGTGGCTATTCACTAAATCACTGAATTGGAACGAAACGTATGAAGCCGATAACAAGAACCCATACGGTACCAAAGTGCTTCACGATTTGCTCAAAGCATCACATAAGACCCAATCATTCGTTTATATTGAAGACAGTTTAAAAACGCGGCTTCCTGTAGAAAAAACAGACAAGATAAACACCTATTTCTATGTAGGCAATCACCACTACACGGACTCAGCAGATGTGAGCACCATACTTGAGTTTGTCACGAATGGAAATATCGCATTCATCGTGGGCTATCCACGATATGCCATTGCCGACTCACTATTGCGCATATACTCCACACACGACATTATTGAAGACTCCTTGTCATCACACGAAATAGAAAATAACGAAACTGTTTTACATCAAGACGGAAATGCTACGGATGAAGATATAGAAATGGATGAGCAAATTTGGTTCTTTGATGAACCAAGTCTCTCCACTCATAAAACCATTTATGACACCATAGCACATCTCCATGTAAAAAGCATCCGTGGCACACAACAATCGGTTTCCATTAAAAAAATCTACAAAGGAGAAACACTCCCAAATGGATGGTATTTCTTCAAACCCCACATCACCACCATCGATGGCGATAGCATTGAAGTCCTAGGCACTTTCAACAATGAGTATGCAAACTTCATTCGTTTCAAATGTGGCAACGGATATATCTATCTACATTGCACACCACTTGCGTTTACCAATTACTATATGATTGAGCAAGAAGGCATGGAGTATTGCCGCGAAGCTTTATCCTATTTGGGTGATGGCACCATTTATTGGGATGAGGACAGTCGTTACTACGATTACCGCTCGTTTAATTACTTAGCCCCCTCTTCTGATAAAGGCCCACTTGAATTCATATTATCGGAACCTGCTTTGCGAAAAGCATGGTATCTCTTATTGTTGACCACTCTCTTGTTCATCTTATTTGGAGCTAAGCGCACACAACGCATCATCCCTACTATGCCCAAAATGGACAATACCTCTATCGAATATGCTGAAGTAATTTCTCAGATGTTCATGAAGCAGAAGGACCACAAAAAACTCGTCACCATGAAAATGGATTTGTTCAAGGCCTTCTTGCGCGAACGTTTTAGACTAAAATTGTCACAGCAAGACGATAAATATGATGACTTGCTCATCACCGATATTTCACAAAAGAGTTCAGTAAGTAAAGAGCTAGTAGAAGATATATTTAAACAATACAATTATCTGAAAGCCTTGGCAACCGTGGATACAGCAGACATGATGAAATTCCACTTACAGCTGGAGCGATTCTATAACACTTGCAAATAACTAAGACCATCGAAAAAATGGAAGAAAACAAAAACGAGGAGTTGAATATCCCAAATCAAGGCGATAACCAGAACAATACCAATCCGCCTATTGCGGAGCCTGCAATCAATGCTATGGAGATGCAAAAGGAAGTAGCTCCTGAATTGATGGCCCTAACAACTAAAGTCCATGATGCCACAGAAAGCATCATGCGTGAAATAAACAAAGTGGTCATTGGACAAGAACGAACCGTTGAGCTTTTGTTCGCAGCATTGCTCACAGGCGGACATGTATTGCTCGAAGGTTATCCGGGAATTGCGAAGACCCTGACTGCTAAAACTCTTGCACAAACCATCAAAGCACAATACAGCCGCATACAGTTCACACCGGACTTGATGCCAACTGATATTACCGGAACATCGGTTTTCAATATGAAAGAGTCCAATTTCTATTTTAGAAAAGGACCTTTATTCTCCAACATTATCCTCATTGACGAAATCAACCGTGCCCCGGCAAAAACGCAAGCGGCACTCATGGAGGTCATGGAAGAAAAGCAAATCACTTATGATGGTGAAACCTATCGCATGGAATATCCCTTCTTCGTGGTAGCAACTCAAAACCCGATTGAACAAGAAGGTACTTACTCGTTGCCTGAGGCACAGCTCGACCGTTTTATGTTCCGCATCAAGCTCGGTTATCCGAACCTCGAAGACGAACAAAAAATCCTTCACCGTTATCACAGTGACTTCAACAAAAGAGTATCACAAGATGTTCAGGCAGTCATCACTCCTGAAGAGCTAAAAGCATATCAAGAAATCATCGAACAGGTTGAGATACGTCCTGAGCTCTTGGATTACATCGCAGCTATTGTACACAATACACGCAATAATGGCGACCTGTTCCTTGGAGCATCTCCACGCGCATCACTCGCCATGATGAAAACATCAAAAGCCTTGGCAGCTATGCGAGGCAGGTTCTTCGTCACCCCGGATGACATCAAAGACGTGGCGGTTGCTGTATTAAATCATCGCATCGTGTTGAGCCATGAGCGCGAGATGGAAGGTCATACAGTCGAAGAAATCATTGAAGACATTTTGAAAAAAGTTGAAGTACCAAGATAAACTGTGGAGAGTCCCCAAAAAATATCAGCACCGGAGAGCTTTCGCTTGACGCAACGGTTCTTCATCCTCGCGAGCATTGCCATTGCAGGCTTTGCTCTAAGCTTTCCGTTTGCGTTTCTCGAGCCCCTGGTGATAACATATTGTCTTGTTCTTTTAGCCACGACAATTGCAGATTTCGTGTTGTTGTTTATTCAGAAACCAAAGCTCACCGCACAGCGCTCTATGACCAAGATGCTGTCGCTTGGAGATGACAACACTATCGAACTTCATCTTACCAACGAATCCAACTTGTATTTGAATCTTGAACTGTATGATGAACTTCCCTTTCAATTTCAAGAACGCAACTTCAAGATAACGACTTCTCTTGCGGCTCACGAATCCACTTCACTGCATTATATCGTTCGCCCTTTAAAACGAGGTGAGTATGACTTCGGATTTCTCAACGCCATCACCTCCACTCGCCTTGGAGTTGTAGCGCGCAGGATGCAATTGGCAGAACCACAAATGACACCGGTTTATCCTAGTCTAATACAGATGAAGAAATACGAGCTGATTGCATTTGCCAAAATCAGCACATCGGATGGTATCAGAAGGTTGAGACGTGTAGGTCATACCTATGAGTTTGAAAAGATCAAAACGTATGCGCAGGGAGATGATATCCGAAGCATTAACTGGAAAGCAACCGGACGAAGAAATCAGCTCATGGTGAATCAATATGAAGATGAACGTTCACAACAGATATACTGCATCATCGACAAAAGCCGTGTGATGCACATGCCATTCAATGGACTGAGCTTGTTGGACTATGCAGTGAATTCAAGTCTCGTGATTAGCAACATTGCTTTGAAGAAATACGACAAAGCTGGACTTATCACTTTCTCCCATGCAATAGGAAGCACATTGCGTGCAGAGCGAAGCGAGCATCAATTGAAAAAAATCATGAATGCCTTGTATCATGAGAAACCTCAACCATACGAAGCAAACTATGACCTCATGTATCAAGGCATTAAAAATGTAATCAGAAGTCGCAGCCTCCTATTCCTGAATACCAACTTCGAGAGTACTTATGCAATGGAACGTGCACTCCCCGTGCTACAGAAGATCAACCGATTGCACTTGTTGGTTGTTATCATTTTTGAAAATACAGAGCTGAGCACTTATGCTACCAAACAACCGGAATACGTGAGCGACATCTACGCACAGACCATAGCACAAAAACTGTTGAACGATAAAAAACAAATTGTAGCACGCCTGCACAAATACGGCATCCAAACCATATTGAGCAAGCCGGAAGACCTTTCTATCAACACTGTGAACAAATACTTAGAGTTGAAGGCGCGAGGTTTGATATAAAATCAAATCTTATCCAAGTAGGACTGCAAGATGATGGCAGCACTTACCATATCAATGTTCTCTTTCTTTTGACGATCGGATTTTTTCAAACCACTCATTACGAGTGATTGAGCAGCCATTTTACTAGTGAACATTTCATTGATGCGCTCCACTTTCATTTCAGGGAACTTGCTCTTAAACCTATTTACAAACTCTTCTTGCAAGCGTGTGATATCAGAAGCATTTCCATCCAAATATTTGGCCTCGCCTATCACCACTACATCAACCTTTTCTTTCTGAAGCAGTTTTTCGAGGTAATCAAAAAGCACATGGGTCGGTATCGTAGTCAAAGGGGATGCAATCATTTTCAAGTCATCTGTAATTGCAATTCCTGTACGCTTCAATCCATAGTCTATTCCAAGTGCTTTTGCCATATTCATTTAATATGCAGCAATATTAAACCAACTGACTCGTCTGCGCTTTCCGACCGGTCGTAGTTTTATTTTTACCCAAAATTTTTGTATGACATCAATTCAGGAAATCATAGAAGCAGCGTGGGATAACCGCGATCTGCTACAAGAAGAAAAAACACAAAGTGCTATTCGCGAAGTCATTGAATCATTGGACAAAGGGAAACTGCGCGTTGCAGAACCGTCGGCTGACGGTTCATGGCAAGTGAATGAATGGGTGAAGAAAGCGGTGGTGATGTACTTCCCTATCCAAAAGATGGAAGTATTGGAAGCCGGCCCTATGGAGTTTTATGATAAAATGGAACTCAAGCGCGGATACAAAGAGCTTGGTGTGCGCGTAGTCCCTCACGCAGTAGCGCGCTACGGTGCTTACCTCGCAAGCGGAGTGATTATGATGCCTAGCTATGTGAACATAGGTGCTTATGTGGACAGCGGAACAATGGTAGATACATGGGCAACTGTTGGCAGCTGCGCACAAATTGGAAAGAACGTTCACCTTAGTGGTGGTGTTGGTATCGGTGGTGTGCTTGAGCCATTGCAAGCCGCTCCTGTAATTATTGAAGATGGTTGTTTCATCGGTTCACGTTGCATCGTGGTGGAAGGTGTGCGCGTAATGAAAGAAGCCGTACTCGGTGCCAACGTGGTGCTCACCAAGAGCACCAAAATCATTGATGTAAGCGGTGACGCACCTGTAACATATGAAGGTGTTGTTCCCGAGCGCTCTGTGGTGATTCCAGGTAGCTATTCAAAGAAATTTCCTGCCGGAGAATACCAAGTGCCATGTGCGTTGATTATCGGAAAGCGCAAAGCCAGCACCGATTTGAAAACATCACTCAATGATGCATTGCGTGATTTCAACGTGGCTGTCTAAGATTGTTTACGAGATTTGGTTGTGGCCAGTAACCAGCCTATGTAGGCCATCGGGATATAGGCCACAGCCAAGTCCAAAACATTAAACCAAAGCGGTGACGGAAGAATGGTCACCATGTAAATCCCTCCTATCAGAAACACGACCCCTACGACCAAAGCAAATGTTCTTTTATGTGTAGCAGCAATCTTCGCTGCTATAAATGCACCTACCAAAGTTCCTATTGCATGTGCCAAAAACGGCATTACAAAATGCTTTGGTTGCATGATGGCCATGGCTTGTATCAGTCCTTCAGGTGTGGTCAAGTCGGCACCTTCCGGTGGAGGAATAATGTTACCACTAATAGTAATTATCCATCCATTGACAAGGCTGCCAATGAGTATTCCCAGAATAAGTCCGAGTATGTTTTGGAGAACAGGATGCATGAGTTTGATTTTTTGTGATAAATCAAATGTAACACAGTTACCGCTTGTCACAACTTTCTTAATTTGACTTCATGACTACATTCGCCACGCAATCCAAAAATTGAAATCTCTGGAACACGTAACCCGCATACTCGTTATTCGCTTCAGCTCCATCGGTGATATTGTTCTCACCACTCCGGTAGTGCGTGCATTAAATCAACAACTCGATGGAAAAGTAGAAGTACACTTTCTGACCAAAAAGAAATTTGCTTCGCTGCTGGAAGCCAATCCGTATATCCATCGCATCCACATCATGGAAAAGACGGTGCAAGAGGTTTTGCCTGAGCTTGAGAAACTGGATTTTCATTACATCATTGACCTGCACCGCAATATCCGCACGCGCATTGTGAAGCGAAGACTCAAAGTGCTCGACTTTACTTTTTCAAAACTCAATTTCAAGAAATGGTTGTGGGTCAATTTTGGAATCAACCGCATGCCCAATCGCCACATCGTTGACCGCTATATGGACACCCTCAGAGCGTTTGGCGTGAAGGACGATGGCAAGGGACTTGACTACTTCATACCGGAAAATGCTGGTTTACAACCAAACGACTTACCGGCAACCCATCAAGGAAAGTATGTGGCTTTTGCCATCGGTGCGATGCACATTGGCAAACGGCTCAGTGCCGAGCACATTGCTGAGATATGCAAAGCCTGCTCGCTACCGGTCGTGTTACTTGGTGGAAAAGAGGACGTGGATGCGGCTAACTATGTAGCACAACAATGCGGTGACAAAGTCTTCAGTGCGGCCGGCAAATTCACCTTGCATCAAAGTGCTGATTGTTTGCGCAAAGCCGAAGTCGTAGTGAGCGGTGATACCGGCCTCATGCACATCGCATCAGCTTTTCAATGCAAGATTCTATCACTATGGGGATGTACTGTTCCCGGCTTTGGCATGTATCCTTATCGTCCTCATCCCGCCAGCGTGATAATGGAGCCTAAAGGGCGCAAACGCAGACCATGTTCCAAACTTGGCAACAGATGCAAATACGGTAAAGAACACCGCTGCATCGAGCAAATCGATGTGCACGAAATCAGCGAGACCTTGGAACGCTTGATTAAGACATGAACAAAGCCTTGAGCTCTGTTGCTTCCTCTGGCTTCATGCGGCCGGCAAGAATCAATCCCAACTGCTTTCTTCTAAGAGCAGCATCGTAGCGCGCTTTTTCTTCGTCTGTTTCAGGAACCAATTCAGGAACTTCTATGGCTGCTCCATTGCCGTCAACTGCTACAAAGGTGTAAATAGCCGAGTTGCACTTCGTGCGCACTCCCGTGGTACCGTGCTCCACAAACACCTCCATATACACTTCCATACTCGATGAAAATGCACGAGAAACTTTGGCCTCAATCGTAACGATATCACCAAGGCGAATCGGATGATTAAAAGATACATTGTTCACGGCTGCCGTTACCACGGTGCGTCTGCAATGACGGTGTGCGGAGATGGCCGAGATGACGTCCATCCAATTCATCAGCTGCCCTCCCATGAGATTGCCCAAAGTGTTGGTGTTCTCCGGCAATACAATATGAGTAGCAATCGCCAGCGTGTTCTTTGCAAGTACCTTTTTCTTAGCCATTTTCCTAATTGAGAATGTTCGTTTTTTTTTTTCGGGCGCAAAAGTAGCCGACTCCTCTGCTCTTTTACCATTTTCCTTCGTTAAGTCTTGATAAGCTTTTTTTGATGAGTATTTAATTATTCATGTACTTTGGCCACATGAATGACTTAGTTCTTAAATCACTTCACATCATTTTTGTTGTAACCTGGTTTGCAGGATTGTTCTACATCTTCCGCTTGTTTGTCTATCATGCTGAAGCTGCAAGAAAAACAGAACCCTCCCGCTCCATCCTCATGGATCAATACCGCATTATGGAAAGAAGATTGTGGTATGGCATCACATGGCCTTCCTGCATATTGACGGTCATTTTCGGTTCGCTGTTATTGTATAGCAACCCCATGTTCCTGAACCAACCATGGATGCATATCAAACTCTTTGCGGTGGCACTGCTGCTTGTCTACCAATTCTATGGACAGCGTGTTATCAAGAACCTTCAAATCGATCCGTTGAAATATACTTCCATGAAGATGCGGCTGATGAATGAAGTACCTACACTCATTTTGTTTGCCGTAGTTTTCTTAGTAGTGATGAAAAGCGAAATCTCTTGGATATGGGGAACGCTGGCCATTTCCGGTATAGCCGTTATCATCACGTTGGTAGTGCAGGCTTATAAAAAGAAGCGCCAGAAAAACGGTGAACAAGTCTGATATTCGACAACAACAATTTTCGAAAATATAGATTCATGAACAGTGAACATGAAGCATTGATGCAAGAAGCCATCAATCTATCCATCAAAGGAATGAATAACAACGAAGGGGGACCATTTGGTGCAATCGTTGTAAAAGACGGAAAAATTGTAGGAAGAGGAAACAACAAAGTAACCTCTACAAATGACCCTACAGCTCATGCCGAAGTAGTAGCCATACGCGATGCGTGTAAAAACCTTGGTTCCTTCCAGCTCGATGGCTGCATCATCTATACTTCTTGCGAACCATGTCCAATGTGCCTCGGTGCTATTTACTGGGCACGCCCTGATAAAGTATTCTATGCATGCACCAAAGAAGATGCTGCCGATGCAGGCTTTGATGATGCATTCATCTACCGTGAGATTGATGCCGACTATGCCTCCCGTTCCATTCCATTTGAGCAGATAGCGCGTCCTGCTGCTGTGGTTGCATTTGAACAGTGGAAATCAAAAGCCGATAAAACAGAATACTAACCAAGAATGGATAAACAGATTGTATATCTCTGCATAGGTGGCAACGAAGGTGACCGCATGGCCAACCTCGATGAAACAATCGACTTTCTGGAGTTCAATTTCGGAAACGTAATTGAAACCTCATCCGTTTATGAAAGCGAAGCTTGGGGCATGGAAGGCGCGGCTCCGTTTCTCAATCAAGTGGTGAAGATTGAAACAGAACTCACACCGGATGAATTGCTGCAAGAAATTGCAGAGCTCGAAGAATTCTATGGCCGCAAACGAAAGCCGGGCAAATACCTCCCGCGCGAAATGGACGTAGACATCCTTTTCTATGGCAATGAAACCATAGACAACGAAAAGCTCACTGTTCCTCATCCGCGGATGACAGAACGCAAATTTGTTCTGGTTCCGCTCGCGGAAATTGCAGCCGACTTCGTACATCCTTTACTGAACAAAACAGTGGAAACGCTACTGAAAGAATGCGAAGACACATCAGCAGTGAAGAAGGTGTGATTCCATATCGCTACATATCCATAGAAGGCAATATCGGAGCGGGCAAAACCTCGCTCACCAAGAAGATGTCCGAAGAATTCGGCACCAAGCTTGTGCTCGAAGAATTCGCGGACAACCCCTTCCTGCCTAAGTTCTACAACCAACCGGAACGCTATGCATTTCCTGTTGAGCTGAGCTTCCTTTCTGAGCGCTTCTCTCAATTGAAACGTGAACTCAACTCAGCTGATTTATTTGCACCCCATGTCTTGTCGGACTACTTCATCGGCAAGTGCCAAATCTTTGCCAAGAACAACTTGAACAAGGATGAATACGATCTCTTCCTTAAGATGTATGAAATCGTTGAAGGCAGTTGCCCCAAGCCCGACTTGTTGGTCTTTCTTTACCTAGACACGGAGTCATTACTCAAAAACATCCACAAGCGCGGTCGTGAATATGAGCTCAACATCTCTGCTGAATATTTAGAAAATATCCAAAAGCAATACTTGGAGTTCATTCGTCAACACCAAGAAATGCGTGTAGTCATCATCAATACCTCATCGCTGGATTTCGTGAACAACAAGAACGATTACGAAAAGATAAAATCCATCATCTTGAAAGAACATCCCATAGGCGTGCACCGCTATCTCTAATCTATACAGAATATCCGTTTAGATAGAACATAGACCATGCGGCTGCATCTATTTTTACTCTTCAACCAAATACAACCGATGGCATCAGGAATATTTGCTATACTCGATGATATTGCGTCACTCATGGATGATGTAGCCATGGCGAGCAAATTGGCTACCAAGAAGACCGCAGGCATTCTTGGTGACGACCTTGCCGTAAATGCAGAGAAAGCCACCGGCTTCATTTCATCGCGTGAGCTTCCGGTGCTGTGGGCCATTACCAAAGGTTCTTTTATAAACAAACTCATCATCATTCCTGTAGCGATGTTGCTGAGCTATTTCTTTCCACAAGCCATCACGTGGACACTTGTGCTAGGTGGGTGCTACTTGGCGTATGAAGGTGTAGAAAAGATAGTTCATTGGCTTTTGCACCGCAACGATGCACCCGGGGAAATGAAAAAAGTAAAAACCGCTGCCACAGATGAAGCGACCGCTGAAAAAGCAAAAATCAAATCAGCCATTACCACAGATTTCATCTTATCCGTGGAGATTGTCATCATAGCCTTGGGCTCAGTGATGGACAAGCCATTGCCAACCAAAATCATCAGCGTGGCCCTCGTTGCATTGTTGGCTACAATTGGTGTTTATGGCATTGTGGCCCTCATTGTGCGCATGGATGATGCCGGCTTTGCACTCATCAAACGCAGTCAAAACTCAGGATTTAGAGGTTGGCTGGGAAAAGGATTGGTGAAATCACTTCCCGTGGTAATACGTGCATTATCCGTCATCGGCACCATTGCATTGCTCTTGGTTTCAGGAGGCATTTTTTCTCACAACCTACACCCATTGTACGAGGCATTGCCTTCTTGGCCATCGATACTGAAAGAATTGACCTATGGAATAGTAGCCGGACTTGCTGCCGTATTCCTAGTCTCGCTCATCAAATGGGTAGGCGGAAAGTTTGCTAAAAAATCAGTTCTACCCAAAGATGGGGAGTAACCTTAGAAAGCATTGAGCCCACTGAATTTCACGATTTTAAACCACACCAAAGAAGTACTGCATTTGTACGAGCGGTCGGCCGCTACCAATCGAAAATATTATTTTTGCCATGTGTTGCAGGGAACGCTTGCCCATTGCGCTTCATTGGCAATCACGCTAGTTCATCACTTTTTTTTAATTACATATTTTTTTTATGAGTCAAGTTGCAAGCACCAACCCTCGCGTATCGAAGATGGCTGAAAACCTCATCGGTTCCGAGATTATTAAACTAGCAGGAGAAATCCGCGAACTCATTGCCAAGGGCGAACACATCTTCAATTTCACAATTGGTGATTTCGATCCGAAGATTTTCCCAATTCCTACTGAGCTCAAGGATGCAATCATAAAAGCATATCAAAACGGTGAGACCAATTACCCACCGGCTGACGGTATCGCACCGTTGCGCAAAGCGGTCATCGCATCTATCAGTGAACGCCAAGGCCTCAGCTATGGTGATAATGAAGTTCTTATTGCCGGTGGTGCCCGCCCTATCATTTATGCCATTTATCAAGCAATTGTTGACCCGGGCGATAAAGTGGTATTTCCTGTTCCCAGCTGGAACAACAACCACTACACTCACCTATCTCATGCAGAGCAAGTGTTTGTAGAAACCAAGCCTGAGAACAATTTCATGCCTACAGCCGATGAGTTGCGTCCATTATTGAAAGGGGCATCACTGCTTTCGCTTTGCTCTCCACTCAACCCCACCGGAACAGCATTCGGAAAAGAACAATTGAAAAACATCTGCGAATTGGTGATTGCTGAAAATGCAACACGCAGTGCAGAAGAGAAACCACTTTATGTCCTCTACGATCAGATATATTGGGAACTCACCTTTGGTGAAACCAAGCACTACAACCCGGTAGGCCTCATGGAGCAAATGCGTCCTTACACCATCTTCGTGGATGGTATGTCCAAAGCGTTTGCTGCTACCGGAGTGCGCATCGGTTGGTCGTTTGGTCCTAAGTATATCATTGATAAGATGAAGAGCATCTTGGGCCACGTGGGAGCTTGGTCGCCCAAAGCAGAACAAGTAGCTGCCGCAGAATACCTCAACAACAAGCCGGCTGTAGATGCTTATCTCTCCGAAATCAAAGGAAAAATAGAAGAGCGCTTACACGGCTTTTACAACGGTATTCAAGCACTCAAAAAGGAAGGCTTCAATGTGGATGCCATCTCTCCAATGGCGGCTATCTACCTCACTGTGAAGATTGACCTCATCGGACGCGAAATGCCCAATGGCCAAACCATCACCACCAGCGAACAAGCAACAAGCTACCTGCTCAATGAAGCAAAACTCGCTCTGGTACCATTCAAAGCCTTTGGTGCATCGGGCAATAATCCTTGGTACCGCCTTTCGGTGGGAGCCGCATCCATGAAGGATGTAACAGATTCCATTGAAAGTTTACGTGCCGCACTAAAAAAATTGAAATAAACTTCCTTCATTTGCGACCGCCTGATGGTGCATTTTACAAGAGTGGTTAACTTGCCTCCTGTGAAAACACAAAGCACCTGCGACACACCATTAAGCGCTAACACAAGGAAAATGAAATCATGAACAAAAAAAATTACTGTGTCATCATGGCCGGGGGAATCGGCTCCAGATTCTGGCCCATGAGCAGAACTGCTTTCCCCAAGCAGTTCCACGACATCCTAGGAGTTGGCAGAACGCTCATTCAAATGACTTATGACCGCTTCCTGCCCATTTGCCCCAAGGAGAACATCTTGGTTGTTACCAACGAACGATACAAAGACCTCGTATTGGAACAACTACCGGACCTCAAGCCTGAGCAAGTATTGTGTGAGCCTTTCATGCGCAACACAGCACCTTGTATTGCTTACGCTTCATTCTGGATAGGTGAAAAAGAACCCGAAGCCAATATCATCGTCACCCCGAGTGATCACCTCATCCTCAACAACGAAGAGTTTGAGCGCACCATTGATGTCAGCATCAAGCAAGCACAAACCTCCAGCAACTTGGTGACCCTGGGCATCAAGCCTACACGCCCCGATACCGGATATGGCTATATCCAATGGGTAGATGATGAAAGCTCTGACAATGAACAGGTGAAATTGGTAAAAACTTTTACCGAAAAGCCCAACATTGAACTGGCAAAAGACTTTCTCGAAAGTGGTGACTTCTATTGGAACTCCGGGATCTTCATCTGGACACTCAACAGCATTCTCCACGCATTCCAATCCTATTTGCCGGAGATGTATAAAACGTTCAGCGATGGACAAGGCCTCTATGGCACCGAACAGGAGAAAGCATTCATTGAGCGCATCTATCCTACCTGCGAAAACATCTCCATCGACTACGGCATCATGGAGAAAGCGAGGAATGTGAACGTTGTGCTCAGTGACTTCGGTTGGAGCGACCTCGGAACGTGGGGTTCACTGCACACCCACCTGGCACACGATGAACACCACAACGGTATTGTGGGCAAGAATGTGCTCATGTACAATTGTGCCGATAACGTGGTGAACATCCCAAACGATAAACTTGCAGTGCTACATGGGCTGCATGGTTATATCGTAGTGGAATCAGACAACATTTTGCTCATTTGCAAAAAAGAAGACGAGCAAAAAATCAAACAGTTTGTAAACGACATCAAGCTCAAGAAGGGCGATGCATGGGTATAAAACCTCGCAAATAAGACTATAAAAAAAGGAGGTCAGTAGACCTCCTTTTTTTTTATTCCAAAACTTTTCCTTGAGTTTAGTATTATGCCATAAAACCTTTAATGAACAGTTGCTTCTACGCAACTTGTCCTCAAAAGGTTCCACTAGGCAACATTTATTTATGACAAATTAAGCACCGCACCTATTCGCTCTTGTGCAACAATTGGCCTAAGTTAGAAGTTTTCCAAAGGGCAAAGCCCGTAAATTTGAACAGACAACTAAAGAAGAGAACAGACGATGAAGAAAATCATAAGAGCAGTCTTTTATGCATTTACGGCCGTAGCACTATTGGCAGCCTGCAAGGACAACAAGAAAGAAGACACCACTCCTGCAGTTACCACAGCCACCCTAAAGATCAGTTATGCTGCACATTGGCAGGGAAATCCCTATGTCCATCCGGCAGTGGTAGAGGACAACTTCGGCAACCAATTGCGCATTGACAAATTCATGTCCTATGTCTCCAAGCTCTCGCTCATCAAAGAAGACGGTAGCGAATATTTGCTCAAAGATTATTCACTCATCGATTTTCTGCAATCACCTACTGTGGAGTTCAAAGTACCCGCAGGCCATTACACCGGTCTTAAATTTTTGATAGGTGTACCGGCTGATGTAAACACCAATACAGACCCTGCGCCCTATCCCAGCGATCACGTGCTCAGCGTAGCCGGCTCACAAGGAATGTTCTGGACATGGGCCACGGGCTACATTTTTACCAAGCTGGAAGGAAAAGCCGACACAACCGCTTCCGGGCAGCCCCTGTTGTATCCGTTTGCCTATCACACGGGCGATGACCACTACAGCCGCTATGCCCATCTGCAATACGATTTGCAATTACAACCGGGCGCACAATACCACAAAACACTCATTGCACACGTGGACCGCATCTTCTCTCCTGTGCAAGGAACAAGTATTGACCTGAGCGACATCGGTGGGTTCCATTCACCCGGCCCGGCCATGGCCACTTTTGTAAACAATTTTAGCAACGCATTCACGCTGGAATGAGAAGCTTCGTATTTGGTTTTATTCTCTTACTTATTGCTGCTTGCCAATCGACCACATCTGTCGAATTGCAAGACCGCCCTCTCAGGGTACATGTTCCGAAAGGTTTTAAACCGATTAAATACCCTGAAGACAACGAGCCGACCGAATTACGGGTATTGCTGGGCCGACATCTCTTTTATGATACACGCCTTTCACTGGACAATACCGTTAGCTGCGGCACTTGCCACGTCCTCAGTGCCGCATTTACCGATGGTCGCAAAACCAGCGAAGGCATACTCAAACGAATTGGCAAACGAAATGCCCCCACCCTTGCTAATGTAGCTTGGGCTCCGCGTTTCATGATGGAAGGCGGTGTGCCTACACTTGAAGCGCAGTCATTGGCTCCGCTGCATGATACCCTGGAAATGGGCGGTGATATGATGGTGGCCGTGGCCAAGCTCAACCGCGATGAAGAGTTGCGAAAGCTAGCACGTGCCGCTTATGGACGCGATAGCATCGATCCGTTTGTAATCACGCGAGCACTGGCGGCTTTCCAGCGCACGTTCATCACCGCGGACTCACCTTATGACCGTTATAAGAATGGCAAGACGGACGAACTAACAGAAGCTCAAATTCGCGGCATGGAGCTCTTCAACTCCACCAAGACGATGTGCTTCTCGTGCCACAGCGGACCTAACTTCACCGATTATGCTTTTTATAACATCGGCCTTTATGAAGAATATGCCGATGAGGGCCGACAACGCCTCACAGGCGAAGACAGCGACAATGGGCGTTTCAAGACTCCCACCCTGCGCAACATTGAGCTAACGGCTCCTTATATGCACGATGGCAGCGTTTCCTCCTTGGAAGAAGTTATACAGCTTTACAACGAAGGCGGCAAGCGACACCGCAACAAGGATGCCCGCATCAAACCGCTCCACCTCACCGAGCGGGAACAAGCCGATTTGGTGGCATTTATGAAGGCTTTAACAGATTACAATTTCGTGCAGAACCCGGCACTCTTACCTTTGAAATAATGAGAAAGACGTTGACATATTGCCTTTTATTGGTAGTGATGCTGCAAGCCTGCCGCCCCGATGCCGAAGAAGGCCCCTCTGCACCTGCTCCCATTGCTGGCCATCAACCCACGCCTTTCCAACTCACCATTCCGCCATTCTTTCCACCCATGCATATTCCTGCCGACAATCCGCTTACCGTGGAGGGGGTAGAACTGGGACGCTATCTTTTTTGGGAAAAAAAACTCAGCGGTGACAATACCATGAGCTGCGGCACCTGCCACATACCGGAACACGGCTTCAGCGACCCCGCTCAATTCAGCACGGGCATTACCGGTGCAGTGGGCAAACGACAATCCATGGCACTTGTCAATTTGGGATGGGCCTATAACTATTTCTGGGACGGACGCGCCCCCACCCTCGAACAGCAAATCATAGAACCGGTGCAGAACCCGCTGGAGATGAACGAAGATTGGGACCATGCCTTAGAAGAGCTGCGCAACGACCCCATCTATCCTCCTATGTTCCGCGCAGCATTCGGAACGGAGGAGATCACCCAGGAACGCGTCACCAAGGCGATTGCTTCTTTCCTGCGCACGATGATCAGTGCCGACTCCAAGTTTGACCGCGAGCGCAGAGGCGAATACCAATTCACCCCACTGGAGCAGATGGGCTTCAACCTTTTCCTCATGGAAGGCGGTATCAACCCCAATACCGGTACTCCGTTTGGTGGTGCCGATTGCTTTCACTGCCACGGACACGCAGGCATGCAGATGAGCGATTACCTGATGCACAACAACGGGCTGGATGCACACTTCCACAACGACCCCGGATTGGCAGCCATCACCGGCAACCCGTTGGACAGCGGCAAATTCAAAACACCCACGCTGCGCAACATTGCCATCACGGCTCCTTATATGCACGATGGACGCTTCCAAACATTGGAGGAAGTCATCGAACACTATAACAGCGGGGGCGTGCTCTCCACCACCATCGACCCATTTATGGAAGCCGCAGGCAACGGGCTTTACCTCTCAGAGACCGACAAACTTGCACTCATTGCATTTCTGCATTGCCTCACCGATACTTCCTTCCTGCACAATCCGGCTTTCAGCAATCCGCATTAATCTTGCACAGCGAAAAAAAAGATAGACTGAACGGACTCCTGTTTTCCCCACGGCCCTGCCATGAATGAAAACACTCCCCGCTTGACAACTGTCACATCCTTGTAGATAAAATAAGAGAATTAGATAGAAGCAGCATGGCCGATTTACCCGCACCACTGAGGCAAAACCTGAACCTGGCTCGACAGAAAAAAAAGGAAAATCAAAAATTCCTCAAGAACCTAGCGCGCAGAAAAGATTTGGACCAGCTGTTTCATCCGCGGCATGAGGAGGTCTTCTCCCGTCTGGATTGCCTCACCTGTGCCAACTGCTGCAAAACCACATCGCCCATCTTTCGGGATGTGGACATTGACCGCATCGCCAAACACTTGGGCATGCGCCCATCGGCCTTCACGGAGAAATACCTCCATATCGATGAGGACAATGACTGGGTGCTCAACAGCTCACCTTGTGCTTTTCTGGACAGTGAGAACTATTGCACCATCTATGACGTGCGCCCAAAAGCCTGCCGCGAATACCCGCACACCGACCGCAAGAACATGTCTCAGATTATGGACCTCACCTACCGCAACACTCTCGTGTGCCCGGCTGTGGTGGAGATGGTGGAGAGCATCAAGAAAGCAGTGGGATAAAAAAAAAACTGCTTCCGTAGCCATCGTTTTCTGCTGCATTTGTTCGGTGTCGAATCACTGATGCATTACCTCCTCGGTAAATTCTTTTCATTTGTTATCCGTGCTCTTGCCGCAGTATTTTACCTTCGACTCACAGAAACTAAAAACCGAAACTCAAATGCTCAACCTTGGTAATACCGTGGGTCTTTTATTTCCTGCTTACTGTGCCGGTTGCAATCAAGTCTTATCACATGGCGAAGATGGACTTTGCCTCAAGTGTGTTGCTTCCTTGCCCAGATTGCACCAGTACCAATATCGCGCTAATCAGCTGGAACGAAAACTATGGGGACGCGTGGAAGTAGAAATGGCCATTGCATTTCTGCGCATGTCGCGCCACAGCTTGGTGCGCAAGTTGATTCATGAACTCAAGTACCGCAACAACCAAGGAGTGGGCGTTGCCTTGGGACGCATCTTTGGTACAGAGTTGAGCAAGGTGTGGCGCAAGATTCCTTTCGACTTCATCGTGCCGGTACCGTTGCATCCCAAACGGCTTTTTCATCGCGGCTATAACCAATGCGATTGCCTGGCCGAAGGCCTCAGCGAAAGCATGCGCGTGCCGGTAAGCAATCATTTGCTCATCAGAGCCAAATACAACCAAACTCAAACGAGACGGGGTCGTATTTCCAGGTGGCACAACGTAGAAGGCATCTTTGAGCTGGACAAGGACAATGACTTGCAAAGCAAACACGTACTGCTGGTGGACGATGTGATTACTACCGGTGCCACCATTGAAGCCTGTGCCGATGTCCTCCACCCTATTCGGGGATTGAGATTGTCCGTGGCGACACTTGCCTTGGCAGAAAACTGAGGCGCTCTATCTTTGGGCACAATATGTTTATGACTCGTTTTCTATTACCGCTGCTGATATGCCTGTTGCAGGCAGCAACTCTCTCCGCACAAGACACCTTGTTGCTCATGAATGGCCGTACGCTGGATTGCCGCATTGTGGCTGACAGTGGTACGGTGTTCGTATTTGAGCACGCCAACAAAAAAGGAAAAATAAAAGTGCATGAGGTGCACAAGAGTGAGGTTTTCAGCGTGAAAAAACAAGGTGAGGACGAGTTGGTGCTCTATGCTCCCAACCCGATGATTGGTGATATCTATGCCGTGGAAGAAATGCGTTTCTACATGGCCGGTGAAAACGATGCGCGCAACAACTACTCGGCTTGGCCCACTTTCATTGCAGGCTTTGTATTGTGCGGCACCATCTCCTATCTGGGCGAGGAAGGGCTGTTGCTCTCCATTGTGCCACCGCTTGTTTACACAGCCGCACAGCTCATTCCCAAAATCAAAATAGGTGAAGAAACCATCAGCGACATGAGCTATCAATACAATGATTTTTATGCTGATGGCTATGAGCCACCCGCGCGTACACGCAAGCTCATCCGCGCCTTGCAAGGCTCCTATGCAGGCGCTGCAGCAGGTCTTGCCGCATTTATTCTCTTCGGTAAATAATCCCTCCCCACACCATGCCAAAATGGATATCCATAGCAGCGTTTGTCAACCGCACCAGCTTATGGGTAGCCACCGGGGCTGCATTGCTCTCCGCTGAGGTCATGCTCCTGCGCACAGGACGCGTACAGATGCCCTTGCTGTGGCAAGTGTTTTTTCTTACTTGGGGCGGTTATCTTTTTCTGAGAAGAAATGAAGCTCCCTGCGGACAGAAGCTGATGTTGGTTTTGGCGGTGCTGGGCACCTTGCTCACCCTGAGCCATACCGGACTCGGTGCATGGCTGTTGCTGCTGATGACCGGTGGCATTGTTTCGCTCTACAACCTTTCACTTGACCAACGGAACACCCTGAACCTCCGCACACATGCGCTCATGAAGCCGGCCAGTGTAGGACTGGCATGGATGTGCATCGTGGTGCTGTTGCCGCTGCACCAGAAGGGTTGGAAATACACCGCTAGCGAGCTTTGGCTCGCGGCATCGGTGTTCTTCTACATCACCGGGCTTTCCATCTGCGATGATATCCGCGACCGCAAAGCCGATGCGGGAAACATTACCACACTTCCGTTGTGGATTGGACTGCGGGCTTCCAAATTCATCATCCACGTGCACTTGTGGTTAGGCGCTGCCTGTTGGCTCATCGCCTTGCAGCCTTTTTCATGGAGCGAGGCACTCATCTTTGTGCTGCTCACCTTGCTCACCTCACGCATGGTGCACTTCCTGCACCCGATGCGCGATAAAGAATGGCAAGCCTTTTACATCGATGGATGCATTGTATTGCGCGGCTTGCTCATGGTAATGGTGTTGCGCTGAGCACCATCACGCAGGGGCTAAGCGGCCAGCATCTCACGGTATTTGACACCGCTGGCTTTGCTCTTGGCCCAAGCCAGAAAATCGAAGTATTCAAACACGATTTGTTCCATCGGGTTTTTGCGCAACACTTCCAATTGTGCCACGAGGTCGTTATACAATTCTTGCTGCGTTTTGTCCTGGCGCTTCTTGAGCGATTCATTCACGAAGGCGAGCATCACGCGCTCAAACTCGAATGCTTTGTTGCGTGTGGCAAGGAAGCGCTGTGTGCTGCGCAGGGCATATGGCAAGAGCTCTTTGTTGCCCAGCTCCAAGTGTACTACCAGGTTCAGGATTTGTGCAATGCAGTGGATGTCCTGTGTTTTGTCAATCTCAATGTTGTTGAGCAATTTGTTTACCCAGCGCAGGGCTTCTTTGTATTGCTCCAACCCGAAATAGATGATGGCCACATTGAAGTAGAAATGCGCTTTGCGAACGGAGCTGAGCAAGTCATCGTATTTGGCCAGTCCTTCTTCTATGGCCGCTACCAACTCCAGCCCTTTTTCAAACTCTCCGCTTTGAGTATAGAGGGTGAGCTCGGTACTCTTGGTGAGGGTGAACAGGCGGAACTCCAAGTCTTCATTGAGATGCACACTGAGTTGCTCCGGCATTCGTTGCAACTTATCAATGTGTGCACGGGCTTCCTTCCATTTGCCTAGGCGTATGCCCACGTAGATGGCATTGGTCAATACCGACAAATAGATGTTCGGCTCCTCGCGGAAGAGATGGGATTTCTTCTCTATCAGTTTCAGGTTATCCAACAGGTAAGGATAACAAGCCGCATAATCACCTAGGCTGAAGTAATAGCCGCTGTAGATGTGATTGAGCAAATAGGCATTCTCGGTGCCTTCCACTTTGCCATCAAACAAGGCTGTGGCTTCGCGTATGTATTGGTACAGCCGTGCTCGTTCGCTTTCACTGCGCACCTTGCCGTGCTTATAGAGTTGTGAAAATATCTTGCTCTTGATGTTCCACAGCTCGTTGTAGTTCTGCAGCTTCTTGGTGAGCTGGCGGTCGGCTTGCAATATCTTATCAATGCGCGCATCGCTTTTGATTTCTTCATAGTTGTCTTTCTCTAGGATGCGTTTCTCCCATTTGTATATCTCTGCCAGGATGGTGTACTTCTCGTGTTTCTCCGCCACCTTGGCCGCACTTTGCAAGAGCTTCATGCTTTGGGCATAGAGTGATTTGTGATACAAGATCTCTATGGAGTGCAGCTGGCGTTGCAGCTGCGCATCAACGCTGCTGTTGGAGTGAAATGAATCCAAGCACTTGAGCAGCGCGTTGTACAAGCGGTTCTTGGATATGGAAAATCGTGCTACGAAGGACTTGCCTTTGAATTTTTTCAATAGCGCTTCTTCGTCATATTCACTCATGGCATCAATGGCGTTGAAGAGCAACAAATAGTTGTTGCTATCACCTATGATGTGCCGAGATGAAAATACTTTGAAATAGCGCTTTTCCGCTTTGGTCATGCTCTTGATGAGGCGGAACAAACTGTCAGACGATTTATTACTCATATCTCAAGGTTTTTATTTGGTTAGTATGTCGTTGTGGAGTTGTGAGAAGTATTACTAAAGTCCTGATTATCTCCAAACAGCGTATATGAGATGAACGAAAGGCGGAGTTTTTGGGGTGAGCGGTTTGGAATGGATATTTTTCGGTAAGTGTGGTTGACAATAAAAGAAAAACGGACAATTCATACCATTTTTGCATCTTCCGCGTTCTGAGAGCGCTTTGCGATAAAACATGAGATTATACCTACTTCTGTCCCTCTTCTTTTTGATGCTACTCCCCTTCTCCAGCGAGGCGCAATTGCTGCAAGGCACCGGCTCCTGGAGAGACCACTTCCCCTACGGCAAGGCCATCAGCGTGTGCCAAGCACATGGCTATATCTTCTGCGCCACGCCTTATGCCGTGTTTGCTTATAACCCCACGGACGGCAGCACCACGCGCATCAGCAAAGCCAATTTCCTGAGCGATGTGGGCATTACTGCCATGGCCTATGATTCCTACTCCGGCAAAGTGGTGGTGGGATATGAAAACGGCAACTTGGACCTCATCACCCTCAACAGCGGCAACAACATTCCCGATATCCGCCTCAGCAGCCTCATCGGTGACAAAGGCATCTATGATATCTACCCTTATGAAGACCGCATCTACTTGGGCACGGGATTCGGCATTGTGGTGCTGGATGCAGCGTCCATGGAAATTCGCGATACGTATTTCCTGGGTGAAAACGGTGTATCCAAACAGGTCTATGACCTCTACATCCACAACGGTATCATCTATGCCGCCACCGAAGAAGGACTCAAATGGGCCCATTTGAACAACACCTTTTTGGCCAACTTTGAAAACTGGCATTATGTGGAGGACTTGCCCAGCGAGATTCCTCCGCACCAGGTGGTCATCTTTGATGAGCACATGGTGTTGGCCATTGACAACGGTGCCAATGACCTGGTGTGGTACAAGCCCCTGGCAGGTGGTACTTGGACATCCAGCAACAGTGGCGATTATTACCGCGTGCGCAAGTTTTGGAACCAAGGCATCTGGATGACCATTGCGGGCAATTACTCCTTCCAAATCCTGCAAGACGACTTCGACTACTTCCACCATGTGGCGGAAATCAAAGGCCAAGACGTATCGAGCTACTATTGCATCATCGATGAGTGGGGACAAGCATGGTCGGCCGATGAATTCAACGGGCTGATGATGTACTCCTACTTCCAACCCACCAGCCAACGCATCATCACCCCGCAAGGGCCGCGCTCTGCCAGCACCCGCAGGATTGCGGCTTACAATGACAACATCTGGGTGGCGCACGGTGGCGTGCTCCCTTATTGGGGCAACGTGTGGAACACCAGCGGGGTATCGGCTTTCATTGGCGAAACATGGCGCACCGTGCCGGCTGACACGGCCGGCAATTTTGCCAATTGCAACTCGGTGACTCCGTTTGTGGCCGACTTTATGAGTGCCGCCATAGACCCCTTGGACAACAACCGCGTGTTCATGGGCTCCTATGATGACGGACTGATAGAGATGAACGCCAACACCATGAAAGGCCGCACGCGCAACGCCAACACCTCCAACGGCAAAGGCCCCAAGCCCGACCCACAGGGCACGGGCGAAACGGCCGATATGGTGAAAGTGGCCGGGGTGGCTTTTGACAAAGACGGTGTGCTGTGGTGCACCAACTCCGCCCACCCCGAAGCCTTGCACGCCATCGACCGTGCCGGCAATGTCTATGACTTCAACCTCCAACAGCTCATCGGAAACGGCAACCACATTGGCGATATCATCATCGGCAACAACGGGTTTGTATATGCCGTGGTGGTCAACAAAGGCTTGCTGGTGTTCAATCACAACGGCACCCTGGCCAACCCCAACGATGACAACTTCAAACTCATGACCGATGCAGATGGCAATGGCAAGCTGCCCAGCACCAATGTGCTCTGCATCCAAGAGGACCTGGACGGGGAAATATGGGTGGGCACCGAACAAGGTTTTGCCATCATCTACTCCCCGGAGTCCATCTTCACCCAAGAGAACTACAATGCCGAACAAATCTATATCCAACAAGACGGCAATACCCAAATCCTCTTGGCTACCGAAGCCATCAATGCCATAGAGATTGACGGCAGCAACCGCAAGTGGATAGGAACGCGCAACAGCGGGGCTTTCCTCTTCAGCGATGACGGCCTCCAACAGATCTACCACTTCCACGAGCGCAACAGCGCCCTGCCCGCCAACAACGTGTATGACATTGCCATCAACCACGCCAATGGCGAGGTATTCTTCGGCACCGAAAAAGGCATCATGGGTTTCTTTGGCACGGCCACCAACTTTGACAATGAAATGAAAAACGTGAGGGTCTTCCCCAACCCCGTGCGCCCGGACTACGAGGGCAACATCACCATTGACGGACTGGCCTATGACACCAATGTGAAGGTGACCGATATCCAAGGCAATATCCTTTTTGAAACCATGAGCGAAGGGGGACGAGCCATCTGGAACGGCAAACGATTCGATGGCGAACGACCCGCCTCCGGGGTTTACCTCATCTTCGTGACCGATAAGAACGGCAAAGCCGACAACGTAAAAAAAATTACTTTCATCCGCTAAAGGTCAATAAGGGCGATATACCGAGCCTATAAGTGCACTGCATTAAAAAAGCCCCTTACACCCACGTGCAAGAGGCTTTTAGCATAACAAGCAGTACATATACGATTTCTGTTTTTAATATGAATGGACGCTGTAAATTTCGAGTTTCTCAGTTATCTAAATCAATCTCACTTTACCTATTCTAATTATCGAAATTTCAGTTTCCGATACTCAGTAGAGTAGAGCGAAATCGTATAGGGGGGATACATGCAAAGTGGGTGTTTTCTAGGCCACTTTCATGTTTTTGTTGTCGTCATCAGAAACTTCTGCTTTATAAACGGGAGCACCAGCAGGTACAGTGTATGTAAGGATATTGCTTACCGGGCCATAACCGGCTGCACCAAATGTGCGGGTAGTAATATCCACCTGTTCGCCAGGAGTAGCGCCCGTTACCAAGAACTTAGTCTTAGACTGTTCGAAGACACGAGGTTTTTCTTGACCGGACTGTACGAAGAGCTTGTAAAACTTACGGTTTTTACAACCCTTCACTGTAACCCAGAAGCTACCAAGATCCGCACCCGGCTCCACCTTTATAATTTGTCCCATCGGAGGAATGCCACTCGGCTCAGGGTGTTTGTGTATAGGAAAACCACTCTGCTCCAAGAGATCTATATCGTCCTTGGCGATGTAGTTTACCCCTCTCAACTGTTGCCGCAGAAGCGCTAACAGGTCCTCTCGCAGCTGATTGCGAAGCCCTAACTTCTGGCGATTTCCCGCCTCGCAGTTAGCATTTTCTTCCTTGAACTTCTCAAGGACAGTTCTCACTTCTGCTGGCGCAGGTTGAATTTCACTGAAAGCTTGAGTGCTCTCAAGCTGTTTCTCAATGCGATCTGCTGTTGTGATCAAATCGCTGTTTTTAAGCGCATTTAAACCGAAAGCGCAACGGTTAGACTTAGTTGTCATTATTTTATTTTGGAGCGGGGATGATTTGTCCGCTTTCCGAGATGCTTGTACCTCAGGGGGTTAAAAATGGTTTCACATTTCGGGTGATGGATGAGTGAGAAAATGATGTGTTGAGTATCAGATGATTGCGCTGAATCACCTTGTTTTATGCGGCTTTCAGTTCATTTTCAATGCGATGAAAAAAAGATGCATTTTCTTTAAAATTTAACATTTCAACTACGCCTTTGATACGCAAATAGATACCTCTTTTTCGGGAGTTAAATGGCACAGAATTGTAAAATTTAATCAATGAGCTGCTTAGAATTAGAATAAAATCCCGAGAGAAGCAGTGTGACCTGCGCAAGGATGGGGCTTAATTGTATATAGGAAGAAGACGTTTATCTGCCGAAAGGTGAATAGCATCCTATAAGAAGATCCTCTCATTCTCTTAATAAAAGGTACGGACTTACAGATGGTGCGCTTCACTCTGTAGAATGATGCGCATCATCTGGCAGATGATGCGCGTAATCTTAAAGGAATATTCACACCATGCTATAGGAGGTAGGGTATCATCCTGTTGG
This sequence comes from Flavobacteriales bacterium, assembly GCA_036562565.1. GTDB lineage: Bacteria > Bacteroidota > Bacteroidia > Flavobacteriales_D > Sanyastnellaceae > DATCJY01. The sequence continues at coordinate 314 of DATCJY010000064.1, read as the reverse complement.
CCCCTGAATACCATCTCTCAATTGGAAATCTGTTTCTATAGAGGGAACCTTGTATTCTGGCAGATGGTGTAGTTGAATTTGGCTTTAGTAAGGGTTAAGCTGATAGATGGTGAAGACCTGTCGACAACCAGCTCATCATCGCCAAAGGGATCACTTGAAACGATTGAAACGATTTTGGTGTGCGTCAGTCAATATTCCTAAGATGGCTAGGCCTACGAACCAGCCGATTATTCCTAGTAGTATGTGGTACCATTCCATTTGTGTGTGAGTGTAATGGGAGGGGACGGTTTGCAACTAACCCAAAGCGTTGGATA
>DATCJY010000055.1:0-37850 GCA_036562565.1 Flavobacteriales bacterium | reverse complement strand
ACCTACATAACCGTTGTTGATATTGCCCGGAGCACTTTCATCATACCATTGAATGTTGTTGAAGGTATATCCCGGAGCAGGATAATCGGAACCTGCGAAACCGGTAGTTACAACGGTTTCGTTCCATTGTGCCACGGTAGCGCCAAGAAGTGGAGTACCCACTGCAATCCAACTTCCGTTACCTACCAATGCAGGAGCGGTCATATTGGGAAGGAAGCGCTCTTGAGTAACTTTACCGTTTACACTTGCCGTGCTACCGATTGTTCCGATAGAAGCTGTCCCGGCAGCAGTGGAGCGCAATACAAGGTTATCGTTGGTGTATAGCGTACCACTGTTGATGATGATGCTTCCGTTGGCTTTGATATTGGTAACAACATTCGCAGGAAGGTTCAATGAGTGGTGATTGTTCAGTACAACATCATAAAGATTCAAAGTTTGTGTAGCACTGATTTCTTGAGGTTGATTGCCGAAGAAGCTCAATGTGCTGTTGCCTGTGCTAAAGTTGCCTTGAACAGTCAGGTTACCATGCAGAGTCAGCGTTTTCTTCTCAGTAATCTGAAGGGAACCATTAGGTTCGATGATGAAGTGTTTACCTACCCACTCGTTGGTCATGGTGATAGTATCACCGGCTTGAACCACAAAGCTTGTTCGCGGAGAGTTGGTAACTGCCAAGGCTGTCATGCCTTGACGTTCGCGTTGCCAAATGCTGCTATGAGCAGTGCCGTTACCTTGGCTGTAATAGATCTCCTCACAATATCCTTGAGTGATGCTCAAGTCGTCTAAGCGTAATCTGGCATCTACGTCTGTCCAGATTCCCGCTGATACGAGTCTTGTACGAATACCGAAATAGCCAAGGTTGCTGAATTGCGTATCCGTTGCCGTAATGCGGGTAACAAGGTTATCGAAGCCTCCGTTGTTGTCGAGCTTCAATGTCCATTCACCATCGGCAGTTCTTGTCAATTCCACTCCTACGGTGGTTCCATTGAAGTTGAAAACGTAAGTAGAACCAATTTGGTGTGGCGTGCCGTTTTGTATTTTGAACAAACCTACGCTGTAGTTGTTGTTACTACCAAAGATGAAATAGTCATAGTCATGTTGGAAGCGGATAGCATAACCGTTTAGGCTGTTGCTGTGCAAATTGCTGCCGTTCACCGCAACCATATAATACACATCATAGGTGAAGTCTGCTGCTAGGAAGCTGGAAGCGGAAGCTTGCAGATGCGTGTTGAAGCGCCAGATTGTTTTGTTCTGATGGAGTGGTTGCAGATTGGTCATCGGTGTGCTGATGTATGCGGAAGCAACATCAGAGCCCAAGAAAGACCAGTTGGACGAGCTCGAATACAAGGAGCGTGAGCCGGAGATAGGAGAGCTGGTGGTAATAGTGAATGAGTTGGTAGATGAAGTGGTCCAGCTGTTCAAGGAGTTGTTGTCAAAATTTGCTTCGAGCAATGCATCATATCCGCTTTCATACACGGTAAATTCTTCACTGCTCGTAGCCGTGCCGTTTATGGCTGTTACAGTGATGTATCCGGTGCTTGTACCTTCTGCTACGGTTACTTGTATTTGTGAAGTGCTAAGTGCGTTGAATGGAACACTCACACCATTAATCTTCACATCGCTTACTTGGTGGAAATTGTCACCGTTGATGGTAAATGATTCACCATATACAGCACAACCATTGGTAGGGTAGAAGCTGCTAATGGTTGGAGCGGCCATAGGAGTCACAGTGCCCTGAAACACGAAGTCATGGAGGTGAAACTCGTTGTTGGAGCTGCTGCTCTGAGCGTTGTATCCATAGAGGCGAATGGTAATTGTTCCGGTGGAAGTAATGCCGGACATATTAACGGTTCTTTGGAATAGCGAAGTATTGGTCACCCCGGCTATGGATGATACGTTGGCCGAGAAATTATCGAGGCTGGTACGCAATGCGAATGAACGGGGGCCACCTGTAAGACGTTTGGCATTGAAAGAGAAGCTTTCCAGATTGATTACATATCCCGGAGCAGGTGTGATGGTAAACTGCAGATAGTCATTATTGGTAATGTTGCTTGAACTTGTTGACCAACCTGAAGCCGCATAATAGTGTGTCCCGTTTACGGAACTTAGTCCACCACCTCTTACAACTCCACCTACGGTGATGTTGGCGGCAGTCACGTTGCCGGTGTTGAAGGCTTGGCTATTGGTATTGCCGATAATGGGGTTTCTCCAGAGCGCGGCAGGCTGTTCCGCTATCGTTCCGAAAAAGGAGAAGGAGTTCACCTGGAATTGTCGTGAGCTGGCTGATGCACCGGTTGGAGCGTTCCAAGCATATAATCTGAAGGTGATAGGTTCAGAGAAAATATTTTGGAAGGCAGCATCGGTGAGGGAAATTGTTCCCGTAAATGCTCCTGTACCGCTTTGGTCGGCTATGGTACCGATGTTAGCTGAGAAATTATCTGCACTACTTCTCAACGCAAACTTTTTAGGCCCACTGCTACTTCGCTGACCTTCAAATACGAATTGTGAAAGGTTGATGGCATACCCGGGAGTCGGAGTAAGCGTGAATTCGAAATAGTAACTCGTGTTGAGACCGGTATTGGTCGGCCAGCCGGTGGCTCTGTAGGCCCCGGTGGTTGTAGCACTGGTAAGGCTCGATGATTTTGAAATACCGGAAACAGTCAGGTTAGGAGTAACGGTTTGTCCGCTGGTGAACGCGTTATTGCTGTTTACACTTCCGTTAATCGGATTACTCCAAATGGTTGTTTGTGCATTGGCTGTGCTGACATTGACCAAACACCAAATTGGAATACAGATAAAAACAAACAAATTACGTAAGATGCAACATTTTGCATTTTCGTGGGCATTGTGTATAGTGTTTATCATTAGGGGTACTTATAGATTTCATGTTTTGGTTTTTTAAGGAATAATTGAGGTGTTAGCGGGAGCAAATATAAGACAGAAAAATAAATAAAGCGAACAAAAATGCTAATTAGTCGATGAAAAAGCCTAAATAGTCGAAAAGTGGTTTGGTCGTTGATAGTGCTGATAATTGAAAATCAATCAGATATAAAGGATGGGAACAAAATGTTAAAAAACGGGTTAAATCATACGAAAAGGTAAAAAATGACGATAAAAAGAAGAAAAATGCAGATTAAAACTTGAAGTTTTTGACTGTGATAACCTGTTCGGGTTTTAGTAGCTCCTCACCACGGTACCTTAGAAACAGTTGAGCGATGGTAACAACATCTTTTTGGCAATAGCTCATGATGCGCTCAAGGTCTTGCTGTTCGTAATACACAGAGCGAACCATACTGCCGTCAATATCATCTTTTGGAGTAGGAATGCCAAAGATGCGTGCAAGCAGTTTCAGTGAAGTATAATGCTTGCGGTCACCGAATTTCCAAAGCTCCAATGTATCCAAGTGCTGTACTTCCCAAGGTTTTTTGCCGGCTGTGTCCAACAGATCTGGCAGTGCAATGCCGTTGACGAGCATCCGCCTGCAGATATAAGGAAAGTCGAACTCTTTTCCATTGTGCGCACAGAGAAGCTTGAAGGGATGAGGAGAATAGGCGCGGAGCAGTTCGGCAAAGTCGCTCAGAATCTTGGATTCATCATGCCCATAAAAAGAGGTAATGCGCAGGTTGTATTCTTTGGAGTGGGCGATGAAATAACCCACCGATATGCAGATGATTTTTCCGAATTCTGCGAATTTTCCGGCATGTTCATAGCTTTCTTCTGCGCTGAGTTCTTGTTGAGCCATGATAAACCTGGCCTTCTCGCTCCAGAGCTCTTGATCTTCCGGAGGTAGCTGGTCAAAATGTGCCGCTTGGGGGACAGTTTCAATATCGAGAAAAAGAATTTCACGTGGGTCTAGTTTGTTGAGCATGGTTGGAGGGTTTGAGTAGAGGTAAAGGTATAAAAAAACCGGTCGCTGATGGACCGGTTCTTCTTGTATCAATCTTCGCTTAGAGCTTTTGTTTCACTTCTACTTCTTCAAATGCTTCGATGATATCCCCAATGGCAATGTCGTTGAACTTGTCAATGTCAAGACCACATTCATAGCCCTTCACCACTTCTTTCACATCGTCTTTGAAGCGTTTCAAAGAGCCGAGCTCGCCCGTATGCACTACGATACCATCGCGTATTACGCGCACTTTGCTGTTGCGAGTAATCTTACCATCGGTGACCATACAACCGGCAATGGTTCCGACTTTAGAAATGCGGAAGGTTTCACGCACTTCGGCTGTTCCGGTAACTTGCTCTTCGATTTTCGCAGAGAGCATACCTTCCATTGCTTCCTTGACTTCTTCGATGGCCTTGTAGATGATGGAATAGAGCTTGATTTGAATCTCTTCGCTTTCGGCAATCTTCTTAGCAGAGGCACTTGGGCGCACTTGGAAACCAATAATAATTGCATCGGAGGCTGAAGCCAGCAATACATCGGACTCGCTGATCTGACCCACACCGCGGTGGATGATGCGCACTTGGATTTTCTCTGTAGAGAGTTTTTCCAATGCATCGGTCATCGCTTCTACAGAACCGTCCACGTCCCCTTTTACAATCAAGTTCAATTCCTTGAAGTCTCCGAGGGCAATACGTCTTCCGATTTCCTCGATGGTGAGGTGTTTCTTAGTGCGGAGCTTTTGTTCGCGCTGCAATTGTTGACGTTTCAAAGCAATGCTTCTTGCTTCTTTTTCGTCTTCCATCACATTGAACTTGTCACCTGCATTGGGAGCGCCTTCAAAACCGAGTAACGAAACAGGAGTTGAAGGTCCGGCTTCGGTCACTTTCTGGCCTCGTTCGTTGAACATTGCTTTCACTCTTCCGCTGTGGTGACCGGCTAGGATAGCATCACCTACTCGGAGTGTACCGGAGGATACCAATACGGTAGAAACGTATCCGCGGCCTTTATCCAGCGAGGATTCGATAACGGTTCCTACTGCGCGCTTGTTAGGGTTGGCTTTCAGTTCCAACAAGTCAGCTTCGAGCAATACTTTGTCCAGCAACACGTCCACGTTCAAGCCTTTTTTGGCTGAGATTTCTTGCGACTGGTATTTACCGCCCCATTCCTCAACGAGGATGTTCATGGCAGCGAGTTGCTCACGGATTCGGTCCGGTGAAGCTTCCGGCTTATCTATTTTGTTGATGGCAAAAATCATAGGAACACCCGCAGCTTGCGCGTGAGAGATGGCTTCCTTGGTTTGCGGCATCACGCTGTCATCAGCGGCAATCACGATAATTGCCAAGTCGGTTACTTGTGCACCACGAGCACGCATCGCTGTAAACGCTTCGTGACCCGGGGTATCCAAGAAGGTAATCTTTCTGCCGTTAGGCAATTCCACACTGTATGCCCCAATGTGCTGGGTGATACCTCCGGCCTCACCGGCAATTACGTTGGCTTTGCGAATAAAGTCAAGCAACGAGGTTTTACCGTGGTCAACGTGACCCATCACGGTAACTACCGGTGGACGCGGTACCAAATCTTCCGGGTTGTCTTCCTCTTCGGCAATCGAATCAGAAACTTCAGCACTCACAAACTGAACCTCAAAACCGAACTCTTCCGCAATGATGTGAATGGTTTCAGCATCGAGGCGTTGGTTGAGTGATGCGAAGATGCCCAGCTGCATACAAGCCTTGATAATCTCAGTAGGCTGGATGTTCATCATCGAAGCCAATTCGCTTACGGTAACGAACTCTGTCAATTTCAATACAGAGCTTTCGGCTTCGAGACGTTGCATTTCTTCTTCGTTACGTCTTGCAACGAACTCGCGTTTCTCTCTTCTGTTTTTGGATGATTTGGATTTTCCTTTATGACCAAGGCGAGCCAATGTGGCTTTCACTTGGTTTTGAATATCTTGTTCGCTGAGCTCCGGTTTCTTCGGTTCCTGGCGTTGGTTACTGCCCGGACGATTGGAGTGACGTTTGTCAATCTCCTGTTGTCTGGAGATATCTACTTTGCTAACGCGTTTGCGTTTTGGTTTGGCTTCGGTTTTCGGAGCATCAGATTTTTTCTTCTCTACTTCTACGGGTAATTCAATTTTACCCATGACTTTGAAGCCGCTGAGTTTTTCGGCAACTGCGCGAATAACTTCTTTTTCTTCTTCGGCAGGAGGTGCAGGAGCGGGCTCCTGTTTGGGAGTTTCTGCAGCCGGAGCCGGAGCCGGAGTTTCTTCCTGAGTCGGTGTTTCTTCGGCTTTCTTCTTGCCTTTAGCGGTAGGAGCTTTGGTCTCCTCTTCTTTAGGAGTTTCCTCTTTGGGTTCCGCTTTCTTGCGGCTCTTGCTCTTCGGTTTTTCTATGGCTTCCAAATCCACTTTGCCCACTACCTTCACTTCAGGCAGGTGTTTTTCTTCGGCAGGGGCCGGTGTAGGTTCGGCTTTCTTTTCTTCAGTTTTTGGAGTTTCTGCCGCAGGCTTTTCAACTGCCGGAGCAGGTTTTTCTTCTACCGCTGCAGGTTTCTCGGCCTTTTTAGGCTTTTCTTCAATTACAGGAGTGCGTCTGAATTTGCTGAAATCGATTTCTTTCTCCTCTTCATCGCGGTTTTCAGCCTTTCTTTTGATGTCTTCGATGGAGATAGGAGCACGTGATTCGCGTGCTCTTGCAGCGGTGGCCTGGTTCTTTTCCTTAGCAGCCTGGTCGGAGGCAAATTCTTCCAGAAGGAGCGCATATGCATCTACCTCAATCTTTGCCATTGGATTGTCCTCAATCGTAATTCCCTTGCTTTTGAGGAATTCTACGATGGTATCCTTACTTACGCCCAGTGTAACTGCCGCTTTTCCTAATCGTTGTGGTCCTTTAACTTCCGCCATATTTTTCTATTGGATTAAAAGCATGCGGCAATGGCCAGTTTTTCAGGGAGCTGATATGTCTGCTTCTGCTTTACTGTTTCATTGCTATTGCTTTTAAAATCTTTGCCTGTCCTGTTTTTGTTTTCCACCGCGAAGGTATGCCTTTCTGCGGTTTCGATTTGTATAACTAACTACTATATCGCAAAAAAAAAGAGAAGGGTGCTCCATCTGTTGGAGAAAGAACACCCTCTATTTCATTCTTATTCCAATTCCTCTTTGAGGATGCGCAATACTTCTTCGATGGTTTCTTCTTCCAAATCGGTTCTTCTGATCAACTCTTCTTTGGAGATAGCCAGTACAGAGCGCGCTGTATCGCAGCCGATGCCTTTCAATGCATCGATAATCCAGCCATCGATTTCGTCTGAGAATTCTTCCAAATCCACATCATCGATGTCGGTATCTGTTTCGCGGTATACATCAATTTCATAACCGGTGAGTCGGCCAGCCAATTTGATGTTGTTACCCCCTTTACCAATGGCGAGCGATACCTGATCGGGTTTGAGGAATACATCTGCTTTGCGGTTTTCCTTATCTAGGTTGATGCTGCTCACTTTAGCTGGAGCAAGAGCACGTGTAATCAGAAGTTGGTCGTTGTTGGTGTATTGAATCACGTCAATGTTTTCATTGCGCAATTCGCGAACGATAGAGTGAATACGTGCACCTTTCATACCCACGCAAGCACCTACGGGGTCAATGCGGTCGTCATAGCTTTCTACTGCCACTTTCGCTCTTTCGCCCGGCTCGCGAACAATTTTCTTAATGGTAATCAAGCCGTCAAACACCTCAGGAACTTCTTGTTCGAAGAGTTTCTCAAGGAACTCAGGAGCTGTACGGCTGAGGATGATAACCGGAGTGTTGTTGCGCATATCAACGCGATACACCACTGCACGGATGGTGTCTCCTTTCTTATAGAAATCTGATGGGATTTGTTGGTCTTTGGGAAGAACGAGTTCGTTGTCCTCATCGTCCAACACCAACATTTCTTTTTTCCAAATCTGATAAACTTCACCGGTGATAATTTCACCAATGCGTTCCTTGTATTTCTGATAGATATGGTCTTTCTCCAGTTCCATGATGCGGGCCTGAAGGTTCTGACGCATGGCGAGGATATTTCTGCGACCGAAATCTTCAATCTTGATTTCTTCAATCAATTCTTCACCCACTTCAAGGTCGGGAACGATTTTCTGAGCTTGACTTACTTCAATCTGAGCAACCTCGTCATCGAGCTCCCCATCGGGTACAATCTGACGGGTACGCCAAATCTCAAGGTCTCCACGCTCCGGGTTGATAATGATATCAAAACCATCATCAGCGCCCCAGCGCTTTAATATCATCCCACGGAATACATCGTCCAGAATACCATTCATGGTCTCTCTGTCTATGTTTTTCAACTCCTTAAAGTCGGAGAAGGCATCCATCAGATTTATACCTTTCATCTCTTTATTGTTTTGAATTATTTAAACTGTATAACAATTTTCGTTTGGTTAATTTCAGCAAACGGTATTTCAATTTCTTTTTGTACCAATTCTTTTTTCTTCTTACCCGGAACCTGCTCTTTCATTTCCACACGCAGGGTGAGGGTGTCATCGGTCACCGCAAGCAGTTCGCCCTCGAGCTTGGTCTTGTCGTGTTTTTTGACCTGTACTATGCGACCGATGTTCTTTACGTATTGTCTCTTCACCAAAAGTGGCTTGGTAAGGTCCGGAGAACTGACAGTAAGGGCGTAGTCTTCTACATCCCTGTCCATCTGCTTGAGCAGGTGGCGGTGGAGCTCCGTGCAAGCCTCAATGGTGAAGGTGTCATCACAGTCCATGGTCACTTCAATGTTGTTACCGGGACGAATGGTAACATCCACAATGAACATATCGGTGCCCGCTATGAATTCTTCAATATGCGATGTGACAAGTTCTTTTGTAATCATTTACTGTTTTTCAAATTCACTACCAGTGCGATTTTCGGGTAAAAAAAAGAGGGGCTAATGACCCCTCACTTCTTGAATATCAAGTGCCCAAAAGCGGGGCAAATATACAATCATCTTTTTTATTTGTCAAATTCTGTTGTTCAAACTCAGTAGGTTGCTTACCGTTTTTACGGTATTTCGTAAAATTGGCAATGTTTTCCCAAGCTCGGGCTTAACTTGCGCCTGTCGTAGCACTCCTGATACGAGCATTTCTACGGCATTGTATTTATCATCATAATGTCTTTTATTTCATTCAACACCAAGGAGCATCCTTTTTTCGATCAACTGAAAACTAAAGTGGATGCGTATTTCGAAGAAAACAACATCAATCGCTGGGGCAACTGGAAGATTTATCTCAAAACGGGTATTCTGCTCACTTCTGCTGTAGCGCTTTACATCTGGCTTGTATTTTTTACTCCTGCTACTGTCTGGGCTTTGCTGCTATGTGCCCTTATGGGACTTACGCTGGCAGGAATCGGTTTCAACGTGATGCACGATGGTGCACACGGTAGTTTTTCTAAATATGCATGGCTCAACGATATGATGGGTTATTCTCTCAATCTCATGGGTGGAGATGTTCGCCTGTGGAAGACCAAACACAACATGGTGCACCACAGCTTTACCAATGTGGAAGGTATCGATGACGATATTGATATTCGCCCTTTTATTCGTGTCAATCTGCACCAAAAGAAATATTGGTTGCACCGCTACCAGCATATCTATGCATTTTTCCTCTATTCGTTGAACTATTTGTTTTGGGTATTCTATTCCGATTTTCAGAAGTACTTCACCGGCAAAGTAGGTGAGACGCGAATCAGAAAATTCAAGACCAAGGATCATATCGTCTTCTGGGCCACGAAGCTCATATACATTTTCGTATTCCTAGTTCTACCTATTCTGAATGTTGGACTTCTGGCGACCATTGTAGGCTATTTGGTATTGACCATCGTTTGCGGTGTTACCATTGCTACGGTTTTCCAACTCGCACATGTGGTGGAAGAAGCGGAATTCATCAATCCTGACGAGATCAATCGCCAAAGTGATGTAGAGTGGGCTGTTCATCAAATCAATACTACTAGCAATTTTGCTACCCGTAGCAAGGTGGTGAGTTGGTTTACAGGCGGGCTTAATTTCCAAGTAGAACACCACTTGTTCCCTCGTATCTCACACGTGCATTATCCTGCTCTCAACAAAATTGTGAGAGAGACTTGTGAGCAATTCGGTATTCAATACAACGAACACCGCACGGTGTATGCTGCTGTGCGCTCACACGTGGTTCACTTAAGAGAAGTGGGCAGAGCTTAGATTGGAACGATGGTCCTAATCATAGTTTTGGTTGGGATGTAAAAGCATAAAAAAACCTAATCATTCCGATTAGGTTTTTTTTATGTCTTTATAGGGGAGCGAAGCTTAATAAGCTCTCTCGTTCTTGCCAGCCATGTAGTTGATGAAGGCTCTGTTCACCACTTTGTTTCCACCTGGAGTTGGGTATTTTCCTGTGAAGTACCAGTCCCCTTTGTGGTTAGGACATGCATCGTGCAAGCCTTCGATGGTTTGGAAGATGACCTCTACTTTGGCGTTGATTCCTTCAGGAGTCACGAGTTCTGCAATCTTCGCTGAGATTTCATCCACGGTGAAAGGCTCATATACCTCACGCACATAGTTGCGCACGGTTTCTTTAGGAGCATTCAGTTGGTCGAGGCATTTTTTTAGAATGACTTGCATCGTGTTATCATAGGTGCCGCGCTCTTTGTGTAGTGCCACCGCAGCCTGAAAGGCAATGAAGTCACCGAGCTTGGCCATATCGATGCCATAACAATCAGGATAGCGAATTTGTGGTGCGGAGGAAACAATCACAATCTTCTTGGGGCCAAGGCGATCCAACATTTTGATGATGGACTTTTTGAGGGTGGTTCCTCTCACGATGGAGTCATCTATGACAACCAAATTGTCTTTGCCTTGGTGAACGGTGCCGTAGGTGAGGTCATAGACGTGAGCTACCATTTCATCGCGTGCATTGTCTTGAGTGATGAAGGTGCGCAGCTTGGCGTCTTTGATGGTTACCTTCTCAATGCGTGCGCGGTGGTGAATGATTTTCTCAATGTCTTCGCGGGAAGCATTGGGCCCGAGGGCAGTGAGCTGCTCCACTTTTTGTTCATTGAGATAATCTTCCAATCCCTTTATTACACCGTAGAATGCGGTTTCAGCAGTGTTCGGGATATAAGAAAACACCGTATTGTCCAAATCGTAGTTTACTGATTTGAGGATCAATGGAACCACGTTGTGACCGAGTTTTTGGCGTTCTCTGTAGATATCTATATCGTTGCCGCGCGAGAAGTAAATGCGCTCAAAGCTGCAAGAAAGTTTCTCTTGCGGTTCTCTGATTTTCTTAAGAGAGGTGCTGCCATCTTTCTTGATGATAACAGCATGTCCCGGTTCCAGTTCCAATACTTTGTCGGCAGGAATATTGAAGGCGGTTTGTAACGGAGCGCGTTCGCTAGCTACTACGCATACTTCCTCATCTTCATACCAGAATGCAGGGCGGATACCATTGGGGTCGCGAACTACGAAGGCATCGCCATGCCCTACCAACCCAGCCATTACATAACCCCCGTCAAAGTCGCGGGTGGCGCGGGTTAGGACGCGTTGCAAATCCATGTGGCGTGCAATGCGCTCGGTTATTTGTGTATTGCTGTAGCCTTGCTTTTTGTAATAGTCAAACAGCTCTTGGTTTTCTTCATCAAGGAAGTGACCAATTTTTTCCATCACCGTAACGGTATCGGCTACTTCTTTTGGATGTTGTCCCAAGTCGATGAGCAATTGGAAGAGTTCATCCACGTTGGTGAGGTTGAAGTTGCCTGCTACCACTAGGTTGCGCGTCATCCAGTTGTTTTGGCGCAAAAAAGGATGGCAGTTTTCAATGCTGTTGCCGCCAAAAGTTCCATAGCGCAGATGCCCCAAGAATACTTCACCGGTAAAGGCGTAATTGTCTTTGAGGTATTGCGCATCCATGAGCTTTTCAGGATTCATCTTCTCCAGATCAGAGAATCGGTCCATCACTTTGGCAAATACGTCCTTGATGGGTTGTTGATCGTTGCTACGGATACGGCTGATGTATTTTTTACCGGGTGGCATGTCCAGTTTGATGTTGGCTAAACCGGCTCCATCCTGTCCTCTGTTGTGTTGTTTTTCCATCAACAGATACATTTTGTTCAGGCCGTAAAATGCAGTTCCGTATTTCTCGGTGTAATAGTGAAGCGGCTGCTTCAGGCGAAGGAGTGCAATACCGCACTCGTGCTTAATTTGATCGCTCATCCGTGATTGAGAGATGAATCCATTTTGGGAAGCGCAAAAGTAGTTATTCTGATGGGTTCCGCAAGGATGATATGGGTCATTGATTCTAAGGAAAAGGCTCAAACCCGAGAGGAGACTAATCCTGAGAACGATAGCGAATTTTTCGTAAATAAATCTGTGGTATAGTTACCGTAGTTCTGCCCGTTTCGGTTTTGACGGAGGTGGGGGTGTGGTGGATGATTTGATAACAGGTGTTGATTGGGTCGTCTTCAAAAAACTCCTCTCGTATCAAAGCGCCATCCGCTTTGTGATGGCTGTATTTTTTTACCCTTCCTGAATCGTAGTATTCAGCAGTGCTGTAAGATGCCAGTGAGCCATTGGGTCCAAAGGTTTTGGAGAGAATTTCTTTTTGGTTTTCGTCCAGTACCACTTGCTTATCGAGCAATGTATCTCCCTTGAGCAGATGAATGATATAATGAGAGCGAACCGTGTCCTCCGGTTGGGTAAAATAGCGTACATGACTGCTGAGGCGGTCGCCTGCCATGCTTTTTATTTCGGTGAAATTGTTTTCCGCATCATAGCTGTAATATTTTTTCGTCTCCACCGCGTCTCCTGCGGATTTGGTTATCTTCTCCACCATATTGCCGCGTTCGTCATAGCGCATTCGCTCGTAGTAAAACAACATCCCTTGGTGGTCATACAAGTCGTTTGTGAGCAAATGATTTTCTGCGTCATACGTCATCTTGGCAGTTGACTGGATGTATCCGTCTTCGAAATAGTAGGTGACCTCCACAGGATTGCCTCGTTCATCGAGTTTAGTTATTTCCACTTTCGATTGGTTGGGTGCGAAATAAGACGGAGCATTAGGTGTATCGGCCTGGCGATAACCAATGGGGGTGAATGATTTTCTCAGTTCATCCGTGTTTTCACAGGTGCATTTATAAGTGATGGCGGTGGAGTCGGTATAGAATGTTTGTTCTGTACTGGTTGAACTGTTTCCTCCTTTTCGTTGTTTCTCAATGATGCGGTTTTGGTTATCAAAAACAGTGCGCTCCACGAGCTGCTCGGTTCCGTCTACTAATCTCACAATTTCAATCGATTCGATGTTGCCGCTAACGGGATAAATCGTGAAGCCGTGTGTTTGTGCTGACAGGACATGACCCAGAAATATGCAAGTGAATAGAAGACTTCCTCTCATATCAAGCTTCAAATGAAACATGAATTATTCGAGTTCAAAGATCTTGCCCGGTAGGCTTTTTACAACACCACTGAATTCTAAATTGAGCAATATGCCTGAAAGCTTGGAGTGTGTAAATCCCGTGTAGTCCGATAGTTGATCTACATGCAGTTTGCCTTTGTCTTGCAAGATTTTCAATACGCGTGATTCTTCTTCGGTGTGGCTTTGAAGCAAAGAGAGTTGCTGTGTTTTTGGTTGGCGCTCGGTATCCCAGTTCATGTATTCCACAAGGTCTTGGGCCGAGGTGATAATGGCCGCGATGTTTTTACGAATAAGGTTATGGCAACCTGCACTTAGCTTGTCGCTGTACCTTCCGGGTAGGGCAAAAACTTCTCGACCATAGGAGCTGGCTTGATGTGCAGTAATGAGCGAACCACCTTTTATATCTGATTCGATGACGATGGTGCAATCACTGATACCTGCCACAATGCGGTTGCGCATTGGGAAAAGCTCGGGCGCCATCTTGGTGCGGCTAGCAAATTCGGTGAGAAGGCCTCCGTTTTGCTCCATCGCTTGTGCGGCCGACAGGTGAAGGTTAGGATAAAGTACATCCAGCCCATGAGCCAAAACACCTACCGTTGGCAAACTGCATTTCATGGCACAGCGGTGTGCGCAAATGTCAATGCCGTATGCCAGACCGCTTATGATGAGCGGTGCATACGGTTGCAAGTCTTCGATGAGTTTTTCGCAAAAGCCTTTTCCATATCCGGTGGCATTCCTCGTGCCCACGATGCTGATAATGCGCGGATGATTGAGGTTCATGTTGCCTTTGGCATATAACATCAGTGGCCCGTCATCGCAATCTTTGAGTCGTTGAGGATAATCCTTGTCGGTATAGAAGAGTGGACGGATGTTGTTTTTGATGATGAAATCCAGTTCTGACTCAGCGCGGAGCAACACCTCGTTTTTGAGCCCCATGATGGTATCCGAAGTACTGTTGCCGATCTCCGGAATGCGTTGCAGTACCGATGCTTTTTCATTGAATACAGCTTCAGCGCTACCGCAATAAGCAAGTAGGTTCTTAGCCTTTACCGGGCCAATACCGGGCAGGAAGGTGAGTGCTATTTGGTAGAGTAAAGGTTCGTGCATAGAAAAATGGCTCGCTCCTTTATGAAGGGCGAGCCACAAACTTGCACAAAAAATGGCAATATCTTATTTCAGACTCTTGATATACTCCTCAATGGCCATGCTCATGGATGGTGCTTTTGGAGTAGGAGCCATCACATCCACGCGCAATTTGGCGTCTTCCACTGCCTTGGCAGTAGTGAGGCCGAATGCAGCGATGCGTGTATTGTTCTGTTTGAAATCCGGGAAATTCTTGAACAAAGATTCAATATCCGATGGTGAGAAGAACACCAGCATATCATAGAATACATCGGCCAAGTCAGAGAGGTCGCTGCACACGGTGCGATACATCACCGCCTTGGTGTAGTTGATTTTTTCTTTTTCAAGTGCTTCCGGAATGCTCTGTTTTAGGATATCGGAGCAGGGCAACAAGAACTTCTCGTTCCTATGCTTTTTGATGGGCTCCATGAGTTCCTGGAAAGTTCTGTGGCCAAAGAATATTTTGCGTTTTCTGAACTGGATATACTTCTGCAGATAATAGGCAATCGCTTCTGACATGCAGAAGTATTTCATTGTTTCAGGCACAGTAATACGCATCTCCTTGGCCAAGCGGAAGAAGTGGTCTACAGCGTTACGGCTGGTGAAGATGACAGCAGTATGTTCTAAAATGTCAATTCGTTGCTGGCGGAATTCCAATGCTTCCAAGCCTTCAACATGGATAAAGGGACGGTAGTCGATTTTTAGTTTGTACTTCTTAGCCAACTCTACATACGGGTTTTTTTCATCGCCCGGATCTTGTTGGGTTATGAGTACAGTTTTTACTTTATCTGCCATTCAATCGTGTTAAGCAAGTGTAATAAAAAGTCCGAAATTTCTCCTGTATCCCGTGTTGTTAAAGCGAAAGCGCTTTACAACAGACGGCAAATGGTAAAATTTCGAGGGTGCAAATGTAAAAAAATATATAGAAAGGTGGCACACCCATGGACAGAGCATTGACGAGACCACGCATGATGCGGTAGACAATCATCACCACACATACTCCTAGAGCTGCCCACAAAGCGGGTCTCACCGATGTTGTAGGAGCATAAGCGATATAAAGGGCAAAGGGTACTAGCATGAGCCCTATCATGCGGTTGATAAGGAAAACGTTGTATTTATATTCCATTAGCCCGAAATCACCGTCAGCCAATATCTGAACCACATGAATTCCTATTGTTTTGAGAAGGTAAACGGTAACCACAGCTCCTAGAATAAGGAGGTAAAATCCGAGACCTGAATAGCCCAATGGTTCATGACCGTAATACTTAATCACCAAAAAGAGAATGAGCGAAAAAGTGAGGTAGAAAGAAATATTAAAGAGCAAGCTGGCGCGTGGGGTATTGGGCTCCTCTCGGATGGCCTGATGCAATGCGCGCACATTCCAAGTGCTCTTCCACAACCTCTCAAGACGAGCAGGATAAAGCGCACGTGTATAGGCCAAAGACACCAATGCGAATAAGAAAATGAGAATCATCCAATCTTCAGATAAATTCACAGGGGTGCGTGGGATGAATTCAATCATAGCACAAAAGAAATGGTGTTCCGCTTTATCACTATCAAAATTCGCAAGAGCTTATCAACGCAAGTGTGTAAATCAAACGGATTTCTTTTTGATTAAAAAATAGAAACGAACCTCACAAGTGGGGCTAGTTCTTACAACTGCTTGACATGGGCAATCATTTCCGTTATCAAATCTTCATCGCAGCGTGCCCAAAAGATATCGTCACTATCGCCTTCCCATTTCTTCAGGGTGCTAAGCGTGAATAGACGCACGCCTGATTTAGTCTCGTATTCGAGTTTTCTCTGATCAGTATGGTCGACAATTCGTTGAGTGAAACAAACCACCTCGGCCGGTAAGCCGGGAGCCGAATACATCTCCTTAAGTTTTGCTAAATCTTGAAGGAGCAGCTTGGTATCTGTGAGAGGATTTACACGGTGATAGTAAAGGATAACAAAACGTTTCTTGCCTTTGTAGCCGAGCATTTTTTCAACGCGCTTGTAGAACTTTTGGCGAACCGCTTTATTACCTATCACATCGTGATGGGTGAACTCGAAACCATTCTCCTGTGAATTGTGATATCGATTGCGGAGGGTGTTGTACTTCTTAAGTCGCGGAACTTGTTGTTTGTTAAGAGGTTCGTACCGAAGGTATTGAGGGTTGAGGAAGTCTTTGTAGCCATCCTCTTCCAGCTGCAAGATGTATTCGATATTGGTTCGCCCATGGGAGTAAGGCGTTGTAAGTAGCTTAAGGTTATGGCGCTCCAAGATATTGTCGGTAAGACAATTCTCACCGAAAGACACATAGATAGTTCGGGCAAAGTAGAGTTTTATTTTCAACTTCAACTTTAAAAAGAACTTCTTAGCTCTCTTAATCAATCTCATCAGCTACCTACCGGACAAAAAATACGGCCGCAAATATAGCCTGAGGTGCACAATAAAAACGGAAGAGTGACTATCCGTTTGCACAACACTACGGGAGAGCATTTTAAACCATAGTGTTGTTTTCGAATAAAATGCGTAACTATACGTTTGTTGGGAAAAATTGCTGTGCTACATCAAGCAGCAGGCAATTGGAAAACCTTACTTTTGGACAAATTTCCTAGAGCAGTCTATGTCAGAGAACGCATATACCCCGGGGCCGCTGTTGGCCAAAATCAACAGTCCCGAAGACCTTCGCGCCAAGGTGAAGGAGGAAGAGTTGGTTCAACTCAGCAAAGAGTTGCGCCAATACATCATCGATATCGTTTCGGAGAAAGGTGGTCATTTTGGTGCCTCATTGGGGGTTGTGGAATTGACCGTGGCACTGCATTATGTCTATAACACGCCTTACGATCAGTTGATATGGGATGTGGGGCATCAGGCATATGGTCATAAAATTTTGACAGGAAGAAGAGACGTATTTCATACCAACCGCAAATACAAAGGCATCAGTGGTTTCCCAAAGCGCAGCGAAAGTGAATATGACACCTTCGGTGTGGGACATTCATCCACCTCGATTGGTGCTGCCGTGGGCATGGCTGTAGCATCCAAGCTGAAGCAAGAAAAAGACCGTCACATTGTAGCCGTTATTGGCGATGGAGCCATGACTGCCGGTATGGCTTTCGAAGCGCTCAACCATGGAGGTACAACTGATTGCGATATACTGGTAGTACTCAATGATAACTGCATGAGCATTGATCCCAATGTGGGTGCACTCAAAGAATACCTGACAGATATTACCACATCCCACACCTACAACAAGGTGAAGGATGAAGTGTGGAACCTTCTCGGTAAGTTGTCCATGTTTGGAAGCAGTGCGCAGGCCATCGTGCAAAAAATTTCCGACTCGCTGAAAGGTTCTTTTGTAAAAGAGAGCAACTTGTTCGAATCGCTTAATTGGCGCTACTTCGGGCCGATTGATGGTCATGATGTAGAGTATGTGGCCAAAGTGTTGCGCGATTTGAAAGATATACCCGGTCCGAAAATTTTGCATTGTGTCACCATGAAAGGAAAAGGTTATGAGCCGGCCGAAAAAGGCAGTCCTACAAAGTGGCATGCACCGGGAATATTCAATAAGGAAACAGGCGAGATTGTAAAGATTGTTCCTAAATCACCACAGCCACCTTTGTATCAGGATGTGTTTGGCCATACCATCATTGAGCTGGCTGAGAAGAACGAGAAGATAGTGGGAGTTACTCCTGCCATGCCAACCGGCTGTTCACTCAAGTTCATGATGGAAGCCATGCCTGACAGAGCTTTTGATGTGGGTATTGCCGAGCAGCACGCTGTGACCTTCAGCGCGGGTATGGCCACACAAGGATTGGTGCCTTTCTGCAATATTTATTCATCATTCATGCAGCGTGCTTATGATCAAGTATTGCACGATGTAGCATTGCAAAACTTGCACGTAATATTCTGCCTTGATCGTGGAGGCCTTGTCGGAGCTGATGGACCTACTCACCACGGTGCTTACGATATTGCCTATATGCGTTGCATACCGAACATGATTGTCTCCTCACCGATGAACGAATCGGAATTACGCAATCTGATGTACACCGCACAAGCCAATAATTATGGTCCGTTCACCATTCGATACCCACGTGGCAATGGTGTGATGACCGATTGGAAAACCCCATTCGAACTGATCAAACCCGGCACGGGACGCAGAATCCAAACCGGTGATGATGTGGCTTTCTTGACATTGGGACCAATAGGTAACTATGCATTGGAAGCCTGCAAGCAGCTTCAAGAAAAAGGTATTTCCGCGGCACTTTACGATATGCGCTTTGCCAAACCATTGGATGAAATTTTGTTGCACGAGGTGTTTGGCAAATTCAAGCATGTCATCACCGTAGAAGATGGTTGTGTGCAGGGAGGAATGGGGAGTGCAGTGTTGGAGTTCATGGCTGACCATGGTTACACAGCACAAGTAAAGCGCCTTGGAATTCCTGACCGTTACATTGAGCATGGTACACAAGACGAGCTCTTTGCTGAGTGCGGCTATGATGTGAATGGCATGGTAGCAACTGCCGTAGAAATGGTTGGCGAGCGCAAGGCGGGGATTTCGTTTACGGCTTAGTTGATTCTATTGTAACATAATTTTATGCTTGAAAATTCTACCATTTGGGTCTTTGCATATTACCATGTAAATACCTGAGTGTAGAGATGAAAGATTGATTGTGTACTGGGTAGGATGGTCTGCTTTGCCTGTCTTTACTATTGTTCCATTTATATTGTAAACGACAATGTTCCAATTGCCATAGTAGGGAAAAACTAACTCCAGGTTGTCATCTGTTGAATGTTGGATTACTTTAAACTCAGATTTATATTCTTCAGAAATACCAGTAGTCACAAGGAAAACTTGCATTTCACTTGTAGCTGAGCATCCTACAGGATCGGTTAGTGTAAGTGTGTAAAGAGTGTTTTCCGTTGGTGATGCAATGGGGAAACGTATGTTGGGGTCATCCAGCGAATTGCTTGGTGTCCATGAATAGGAAGTCGGTTCTATACAAGTATAAACTTCTGTACATAAGGCAACACTTTCACCAGGATTAATGGTTGCCCATTCGCAAATACCAAGTAATGTGGTCGGGAAACATGCTGTTATCACTAATATGGATGCTTCACACGTATTCAACTCTGCATCGGTAATAGAAAGATGTAAATGAATGGTATCTCCCTGAGCACTATTGATAATCGTTGGGTGAATTGATGTGGGATCATCTAGAATATCGTATTCATCCATGGTGATTGATGAACCAGGGTACAGTTGCCAGAAACAATCCCAATAAAAGCTATATGGTTCTGTACCACCGGACACCACCAGTCCACTCGCTAGAGGAAGCGGTAAATCCTCATAATCACAGATGACGAACTTGTCACTTAGTGTGACGGTGCATTGAGTTAGTCCAAGGTGAAACATTAAAGAGAAGGAAACAGAAACAATGAATGTCAATAGTGTGTTTGGCATTATTTCTAATGTTTTAGTTTGGCTGTTTGTAGAATCTGCTTGAGAATACCGTAAGACAATAATAGAATAGAGCACATGTTGCTCAACATATTCATAAAAATCAGTTAATTCCCCTTTATCCACAATCCATTGGGGCATTTATTCGTTTCAACCTTCGTTACATTTGCTTTTATCGTTCACCTTTGAACTTTTGTAGACCCCGGAGCGTAAAGCGCTCCTACCCCTAACGCTGAATTTAGCTATGTCGCAGGCAACGAATGAATACGGATTTTTGATTGAGAAACTCGATCAGTTTATTCGCAAGTATTACAAAAACCAGATGATTCGCGGTGCTATCTATAGCGTTGCGCTCATCTTGGGTGCTTATTTGCTCGTGACGTTGCTTGAGTATTTCGGCAGGTTCAACATCGCGATGCGCACCTTTCTGTTTTGGGCATTTATGGCCTCCGCATTGTTTGTGTTGGTTAAATTCTTTGTGATTCCGCTCGCCAAGATGTTGCGTTTGGGCAAGGTGATATCGCACAAGCAAGCAGCGCAAATCATAGGTCAACATTTTCCGAACGTACAGGACAAGCTGCTCAACACCCTTCAGCTCAACGAACAAGCTGCTACCCAAGGCGATAATTCGTTGCTCATGGCTAGTATTCAGCAACGCATCAAAGAGCTGCGCCCGGTGCCGTTTTCAAGCGCAATTGATTTAAGAGAGAATAGAAAATATCTCAAGTATGCATTGCCTCCCGTGGCGGTGATTTTGATTTTGTTATTCGCAGCTCCGAGTATTTTGACAAAGCCAACCGAGCGCCTCATTAAGCACGGACAAATCATCATTGAAGAAGCACCATTCAAAATAGCGGTGCTCAATGAATCGCTTCTGACTGCAGAAAACACCGACTATACTGTTGAGATAGAACTCTCAGGTTCAGAAATTCCGGAGAAGGTATATCTCGTGCTCAATTCGCAACAGTATTTGCTGGAGAAGGAAAATCCCATTCGTTTTAGGCACACGTTTAAAAATGTACAGAAGGACCTACGTTTCTCATTTTTCGCGAGCGGCTATGGTTCCGATACGTATGAGCTCAAGGTGATTCCTGCTCCCCGCCTGGTAGATTTCAGCGTGGCGTTGCAATATCCGGCCTATGTGAAGCGTACCAACGAAACCATCAAGAATACCGGGGACTTGGTTGTGCCACAAGGCACCAAAATCACTTGGAATTTCTCCACGAAGAATACGAATGCATTGAGCATTCACTTCAATGATAGCACTTACCGATTGGAAAGCGGGCGGGAGGTGTATTCATTCTCACAAACTGCAAGAACCACCGGCTCTTACTCTTTGCACACAGCCAACCAATACATGAGCAGCAAGGACAGCATCCGTTATCGCTTGCAAGTGATTCCCGATGAGCATCCTCAAATCACTGTGCAAGAAGAACGCGACAGCGCTTCCTACAAGCAAATGTACTTTACCGGTGATGTGCGTGATGACTATGGATTCCGAAGGTTGACATTCAATTATCAGTTCACATCGCGTGAAGATGGCACATCAGATAACAAGCTTTATACGGTTGACATTCCTGTTTCGAAAGAAAACATAACCGATAGATTCTTCTATCACTGGGACCTTTCTCCACTTGGTGTTCGCCCCGGAGATAAGATTTCTTATTACTTCGAGATATGGGACAACGATGGCGTGAATGGTTCCAAATCATCTAAGAGCACAACACGCGAGTTTGCTGTACCTTCTGAGAAAGAACTGGAAGAAAACCTCAAGCAGCAAAACGAGAACATCAAGGACAAGCTCGAAGAAAGCCGTAAAGAAGCAAAAGAGATTCAGAAGAAACTGGAAGAATTGCAACGTCAATTGCTCGAGAAAAAAGAGATGAACTGGCAAGACAAGAAGAAGCTCGAGGAGCTGCTCAAACGCCAGGAAGAATTGCAAAAGCAGATAGAAGAAATCCAAAAACAAAATCAGCAGAAGAACCAGCAGCAAAACGAGTTCAACCAACCGGATGAGAAATTGCTAGAGAAGCAGAAGCAACTGGAAGAGCTCATGCAGCAGGTGATGACTCCGGAACTACAAAAGTTAATGGAGGAGATGCAGCGCCTCATGGAGCAGCTCAACAAGGATGAAATCCAAAAGCAGCTAGAAAAAATGAACCTCACCAATGAGGATATGGAGAAGGAGCTGGACAGAGCATTGGAGCAATTCAAGCAACTGGAGTGGGAACAGAAGATGGAGAAAACCATTGAGAAGCTCGAAAAGCTTGCTGAAGAGCAACAAAAGCTGGCAGAAGAAAGCGAGAAGAAAGATTCCAAGGCGGAGGACATAAAAGAGAAACAAGAAGAGCTCAATGAGAAGTTTGAAGACCTCAAGAAAGAACTAGATGAGCTTGAGAAGATGAATGAAGAGTTGGAATATCCCAACCAGATGCCCGACACCGATCAGAAAGAGCAAGAAGTAGGAGAGGAGCAAAAGAAGAGCATGGAAGAGTTGCAGAAGAACAAGAAGAGCAATGCTTCCAAGTCTCAGAAGAGTGCCGCACAGAAGATGAAAGAAATGGCTCAGCAAATGGAATTGGCCATGCAGAGCAACGAGCAGCAGCAACAAGAGGAAAACATGGAAGACTTGCGCGCACTGCTTGAGAACATCATCACCATGAGTTTTGAGCAAGAATCATTGATGGCTCAATTCAGAAGCGTAGATCCAAAAGATCCGATGTATAACAAACTCGGACAAACACAACGCAAGCTCAAGGACGATTCCAAGATGGTGGAAGATTCATTGTTTGCTTTGAGCAAGCGCATACCGCAGTTGGGTGCTGCCGTAAACCGTGAAATCAACCTCGTCAATGAGAACATGGACAAGGCCTTGAAAGCCATTCCGGAAAGAAGAACACCAGAGATTACGACCTCCCAGCAATATGTGATGACGAGCTTCAATA
This sequence comes from Flavobacteriales bacterium, assembly GCA_036562565.1. Classification (GTDB taxonomy): domain Bacteria; phylum Bacteroidota; class Bacteroidia; order Flavobacteriales_D; family Sanyastnellaceae; genus DATCJY01. The sequence continues at coordinate 15,040 of DATCJY010000055.1, read as the reverse complement.
ACCTCGCACTGATGTTGGATGAAGCCCTCAAGCAAATGCAGATGCAATCACAATCTCCGAGCAAGCCGGGCTCCGGCAGTTGTAACAAGCCCGGAGGTAGCGGCAAGAAGCCAAGCGCGGGTGAGCTGAAGAAGATGCAGGAAAGTCTCTCCAAGCAATTGGAGCAGCTCAAGAAGGATGGCAAGAACAAGGGAGAGAACAAAGGCAATGGCATGAACGGTATGGGCGGAGAGATGAGTAAAAAGCTCGCTGAGATGGCTGCCAAACAAGCAGCCATACGCAAAGCCATTGAAGAAAAGGCTGCTGAACTCAATCAGGACGGCAGTGGTAATGGCAACGAGCTCAAGCAAATTGCCAAGGACATGGAGCAGTTGCAAAAAGATATTGTCAACAATCAGATTACGGAAGAAACCCTGCGCAGACAGCGCGATATTGAAATCCGATTGCTCAAAGCGGAAGAAGCCGAACGCACTCGCGATAAGGACAATGAACGCAAGAGCAATGAAGCACAGGACTACCCGACTTCCAACCCGATGAAGTATGCTGACTATATCCGCAGAAAAGAACAGGAAACAGAGTTGTTGAAAACTGTTCCACCTGCACTGAAACCTTATTACAAGGAAAAAGTAAATTCGTATTTCAATAAACTAGGAGTACAATAAAATCGCATACGAACGACACTATGGCATCAGGCAAACGTATCCTTCAATTTCCATCCGTACTGGAAAACATCCATCAAGCTGAAAAGCTCATTGACGAAGTTGTGGCTGAGTACAATGTGAAGGAAGATTACTATGGCGAGCTGCTAATAGCCATGACAGAAGCAGTGAACAATGCGATTGTACATGGAAATAAGCTGGATGCGTCAAAAAATGTAACCATCACATTTGAGGTTCCGGATGATAAGAACCTTCGCTTCACGGTGGAGGATGAAGGTCCGGGTTTTGACTACAACAATCTTCCGGATCCTACCGCACCTGAGAACATCGAGAAGCCTCATGGCCGCGGTGTGTTTCTAATGCGTCAACTCGCTGATGAATGTACTTTTGAAGATAATGGCCGCGTGGTGATTCTCAGCTTTGAGGTATTGGAAAATCAGCCTGCATAAAAAGATTATGTTATTGTGATTATAGGGAAGGGCTCTGCGGAGCCCTTTTTTTATTGTCTTCGTTCATTAGCTAATGAACCGGGAAGATGAAAAAAATTGCGTGGTGCTTAGCGAGTTTGGAGGACTTGAAGTATCTAAGTAGGAAGGAGACCAAAAGAAAAACGGACTCAATAACGAGTCCGTCTTCCTTATCAATTTATCCAAATACAGCGAGTTAAAAGAATATGCTGATTAGTTGCCTACTTCACTCATGAATTTGAGGCGCATGAGTCGGAGTTGGTCTTCTTCATAATCTCCGTTGAAGTATTTCTCGGCTTCAAGCAAGCTGTCCGTTTCAGATTGCATGAAGTATTCCATCATTTCCTCTTGTTGGTCTTCGTCCAACTCTTCATCAATGAAGTATTGAATATTGAGTTTGGTACCTGAGGCCACAATTGTTTCTAGGTCTGTCATAAGCTCTTGCATAGTCTTTCCGAGACCTTTCGCAATGTCAGGCAATGGAATACGCTTATCGATGTTTTGAATGATTTGCACTTTTTGAAGACTCTTGTGTGCAGCGGTTTTCACTACGAAGTCCACCGGACGTTCAATGTCATTGTCCTTCACGTATTGCGCAATGAGGTCAACAAACGGCTGACCGAATTTCTGCGCCTTTCCTTTACCCACACCACCGATTTGAGCAAGCTCTTCCAAGGTGATTGGATACTGAGAGCACATCTCTTCCAGAGCCGGGTCTTGCACAATAACATAAGGAGGAATACCGCGCTCCTTAGCCATGCGTTTGCGCAAGTCTTTGAGCATGTTGCACAATTGCTCGTCCACTGCGCCACCACCTTGTTTTGGAATAATCAATTCATCATCATCGGTTTCGCCAATTTCCACTTCTTTCACCACCATAAAAGGCTGAGGTGACTTCATGAACTCACGGCCTGCTGCGGTGATTTTAAGTGTGCCGTATGTTTCAATCTCTTTGCTGATGAGACCGCGTACATACATCTGGCGTACAATGGCGTTCCAGAATTTTTCATCGTGGTCTTTGCCGATACCGAAGAATTTGCTCAAGTGTCCTTTGTAGGTTGTCACTTCAGAGTTTTTCACTCCGCTCAATACTTTGCAGATGAAGGCAGCTTTGTGAAGTTCTTGGAACTCATCAATACATTCAAGAATGGTCGTTACGTATTCACTGCCGTCAAATTGTTCTTTAGGGTTGCGGGAGTTATCATCCATACCGGCACCTTCCCCGTTTACTGGATCCCATTCCTCACCAAAGTAGTGGAGCAAATATTGTCTGCGGCTCATAGAAGTCTCGGCATAGGCGATTACTTCTTGCAAGAGCAACATGCCCACTTCTTGTTCGGCTACGGGTTTGCCTTGAAGGAATTTCTCCAGTTTTTCAATGTCTTTAGGACTGTAGAAGGCGATACAAACACCTTCGCCACCATCGCGGCCGGCACGTCCGGTTTCCTGATAATAGCTCTCAAGGCTCTTAGGAATATCGTGGTGGATAACAAAGCGCACGTCCGGCTTGTCGATACCCATACCGAATGCGATAGTTGCGCAAATCACATCCACATCCTGCATGAGGAAGCGGTCTTGCACTTTGCTGCGTTGGTTGCTATCCATACCGGCATGGTATGGCAATGCTTTGATGCCATTGACTTGGAGCAATTCTGCTATTTCCTCTGTCTTTCTACGGCTGAGGCAATAGATGATACCGCTCTTGCCCGGATTGGCTTTGATATATTGGATAATCTGTTTACCTACGTTAACCTTCGGACGAATCTCGTAGTAGAGGTTTGCACGGTTAAAGGACGCTTTGAAGACCTTGGCATTTTGCATACCGAGGTTCTTCTGAATGTCTTGCTGAACTTTAGGAGTCGCAGTTGCAGTCAGTGCCATGATAGGGCAATCGGCAATCTGCTCGATAATTGGACGAAGTCTGCGGTATTCCGGCCGGAAGTCATGACCCCATTCAGAAATACAGTGAGCTTCATCAATAGCCACAAATGAAATTTTCACGCCACGGAGGAATTCCACATTCTCATCCTTATTAAGCGACTCAGGAGCAACATAAAGAAGTTTGCAGTGACCATTGAGGATGTCGTTCTTCACCTGAGTGATCTCAGTTTTGTTGAGTGATGAGTTGATGAAGTGTGCTACACCGTCTTGCTCGCTGAAGCCGCGCATAGCATCAACTTGGTTCTTCATCAAAGCAATCAATGGTGAAACCACAATGGCCGTTCCTTCCAACATCAAAGCAGGAAGTTGGTAGCACAATGATTTTCCACCACCGGTAGGCATGATTACAAACGTATCATTACCTTCTAGTACTGAGTTTACAACGTCTTCTTGAAGTCCTTTAAAGTTGCTGAATCCGAAAAAATGCTTTAACGCCTCCTTCGGGGATAATCCTGTGACAGATTCCATCTGAGAAAACTATTTTGATATCGTTTAAATGTACGAGAATTTCTTAAAGCAAAACGTTTTTTGTTTATCTAAGTAATTCCTTCCTTTTTTAAAGGGACGCGAATGTAATACTGGTTAAAGCTCTAATAAAATCTTTTTTGAGTTGATTTTCATCATAACGAAATCGTTGAATAATAGCTCGATATGTAGCGGAATCTCTTAAAAAACTTTAATTAGAAAAAAGCCCTGCACACAATCGTATGCAGGGCAATGGTTGTTTTCAAAATCAATTGAAGTATGAAAACCGGAAGCGGTTATTTTACTCTGTTAATGGGGTTGGCCAATCCGCTGTAGTTCTGCAATTCCATTTTGATAGAACCCACAATGATTTTAGCCTTAGCAAGTACCGGAATGTGGTTGGCATCATCGGTAATCCAAACGGTAAGGTCTTCTTCTTTTTTGAAGATACGCCCTTTTTGAACCACCGGAGCGAACTTCAGGCAGTTGAACGTACCGGCATCTACTTTGATTTTCTCTTTGCCCAAGTACTTCATCTGCAATGGGAATACTTCATCATCAACTACTGTTTGGATGGTGAAGATATCGCCTGGCTTCGCATTGCTATAATCAAGTGTGCGGGCATAGTAGTATGCGCTGAGCATGTCTTGCACAAATGCAGGAGTGATGTAAGTCTCTCCCTTGGTGCTGGTATAGGCCCTCTTGTCCTGATGGAATGTATAATCCTGAAAAATCTTGTGACCGCCTTCATTCACATTGCGGATGAAGCGATGCGGGAAAGTTCCTTGCTTATCGATGTATGATTCGTAATGGTCACGCACGGTATAAAACCAATCGAATGTGCCAAGGCTTTTACCGGTACCTACTACACGGTAGGCTTCACGGTCACCGAATTTGTATTTGCTGTCTTCCACGGTAAGTGTAGCCCATCCAGCATCGAGCAAACCGTAGTGAATCAGATATTCGACCTTTTCACCTGCGCGGAAAGCGTTGTTGGGGTGTACACGGAAACCTTGAGAAGGTAAGTTCTCTAGTTTAGCGGTAGCGGGTTTTCCGGTTTGCAGCTCCACAGGAATTACAGCCTGGATGAAAACCAAACCTAGCCCTAAAAGAAATATCCTGTTTTTCATGGTCATAATTTGTTACCAAAACTCTTGAATCATTCGGTTTATTGTTTCCGAGATGTTCGGAGTTTGTTGCGTTATACGCAGCTATAGCATAACAATTATGCCAAACTTTATCCAAATCAGTCAATGGTAGCGATGCACTTCAACTCAATAGCTATGGGTGTAGGTAACGCATTGACTTCCACTGTGGTTCTGCATGGTTGTGCTGTGGTGAAATACTCGGCATAGAGGCGGTTGTAAGTAAGGAAATCGCGTTTCATATCCACAAGGAATACGGTTACATCCACGAGGTTTTCCCATTTACTGCCTGAAGCTTCGAGAATGGCACGCACATTTTCAAAAACACTGCGGCATTGTGCTTCGAAATCAAATGTTTCGAAATGACCGTTTTTGTTGATTTTGAGTCCGGGCACACCGCTGTCATCGGCATCGCTACCTGATATACGTGGCCCAACGCCTGACAAAAAGAGAAGATTGCCAACACGTTTTGCATGCGGGTATGCACCTACGGGTTTGGGAGCTTTATCTGTATTGATGGATTGCATGACATTTACTTATTATAAGAGCTCGCAAGGTAAGTTTCAATTGCCAATTGGCATGAAAGGTTTAAGGAGAGCTTCAGAAGAAAGATTAGTAGTCCCGACAGGAATCGAACCTGTATCAAAAGTTTAGGAAACTTCTATTCTATCCATTGAACTACGGGACCAAGATGTCATATCCGGAAAAAGGCGTGCAAATGTAGCACCTCCGATTTTTTATCAAAAAAATCATCACACTGCAATACTGAGATGAAGAGTGCAAGGAGGAAAAGGACTTATGTTATTTTCGTCCACCTCAAAGCACAATTGAAAATCCTTGCGTAAGCTCTTGGACATAGTTTTGGCCCCTTTCTATTTGGTTTACAAACTGTGGATCGGGTTGGTCTTTTGGTTAACCCTTTTGTTGCTCTATCCGGCCTTCTATTATCTATTGCAAAAGGAGGAACGCTTTCCAAAAGCTTTTAGGCTCAAGAAATTCTGGTCTCGATTAATCAGAACACTCATCTTTTGTCCGATTAAAAAGGAGTTCAGAGCAGATCTTCCCAAACCGCCTTACATCATTGCGAGCAATCACAGTTCGCACCTTGATACTGTTTTTATGTACAGCATTTTCACCGATTACTTTTTGTTTATAGGTAAAGGTGAGCTGTTGAAGTGGCCACTGTTTGGTTTGTTCTTTCGAAAGATGGATATTCCGGTGCATCGGCAAAACAGCAAGCTTGCTTATAAGGCATTGCAAAAGGCATATGAAGCTTTGGGTAAAGGAGAGAATGTGGCACTCTATCCTGAAGGTACCATACCCGATAGTGCTCCGCGCATGAAAGCCTTTAAGAACGGTGCATTCAAGATGGCGGTGGACAACAATGTTCCGATAGTTCCGATTACATGGCAGAGTTGTTACAAGGTGATTAGTAACCCGGAGAAACTGTTTTCGCCTTCCAGACCGGCAGTTGTGCGGGCGGTGATTCATCCTCCGGTTTATCCCAAAGGAAATACCGATGCCGATATCAAAGCCATGCGCGATGAAGTATTTCAACTTATCAATAGCGCTCTTCCGCCAGACTATCAACGCTAATACACTTGGTCTATAAAAGAAAAATGCTCCCATTTCCGGAGCACTTTTCTTATGAATTGAATAAAGTTTCTTGATTAGAATGCGAAGTCCAAACCGATGGTTGGAAGGATTGGCAATTGATCTACACGTTCACCCGTGATGCGGTCGATATAGAATACGTTCGCTCTGTTATAGGCATTGGTCATACCCACATTCACTTCCAGTTTCGTTTTGTTTTTGAATTCGATGGTGCGCTTGAGGTTAATGTCCAAACGGTGATAGTATGGTAGTTCACCGGTATTCAAATCACCGTAGTACACCTCGATGTATTGAGGGTTACCGGTGATAGGGTTAATGCTGATGCCGCTGCCATCCGTTGGCAGTGCTTGGTAATAACCTTGCGTTTGTGTGAAGGGCAATCCACTACCAAGGTTCCAACGAGCCGATAACTCATAAGCATCGGCCTTGCCGAATTTATAAGTACCAACGAGGTTAATATTGTGTCTTCTGTCGAAGATGGGCGGATACCATTGCATACCATCCCATCTGTCCACTTTGGAAAGCGAGTACACAATCCATAGGAAGTAATGTTTGTCTTCGTATTTCGCTACGAAGTCCATACCATAAGCGCGCCCCGTTTCGATGATATAGTCATTGCGCAACAATTCAGGTTTGTCGTTGTTTTCCCCGTTACCGTTTTCAAACATCTTGTTGCGGTTCACGTTGGACAATTGGAGGAAGTCACGGTAATAACCTTCCAAGTTGATATTCCAGCGTTCCGTGAGATCAAACTCCAATCCCGCAACGTAGTGGATTGCCTTTTGCAATACATTTTTCAATTCTTTGCGTTCGAAGTTTGGAGCTACATATGAGCTGGGCAAGTTCTCTGGGCCGGCAAGGAAGCCATAGAACAAGTTCACCACATCGCGGTCGCTGTTGATGGAGATGAGGTTTTGAGAATAAAGACCTGTCGCAGCTTTAAAACGCAGACGCTCATTCATCTTGTATTTCATCCCCAGTCGTGGTTCTGGAGAGAATACTGATAAGGTACTGTAATACTGCAAGCGCAAGCTTGGCTCTACAATCCATTTTCCACGGTTGAATTTGTAGTCCACAAAGCCGTTGAGCTCGGTAGTGTTTTGGCTGGTCTCCACCATGTTGTTTTGATCCAGCAGCGCGAATGTTTTGTAATGAGTAGAGAAACCAACCACTTCTACACCATAGCGCAATACATCATCCTTGATGCCGTATTTGAAATCCAATCCGAAGTTGAAACCGTTGATGCTTGAGCTTCTGTCCGGTTTGTTGGCTTCTTTCATCACGATTTCGTAATTGCTCTTAGCGAAGTTACCGCTGATGAGCACTGCAGAACTATTGGGTGCAACAACGAAGTTACCGCCTGCACCGAAGTTCTTCCAGTTGAGGTTTGCAACATTCTTATAGCTATTTACACCATCGGTAAAACCAAAACCAAACAAGTTGAACTTGGAACCATTGGCGCCACCAAAGGAGATTTTACCATAAGCATCGGAGTAACGGAATGGAAGACCGTTGCCATCATTCACATAGGGATAAAGCACTTTGGAGCTCTCATCCAAGAAGGAGTGTTTGATAGATGCGATGTAGGAAATCCCGGCACCGTCTTCTGTAAGTTTTTTCAAGGGGCCTTCAATCTGTGCACGTACACCAAAAGGATTGAGACCAATGTGTCCATCTATTTCACGCTTGTTGCCATCACGTGTGGTGATGTCCATGATGGATGAAATTCTACCACCGTATTGAGCATTGAATCCACCGGTGTGAATTTCTGCATTACCAATGATGTCTGTATCAAAAACGGAGAAGAGACCGATGGAGTGGAAAGCGTTGTAAACAATCATACCATCGAGCAATACTTTGTTTTGAACCGGTGAACCTCCGCGGATATAAATCTGACCACCTTGGTCGCCCGTGGATACAAAGCCGGGAAGGGTGGTAAGTGCTTGTGCTAAGTCAGGTTGTCCCCCGATACTTGGCAATCGCTTGATATCTTGTGGACGAATGGTTTCTACTGAGATGTTGACGTTGTTGCGTTGTTCCTGACCTTCAGCTGTGATTTCGACTTCACTCAGCATCGTGTCATTTTTCTCCAACAAGAAATTTCTTGAAATAACCTTGTCCTTTGTAATTGTAATGGTTTCTCTGATTTGCTTGAATTCGATATTGGCTACTAAAAGTGTATAGGTACCATCAGGGATTTTGGTGAGCGAGTAAAAACCGTTTTCATCGGTTTGTGTTCCGTGGCTTGTACCTTCCAATCCCACGAGAATAAACGATAGCGGCTGGCCTGTAGCGGCATCTTTGATAAAACCACGCACCGTTCCCTGGCTCCATGCGAGTGTGCTGACAGACATGAGAAGGCCTATCCACGCTGCTTTCAACATTCCATTCATTTCTTGCGGCTCCACATTTTTTTTAAGTGGATGGCGAAATTAATCGGATGATTTCTGCTTTGATGCACCTTTTTCTGTAAAACATTGTAATTCTTGCCGGTCTATGATAAAAGTTTAGGAAGGCAAAATCCTATCCTAGGTCATGAATGTGCACCGCAGGAAAGCTCAATTTTGTGTCCGTATGAGAATGCTGAGAAACGGAATAATAGCTTTATCTCTTGCATTGGTCGTGCATGGATGCGCCCAGTCCAGTGCATCACAAGGAAATGCTATCACAGAAACTGAAAAAGTGGTGCTCCCACAGATAATAAATAAAGAGGAAAAGATGAAAGTAGAAATTTGGTCTGATATTATGTGTCCGTTTTGCTACATCGGCAAAAGGCATTTTGAGCAGGCATTACAGCAATTTGCAGACAGCAATAATCTTGAAATTGAGTGGAAGAGCTTCCAATTGGATCCATCCATTCCAAAGCCTTATACAGAAGGCAAAAGCATGTATGAATACTTAGCTGAGCGCAAAGGTTTCAGCTTGGAGCAATCAAAGCAGTTGCATGCCAACGTCACAGATATGGCTGCAAGAGCTGGATTGAAATATGATTTTGACAAAGCGGTTGTGGCGAACTCTTGGGATGCACACCGTGTGATTCAACTGGCAAAGAGCAAAGGTCTTGGTGACGAAATAGAAGAGCGTTTCTTCCGAGCATACTTCACAGAGGGTAAAGACATGGCCGATCATGCCACGTTGATTACATTGGCGAAAGAAGTTGGTCTGGATGAAGCGCGTGTAAAGGAAGTGCTTGCCTCCAATGAATTTGAAAAAGAAGTGAGAGCGGATATTCAAAGAGCTCAACAAATCGGTGTTACCGGAGTGCCCTTCTTTGTGTTCAATGATAAATATGCAGTATCCGGAGCACAGCCATCGAATGTTTTCCTACAAACGCTACAGAAGTCTTTTGAAGAGTGGAGAAAGGAAAATCCCACCAAGAAATTAGAAGTGATCAATGGAGCCGTTTGCACACCCGAAGGGGAATGTAAATAGTTAATAGAGTTTTGGTTAATTGTTTATCTTGAAGAATGCCGCCCACCCGAGCGGCATTTTTTATGCCTGTGATTTTCTTACATTTCTATTCAAGAAGAAAAGCACGGCAGCAATGTTGAGGATGAGATAAATGACCTTTGCAGTAACCATAGCTTTCACTGCGCCCAGTTCATCCAATCCCGTGTTCCAAGCTATCCAGAAGGCGATAATCACCACTGCAAAATGTGTGATATCGGCTACGAGTGTGTACCACTGCAGTTTCAGACGATTGAAGATGAAAGAGAGGGTAGAGATGGCGAAGTTCAGTCCGTACCAATAAGAAAGAATCTTCAGGTACACAAGCGCATCGGTCCATGAAGCTCCGAAGATGATTCCCAGAGAATGCTTTGGAAGCAACTGAACGATAATCACCATGACGGTTGCAAAGGCGAGAATGCGCAAAAAGTTTTCGATGAAGAACCTTCTGAGTTCACGAGCATCATCGATGATGGATATGCGCTGATAGAACACCTGACTATAAGAAGATGAAAGAATGCCAAGCGGGTTAAAGAAAATACGTCTACTCAGTGCGATGAATCCAATGGGAACAATGGCTTTTTCGCCATAGAAGAACACAAACACTGCTACGTGAGCCCATTGTGCAAGGTTGTTGAGCACACCACCTGCAACGGAATAAAGAGGATAATCTTTGTGTTCAGCGGCCAGCGCTCGCATACGCTTGCGCGACAACTGCTTAATACCGCGTGGTTCGCTTTTGATAAAATGCTTCCATGAATGCCCCGCGGCAACAATGTGTCCAAGAACTGTTCCTCCGATGAGCCCGATTACACCGCTTTTGAGCCATCCCAGCACGACCTTGATGGGCTCACCTGATGCGGAGTAGAGTAGGCGAGAAGTGGCAGCAACTTTATAGCTCTTCTCACGACTAAACCAAAAGTTGACCGTGTTAAAAATGGCGATGCAAAACAATGCAATGGGCAAAGTCCAAAGCCATTTCCACAATTCGAAATTGTTAACCTCACTTGTGAGGATAAAAGGAATGGCTAGCGCAACAACAAGCAATGCGGTACATATATAGAGCGCAACCTTGAGCGATAGGCCTACAATGTGGCGCACATCTTCTTTTGATTTGGGATGCATCACAGCCGCTTCATATCGTCCGGTAATGACGACAGTGAAAATGCTGAGGAGAAAAGCATATTGCTCAAATAAAGAAAATTGCTCAGGACTGTATAGCCTTGTAATAATAGGAGAAAGCAGCAAAGCAACAGCTTGTCCCAATGCAGTGCCCGTCATGAGTGTCATCACATTGCGGACAAATTCCTTCTGCATTAGTTGAGCCAATTGCTTCTTCATGGGCGGAGCGAATAAAGCTAGTTACCAGATGTGGTTGGAGGATTTGTAGATGCGCTCAATGATATCTACCACTTTCATTCCTTCCAATGCATTGGTGGTAATATTGGTTTGACCTCTCAAGGTTTCCACTACATTTTGAATGATGAAATGATGGTTAGCGGCTGAACCTTTGTAATGACCATAATCATTGGGTGGATTGGCCGGTGCCAGCTCAGGCATTTGATAGTTGGCAATATCGCAGTAATACACTTCATTCATGTATTGTCCACCAAGCTTTACGGTTCCGTTTTCGGCAATGATGGTCATGGTGCTTTCAAAGTTCTTATCTCTAACAGCGGTAGAGAAATTGAATGTGCCCAAAGCACCATTCATGAATTCAAATTGAACACTACCGGAGTCTTCAAAGGTGGTTAATGTAGCATGATTGAAATTTCTAAAGCGCGCATGGATGTTTTGGATATCGCCAAACAACCAGTACATCATATCGATAAAGTGAGAGAACTGGGTGAACAAGGTGCCACCATCGAGTTCAGTGGTTCCTTTCCATGAACGTCCTTGGTAATAACGTTCATCGCGGTTCCAAAAACAATCGATGTGTACCATGTAGATTTTGCCAAGAACATTTCTTTCTACAAGGTCTTTTATCCAGGCACTTGGTGGGCTATATCGATTCTGCATCACGCAGAACACTTGCTTTTGTGCCTGCAGTGCTTTGAAGATGACTTTTTCGCAATCGCTCTTGGTGAGCGCCATTGGTTTTTCAATGACAACGTGTTTGCCGTGTTGCAAGGCCAGCAAAGCATGCTCGGCATGTAAACCATTGGGAGAGCAAACCGAAACAACTTCTACTTCCGGATGCTGGCGGAGCATCTCTTCAGATGAAGTATAGAAAGGAACTTGAGGTAGTGTGTTTTGGAGTGACGCATCGATATCACATACAGCGCACAGCATGGTATCTTCATGTTGGGAGATGATATCAGCATGGCGTTTGCCAATATGTCCTGCACCGATAACGGCAAATTTGATTTTGTTCATACACTAGTTTCCGCAGCGCGAATTAACTAAACATTAATCACGCGCAGAACGGTTAAAAAGGATATATCCGAAATTGAACAGAAAACTCCATGGGTCTTTCTTCGAATCAAAGTAATTGACAGATACACTCAGCGGTCCCAGCGGAGAGTGGATCACAAGGGAACCTGAAGCCATGTAGTATTGATTCATATCCCAATTGTACACTGCTTCATTGGCACCATCATCTACAATTCTTCCGAAAGGATTGAAGACATAACCTTCCATGCGCAAGTCAATGTTTTTACGTACAGAGAAGATGGTCATCAATCCGCCTGCTGCATAAGTGTGTGCACGGAATTGCGGCATAAAGAGCGTTTTGCTTTCAGGTATGGGATTGAATACCGGTGCGGTAATAGCCGATGCGATATAATTCTGGAAGAATGGCTGCGTGCTGGCTACACCTTCTATCATGAACCCAAGCTTCAACGGACCAAGTCTGCGGAAGTAGTTGGTGTAATTTATTTTTCCGGTAATCCATGAGTGATAACTCGATGTAGAGTCACTTATGGCCGATGTAGAGCCAGGAATAGAGGTTTCTTTACCCGTCACACCTTTCAAACTGATGTTGAGATAGGTACCTTGATTGGCATATTGTTTCTTGTTGAGTGTGTTTCTCTCCCAAGTCAATCGCACGATTCCAGCATCAAATGTTGTAACATCGGCAGTATCACCGGCAAGGAAGTCCTGTGTCTGATAATAGTTGTCGTAAAAATGGCTATAGATAAAATCGGTTTTTATGGTGCCTTTGTTACCGGCAGGTGTGGAAATGGTGATGTTGCCAAATCGTTCGTTAAGTAGGATATATGAAGGTTTGGCATCATCAAAGAAGGTTGCAAGACTTCTGAAGAAATCCCAACGGTTGAAGGTGAACCCACTTTGGAATGATAACGGAAAAGTTCCTGATTTATCCAAGCGGATATTGGCACTCACCGAGCCGTAGAAACGACCGAAGTAGCTATTGGCCGAAAGCGTGGATGAAGCCTTGCCGAAGAGGTTATAGCGCAAGCCAACAAATCCGGTATTGATGGCACGCGATGAGAAATTGCCACCGAAGGAAATGTGCAAGTCCTTTTCTCGTTGGATATCCAGCAACATGCGGAAGTACTCTGTAGAATCGTTGTAATGGACGATAGGGAAGATGGACTTCACCTTGTCATCATCGCTGATTCTGAAGTAAGCGATTTTCAGGTCTTCAATGCGCTTGGGAGCATTGTTTTTTCCCAGGACATTTTTGATGTAGTTGTTCTGAGAACCTTTGAGGCCGCTCACCTGAACTTGGTCTACAACAAAAGGCTTGAACTTGCTGCGAAATGCTCTGCGCATTTCGTTTTTCTCTTCCAAGGTCACACGTCTATCGATGTAGCTGAAGATGACACTGAGGCTGTCCAAGGTAGTACGGTAACCAACGTCCACCGCTTGAGGCATTTTATCAAAATCGAATGTGCCGATGTTTTGAAGTTGAGGCTCCACAATCACCATCTCCTGGCACCATTCAATGCTCTTGCTGCGATAAAGAATCATGGATTGCAGCTGAGAGAACAAATCGGTTTCATCGGGTTCCACTACTTCGCCACTCACATTGCAACCCAGAATTACATCAGGCAAAAACTCCATAAACATGACATCGGTAGGGAAGTTGTTGTAGATACCACCGTCATAAAGCAAGTTGCCGTTTACTCTGCGCGGTGGCAAATAGAACGGATAAGTACACGATGCGCGGACAGCCACATTGAGCGGTCCTTGGTCAAAAACGATTTGTTTCTTTTGATGAATATCCGCGGCAATACAACGCAGTGGAACAAACAAACTATCGAAATTGCCTCTGCTCACTTGGTCTGCTTGGGAGAGGGTCTCCATGAGTTTCCAGTCCAACAGTGCCGGCTTGATGAGATTGGTGGGCAATGCGTTGGTGATAAAATTGCCTTTGCTATAACGGATACTCACCATGGCAGCATCCGGATTGGGATGCTTGAAATAGAAGCGATATTGGTCATGTACCGCACCGGTAGCCATGAGCAAAAACTCCTCCGTGCGCACCATGCTATCAATTTCTGCAACGGTATAGCCTGATGCATACATGGAGGCAACCACCGCACCCATACTGGTGCCACAGATGAAGTCAATAGGAATATTGTTTTCCTCGAGCGCTTTGAGGAACCCAACGTGAGCTACTGCGGTTGCACCACCACCACTGAGAACCACACCCACCGACTGAGCTTTTACATTTTGAGGGAAAATGAGCCCAACCATCAGATACCACCCGGTTATCAGAGCGAGGTAAAACCTTGGAGTAGCGATGAGTAATTGCACGACTTAAACTATTGGGGTCATTAAAAGTTGTGGTGGCGAATATCGGAACGCATTAGGTTGACTTTTCGTGCATTCGTCCTTTTTTTTTACCGTTCACCGAAGTCGACAGATGTTGTGTGTGCATCGGTATTTGACGTAATTTAAGCGTGACAATCTTCACAAAATTCAGTAGGTTTGGAGGCGTTATGTTAAAACAGACTTTACAACAGAAACTACAAGCCAGGCTCTCACCGCAACAAATTCAGCTCATGAAGATGTTGCAGATTCCTACCATGGAGTTGGATCAGCGCATCAAGGATGAGATGGAGATCAACCCGGCTTTAGAAGAAGGAAGTGATGATTCCGATTACGATGAACAAGCTGAACGTGATCCGGAATTGGACAATAACGATGAGTTTGATAACGATACAACCACCGATGAGCGTGAAAATGACGATATAGACATCACCGATTATTTTGACCAAGATGATATACCGGATTATAAGCTCAAGGTGAATAATCACAGTGCGGATGATGAAGAGCGTGATACTCCGCTAGGAGCGGGCCGCACGTTCCAAGATCTTCTTTATGACCAACT
>DATCJY010000052.1:0-24099 GCA_036562565.1 Flavobacteriales bacterium | reverse complement strand
TGGTATCGGCAAGTGCAATGCGCTTGTGGCGCGTATTGCTGATTTGTCCCCAACTCAATTGCGCAGCAAAGCACAGTACCAGGACGACTATCCAGGTTCTGAGATTCTTTATTCCGATGGTATAGTTGAAACGACTCAATAGCGCAACTCCGCTTTATACACTTTGGAGGCACGAAGAAACGAATGAACCTTCGTTAAAGTGTCCTATTGACCGAAATACGTGTCTATTGTCCATTTATCATTTTCATCGGTTCATTTCCAACGGTTTCGACTAGTTTCGCTTCGGTATGTTTTTACGCTTAATCATAGAGAGTTTTCGTTTTGCGTGGCAAGCCCTTGTCAACAATAAGCTGCGCACCATGCTTTCCTTGCTGGGTGTGACCATTGGTATCTTCTCCATCATTTTCGTATTGAGCGTGGTAGATAGCATGGAGGGCGAGATGCGCTCCAGCTTCGATATGATTGGCTCCGATGTTCTGTTCATTCAGAAATGGCCCATGGGCCCTGAAGAAGGTGATACCGAATTTGCATGGTGGAACTACATGAGCCGCAGACCGGTGAATGTGCGGGATATGGAAAAGCTACAATCTCGCTTGACTTCAGCAGCGGCTATTGCCTTTTCCAACGCTGCTCGTACCTCAGCCGAATTTGGTAGCAATTACATGAAGGATGCTTCCGTATTAGCCGTGACCTATCAATACAACAACGTTATCAAGCTCAAATTGCAAGAGGGTAGGTATTTCACGAACGTGGAAAGTGAGGGTGGAAGCAATCGTGCCATCATCGGTGCAACGGTGAAAGAGCAGCTTTTCGGTGATGATGAAGCAGTTGGAAAGAGCATCAAAGTGGGCGGGCTAAAAGTGGATGTCATTGGGGTGTTTGAAAAAGAAGGCACTTCGATTTTTGGCAGCGGAATGGACCAAGTTGTGATGGTGCCACATGGTTTCGGAACCCGATTGGTTGCCGCTCAAAACGATGGTGCAAGCATTCAGGTAAAAGGCGCTCCGGGCGTCAGCAACACAGAGTTAAGAGATGATGTAGTCAGTATCTTCAGAGAAATAAGAAGTATCAAACCCGGTAAGAAAAACGACTTCTCCATTATTCAATCTACGATGATTGCAGATTTGGTGGATAGCATCGTGGGTGTGTTCAACAAGGTGGGTATTATCATCGGAATCTTTGCCATCTTGGTGGGCGCTTTCAGCATTGCGAACATCATGTTCGTTTCCGTTTCTGAGCGCACCAACATCATCGGCATTCAAAAAGCACTGGGGGCCAAAAATCATTTTATCCTCGGCCAATTCCTGTTTGAATCTGTCGCGCTTTGTCTGATTGGCGGGCTGTTCGGATTGCTATTTGTCGGATTACTCGTGATGGCATTGGACTCTTTCGTGGATCAGTTCCACTTTATACTTCCTTTTAGCCGTATCCTGATGGGGCTCGGTATCTCTGTCGTAGTCGGCTTGGTAGCCGGAATCATTCCGGCATTGAAAGCTGCCAACATGAACCCTGTCGATGCGATGAGGTCGAAGTAATAATTTAAAATCTGCGATTAAAACCTCGGAATACCGGCCATTCTATCCAATGTCTGATAAAACTCCTGCATCATTTCTTCCACCACTTGCGCGGCAGGAACGATTTCAGAGATAGAAGCAGCGGCCTGACCAATTTCGAGTTCCCCTTCTACTAGGTCGCCTTCGAACATTCCTTTCTTCGCGCGGCCTCGGCCAAGCAATTCAGCGAGTTGTTCTTTGGTCGCACCTTTAGCATAGGCTTCCTGAACTTTTTGGTAAAATTCATTCTTCAGCAAGCGCACTGGGGTAAGCTCTTTCAAACTCAATTGGGTATCGCCCTCGTTGCTCTTAATGATATACTCTTTAAAATTTGGATGGGCAGACGCCTCATGCGTGGCCACAAAGCGGCTTCCCACTTGTACACCGCTTGCACCCAGTGCAAAGGCTGCCGCCATCGTGCGACCATTATAAATACCACCTGCCGCGATTACCGGAATGGTCACCTTGTCCACCACTGCCGGAATGAGGCAAAGCGTAGTGGTCTCCTCACGACCGTTGTGACCTCCGGCTTCAAATCCTTCCGCCACTACTGCATCGCATCCTGCTTCTTGTGCTTTTACTGCAAACTTGGAGCTGGATACAACGTGAACCACCGTAATTCCTTCTTTTTTGAGCGTCTCCGTCCACGTCTTCGGATTGCCCGCAGAGGAGAACACTACCTTGACACCTTCCTCGATGATGATGTTGATATGATCCTGAATCTGAGGATATAAAAGTGGAATATTGACCCCAAAAGGTTTGTCGGTTGCCTTTTTGCATTTTTGAATATGAGTTCTAAGCACATCGGGGTACATGGAGCCCGAACCAATGATGCCCAATCCGCCCGCATTGCTCACCGCTGAGGCAAGTTCCCAACCTGAACACCATATCATACCGGCCTGAACAATAGGGTATTTAATTCCGAAAAGGGAAGTTATATTCATAAATATTTGTGTCTATTATGTGGTGCCAAAACTAATTGGAACATCCTCCGGAAGCTAACGTAAAGAATGCACAACGATTGTACTTGGCAGATTAGGTTCAAGTACTTACATTAGCCGCTTGTATTTTATTTAAACCCACGTCAAATTCTGGCGAAATGAAGAGACTTTTATTTTTTGCACTATTGGCCGTTTCAATGGATGCTTTGGCCCAATACCAATGGGACTATGGTATCAAGCTTGGAGCTGCTAACTACTTGGGAGACATAGGTGGTAAGGAACTCGAGCGCAGAGATTTCGTTGTCGATATGCACTTGAATCAAACGCGTTGGGCTGCCGGTGCCTATGGCCGTTATAAGTTCTCCAAACGTTTCTCGATTGCTGCAAACTTGGATTATCTCCGCATTCAGGACTCTGATGCCAATACTACTTATGCTCCACGCAGAGCAAGGAACCTTCACTTCCGCAACGATATGTTCGAGTTGGGTGCGCGCGGTGAATTGACAGTGTGGTATGACAATGACGTGGGTAACACCGGTTTCTATAACCCGGATTTCAAACTTTACCTCTTTGGTGGAGTGTCTGCATACTACAGCAATCCTAAGGCGCGTCTTGTTTATGATGGTACCAACATGGAAGATCCGGGTGATAAAAAGCCAGGTGATTTCGTGGACAACACATGGTATGCTTTACGCGACTTGCGTACAGAAGGTGCTACCTACAGTGCATTCGGTGTAGCAATCCCCCTTGGTGTGGGATTCTATTTCACTCACAATAAAGAATGGAGATTTGGTTGGGAAATCTCTTGGAGAACTACCTTCAGTGATTACCTCGATGATGTTTCAACGCGCTACTACAAGCCAAACCCGAAGAATGAAGGAGATATGGCATTGGCGCTTGACTTGCAATCACAGACATATCAAGAGTTGATTGAACAAGTGAACTTGGAGCGTCCGTTTGATTCTCCTCCGGTAGGTTCGCTCAATGACTTCAGATATCAATCCGACCGCGGTCCAGAAGGCCAATCGCCTCGTGGTTTGCACGATGGTGATGGCTCCCGTATCCGTAACGACCACTATATCACCACACAGTTTACAGTGGGTAAAGTGATACGCGGTAGAAGTAAGTTCTATAAGTCTAAATACAGCTGGGTGAAGAACCGTGCTACTGTTAGAAGATCACGTGCGAAGTTCTAATGCTTCGTATCGATAATATTCCAATGAAAAAGCCGCTTGAAAAAGCGGCTTTTTTTTGGGATTAAAAAACAATGGTTCGTTTACCGTTTTCTTCTTCGATGGTTATAAGACTTGTATCTTCCGGTAGTATATCCTCCACAACATCTGGCCACTCTATAAAAATGTAGCCCGCTTCATCAAGGTATTCATCAAAGCCAAAGTCCAGAGCCTCTTCCAATGATTTCAGCCTGTACAAATCAAAATGATACACCGTGTGTTTATCATTCTTGTAAACGTTGACGAGAGCGAACGTAGGACTAGATGTCTGTTTCAGTCCTAGCTCATTGCAGATGGCTTTTACCAATGTGGTTTTGCCGGCACCCATGTGCCCGCGCAATTCAAACACGCCACCTTCCGGATAGTGTTGTATGAATCGTTGTGCTACTTCTTTCAGCTCTTCAATGTGCTGAACTTGCATTCTACTCACTGCATCCATCCTGCTTATTTCGCTTTGAGCACGGCAAAAGGAATTATCATTTCTTCCATGCTGATACCGCCATGTTGGAAGGTATTCTGATAGAAGTTCACGAACTGATTGTAGTTGTTCGGATAAACAAAGAAGTCGTTGTTCTGCGCAAAGATGTAGGCAGTGCTCACATTGATTTTAGGCAAGAATGCCTCAGCCGGATTGCGAATTTCAAACACTTCTTTCGGGTTGTAGTTGAGGTTTTTCCCGGCTTTGTAACGCAAGTTGGTATTGGTGTTGCGGTCCCCAACCACTTTCACAGGATTGTCTACACGAATGGTTCCGTGATCGGTAGTAATAATGAGCGTACCGTTATTCTCTGCAATCTTCTTGAGTATATCAAGCAATGGTGAGTGATCAAACCAGCTGGCTGTGATGCTGCGATAAGCCGCTTCATCATCCGCCAATTCTTTTATCACTTCCATCTCCGTGCGCGCATGGCTCAACATGTCCACGAAGTTGTATACAATCACGTTGAGCTGATTGCTCAAGAGGTTGCTGAAACTGTCATTGAGCTTGCGGCCTGCATTGAGGTTGGTGATTTTGTTATAGCTAAATTTGAGATTGAGACCAAGGCGTTTCAATTGAGCCGCCATGAGCTCTTCTTCATGCATATTCTTTCCGCCTTCGTCATCTTCGTTGAGCCAAAGTTGTGGATGAAGTTTTTCAATCTCACTCGGCATAAGGCCTGCAAATAGCGCATTGCGTGCATAATGTGTGGCCGTTGGAAGGATGGAGTAGAAGAGCTCCTCCGTTTCTACACGAAACATCTCCTTGAGCTTTGGCAAAATGACACGCCACTGGTCAAAGCGCAGGTTATCTATCACCACCATAAACACCGAACCGCTCTCTTGCTTGAGCACGGGAACCACTTTTTCTTTTACCAATGTGTGCGACATGGTAGGTGCATTGGCGGTGTTCTTCAACCAATCGAGGTAGTTGTTTTTGATGAATTTCGAAAACTGCTCATTGGCCTCGATGTGTTGTGCGTGGAAGATGCCCGTCATGCCTTCGTCTTCCAAATCCGATAGCTCCATGCTCCAATGCACGAGCTTGCGGTAAAACTCCGTCCATTCGTTGTGATCCATTTTATCGCCAAGGCGCATGGCTATCTCCCGAAATTCCTGACGGTAGTCGCTCGTTTTCTTCTCACTCACAAGCCTGCGCTCATCCAAGTTCTTTTTGAGTGAAAGCAAGATTTGATTCGGATTGACCGGTTTGATGAGGTAATCGGAAATTTTTGACCCAATCGCATCTTCCATGATGTGCTCTTCCTCACTCTTGGTGATCATGACTACCGGAAGTGTGGGGTCGATTTCCTTGATGCGTTGCAATGCCGTCAAGCCATTGATGCCCGGCATGTTTTCATCGAGGAAAACGATATCAAAATAATTCTCTTTTACTTTGTCTACGGCTTCCGAGCCATTGTTGACGGTGACCACATCATAGCCCTTCTGTTGAAGGAAAAGAATATGCGGTTTCAATAAATCAATTTCGTCATCGGCCCAGAGTATGCGTTCATTTGACATATATCTTAATGGGTATTTGAGATGAGCTTTACGCGCGGAAAGCTTCTATATTGTTTTTAGCTTAATAAATAATGTTAGAACCGACTTATGGAACGGTTCCTTTTGCGCAGTACTTTAAAGGGATGTCAAATTTAAGGCTTTCTGCGCGTGTATCTTTGGTGCTCAGATTTAGCACAGTACGTAAGTGAATACAAAGAACTCTCCCAAGCGAAAAATCATCAATGATCCTGTTTACGGTTTTGTAACCATCCGTCATCCTTTTATTCTACAACTCATTGACCACCCTTGGTATCAGCGCCTGAGAAGAGTGGCGCAGATGGGGTTGTCGCACTTGGTATATCCCGGTGCGTTGCATAATCGTTTCCAGCATGCAGTGGGAGCAATGCATCTTATGCAGAATGCAATTGATGAGATTCGTTTGCGCAATCACGAAATTACTGAGGAGGAAGAAATCGGGTTGCTAGCGGCCATTTTGCTTCATGATATTGGCCACGGTCCGTTCAGCCATGCCTTGGAATTTATTTTGGCAAAAGGTGTTCATCATGAGTACATCTCTTCTATCATGATGGAAGAGTTGAATAAAGATTTTGACGGAAAGCTTTCACTCGCCATTGATATTTTCAATAACCGTTATCACAAAAAATTCTTGCATGAACTGGTGAGCAGCCAGTTGGATATGGACCGCCTTGATTACCTCGCACGCGATAGCTTCTTCAGTGGTGTGGTGGAAGGTCAAGTGGGTTCAGAGCGCATCCTGAAAATGCTCGATGTGGTGAATGACCAATTGGTTGTAGAAGAAAAGGGTATCTACAGCATCGAGAAATTTATCGTGGCGCGTAGGTTCATGTATTGGCAAGTCTATCTGCACAAGACCGTACTCAGCGCAGAGCACATGCTCATCAGTGCAATGAAGCGCGCCCGCGAATTGGCTTTGCAAGGTGTGGAGCTATTCTGCTCACCCTCCTTGCGCTACTTCTTATACAATGAAATATCCAAAGAGGAGTTTCAAAATGGAGGAGAGGCATTGCATCACTATGCACAACTGGATGATTTTGACATCACCTTATCGCTGAAGGTTTGGCAAACCCACTCCGACACGGTGCTTTCCACATTGGCTTCTAAGATTCTTAAGCGCGATTTATTGAAGATAGAGTTGCGCAAAGAACCGTTTGATGCCGGTTATGTAAATGCGATACGCCAAAAAGTTGCTGCACATTATGGCATCACGATGGATGAAGCGAGTTACTTTGTTCTCAATGACAGTGTGGACAATAAAGCCTACAACCGCAAGCACGATACCATCAAAATCTTGATGAAGAACGGGGAAGTGAAAGACGCAGTTCAGGTCAGTGACCAAACCAATCTGGCGGCCCTCAGTGAAACGGTTCAGAAGTATTTTGTGGCTTATCCGGAGATTTAGATACTGATCTCTTCGCCCTCTTCTCCGTAAAAATGATACTCCAATAAGGCAATGCTGGAGGAAGCTTCTACTTTGAGTTTGATTTTGTACTTCTTGCGCCAGCTGCGTGCAACACTGTTGAAGAAGCCGCGGTTGAGGTAGGCCTCCACAATCGGGTGAACTACCAAGCGAATGTTCTTATGTGTACCTTCTTCAGATAGGAAGCGCACAGCACTCTCCAACTCCTCCGTGAAGAGCAATGAGGACTGAATGGTACCTTTTCCATCACAACTGGGGCACTTCTCAGTGGTGACAACTTTGGTAACGGGTCTCACGCGCTCGCGGGTGATTTCCACCACACCAAAGCGACTTGGAGGAAGTACGTTGTGCTTGGCTTTATCATCTTTCATGAATTCACGCAGTGAGTCAGAAAGTTTTTTCTGATGCTCTTTGTTCTGCATGTCTATGAAGTCGATACAGATGATACCCCCCATATCGCGCAAGCGTAGCAAGCGCGCAATCTCTTTGGCACATTCCAAGTTGGTCTGAAATGCATTTTCTTCTTGATTGGCGGCCGTTGAAGTTTTGCGATTACCGCTATTGACATCAATAACGTGCATCGCTTCGGTATGTTCAATAATTAGGTATGCACCGCTTTTGAGGTTGACCTGCTTTCCGAAGCTCTGTTTGATTTGTTTATGAATGTTGAACGCATCAAAGAGGTCGGGAAGTTTGTGGAACTTAACGATGCTTTCAGAGTGGTTGAATGATTTGAGATAGGCTTTGATCTCCGCACCAACCTGCTCATCATTGACGTGAATGGCCGTGAAGTTCTCGTTAAGAATGTCGCGAAGAATAGAGGAAGTTTTGCTGATTTCACCTAACACGCGTTGCGGAGCACGAGCGTTCCGCATGTTTCGGAAGAGTTCATCCCAACGCTTAACGAGTTCTTGCAGGTCTTGATCCAACTCGGACACACTAGCCTCCTCGGCTTGGGTACGGATGATGACCCCCATGTTGGTTGGGCGGATGCTTTGCACGAGTTTGCGCAAGCGGTCGCGCTCGGCATCATCAGTGATACGTCCGGAGATAGATATCTTGTTGGAAAAAGGAACCAGAACAAGATAGCGGCCGGCTAAGGTGATTTCGGACGTAAGACGTGGCCCTTTTTGAGAAATTGGTTCTTTAGCAACCTGAACGGGAATAACATAGCCCTGACCGACTACATCTTTGATTTTTCCGTTCTTATCAATATCAGGAAGCGTCTGGAAAGACATCAAATCCGATGTCTTCAGTTCCTTATTGATGGTTTTTCTTGTGTAAGCGTTGAGGCTCGCGAACTGCGGACCCAAGTCCAGATAGTGCAGAAAGGCATCCTTTGCATAACCGACATCAACAAAGCAAGCATTGAGGTGAGGCAAAATCTTTTTAATCCTGCCAAGATAAATATCTCCAACAGCATACTCTTGATTTCGCTGCTCACGATGCAGCTCTATTAATACCTTGTTATGCAGCAGTGCAATTTCAACCCCCGAGGAGGTAGAATTAACTACCAGTTCTGCATTTTCCGTCACTTCCATACACAAGACTATTTTAGAAAATAGCACACAGCGGATGAATCGTCATATTTGGTGATTCACCGCAATGCAACACCACCACACAGCATGGGGTGACCATACTGTGTGGCTATTGGTTGCTAAAACTTTACTTCAAAAAAAGTACTATCTTACTTTTTTCTTGTGACGGTTCTTTCTGAGGCGTTTCTTTCTTTTGTGGGTCGCCATCTTATGGCGTTTTCTTTTCTTTCCGCAAGGCATTTTTCTACGGTATTAATTGCTTGTTAATGTTATCTATGAATTCTTGCACCTTTTCTGCCACTACCTCATCGGTGTTGTGACGCAAAAGTTGCTCGTAATTTCTTTTTGCTTCAGCCAGTCTTCCGAGTTGCTCCAAAGCCTGGGCTGAGAAAAATAGTGAGTTATTGTCTGTAGAGTCCAGTTGAAGTGCCCGCTCGAAACAAACGAGTCCTTTTTCCGGCATCTGCAAAACCATGTACTGGTATCCGACTTCCACTTGATAGCGAATATCATCGGGACGCAGGGCCAGCACTTTTGCAAAGCGCTCTTCGGCCTTTTCTATCTGACCGCTCTTTACAGAGAATAAACCTAAGTAATAGTGGGCATCTACGTTGTTGGAATCTTTCTCAATCAATTCGCGCAACAGGTTGATGCCTTCCATCGGGTTAGGCCCATTGACCAATTCTACTGCCTGCATCAGCTTGAGAGAGTCCGGATTGGCAGTGAATGGGTTAACCGCTTTTTCCAGAGCTGATGAAGGATTTTTTGGCAACGATAAAAAAAGTACGAGGAGGGCGATACAGCCGAATGTCAATATGACAAGCCAGCGCTTTTGCTTAGGCATGCTCTTCAACTTTCACTTTTTCTTTCACACTGTCAACGAACTCTTTCGCTGGTTTGAAAGCAGGGATATAGTGAGCTGGAATTACAACACTTGTTTTGGCTAAGATGTTACGGCCTAGTTTCTCCGCACGCTTCTTCACAATGAAGCTGCCAAATCCACGCAAGTAAACGTTTTCACCATTCTCCATTGCGTTTTTTACGGTTCCCATAAAACCTTCTACGATGGCCAATACATCATTGCGATCAATGCCTGTCTTGTTGGAGATTTCCGTTACGATATCTGCTTTCGTCATATCTTAATATGTTTATTATGAGTGAAATTATTTTCCTTGTTCCGACCAAAAATCGGGCGGCAAATATACTCCCGTTTTTAATTTCCCAATAGCTTCTTTTTCCGAAAGTTAAATCCGCAGATTTTATGTTTTATTAAAGAGGCGTATTCTGCCGGCTCTGATGTAACCTTGCGGCCCGTCCGGAACTATGAGTTTTTCTGCTAAGTTGTTGAAATGGTATGACCTGCACAAGCGCGACCTGCCTTGGCGCCATACCGTTGATCCGTACAAAGTATGGCTCTCGGAAATTATTCTGCAGCAGACGCGTGTAGATCAGGGCATGAGCTACTATTTAAAGTTCGTCTCGCTGTTCCCTACCGTGAACGATTTGGCGGCAGCCGATGAGGACCAGGTGCTGAAGGCATGGCAGGGGCTGGGCTATTACAGCAGGGCGCGAAATCTGCACGCCACCGCCCGGCAGATTGCAACGGAGATGGGTGGCCAATTTCCTGAAAAACAAGCCGATTTGCTTCAACTTAAAGGTGTGGGGCAATACACCTCTGCGGCCATTGCTTCATTCTGTTTCAACGAGGTGACTCCTGTGGTGGATGGCAATGTGAGCCGGGTACTTTCGCGCCTGCATGGCCTGACCGAGCCAATTGACAGCCAGGCCGGTAAACGCACACTCTATGAATGCGCTTGGCAATGCATCGACAGGGAGCAACCCGGACTCTACAATCAGGCGATCATGGAATTCGGTGCATTGCAATGTGTGCCTGTCAATCCCGATTGCCAAGGGTGTCCTTTCAAATCCCAATGCGTAGCCTATGCATCCGATACAGTAAAAGATTTGCCGGTGAAGGGCAAGAAGACTGCCGTCAAAAAACGGTGGTTTTACTATTTCTATATCACCGATAATAATGGTGTCTATATCAAAAAGCGCACACAGTCGGGAATATGGAAGGGCCTGCATGATTTTCCTCTTCTCGAAAAAGAGAATTCACAACCAATAGAAGAAGCTGTAGCTGAAGGATTTCAATTGCTGAGACTGCCCAAATCTGCTGTAGTGAAAGGTGTCAGCGAGGAGTATGTGCACGTACTGTCCCACCGAAAAATTCATGCGCGCTTCATTGCCATCACCTTGCCATCACTGTGGAGCAAGGCTCCTAAGGATGTTTTGCGCATCGATAAAAAAGACCTTGCCTCGTTTGGAATACCACGGTTAATTGACAAATTTCTGGAAAGCGATATTTTAGCCCAATAATGTTGGACCGTTTAGGCAAACATGTATATTTGGGTTAATAACTGAATATTAACCATAAAAACTACATTATCATGGCAAGCGTAAATAAAGTCATTCTGGTAGGAAACCTTGGGAAAGACCCTGAAACCAGAAATTTCGAAAACGGTGGAACCGTTTGTTCATTTACTGTAGCTACTACGGATAGTTATTGGGATCGCGAGAAAAATCAACGCGTTGACTTACCTACCGAATGGCACAATATCAGAATTGGCGTTCCCGGTTTGGCCAAAGTGGCTCAACAATATCTCAAGAAAGGCAGCCAGGTTTATTTAGAAGGAAGTTTGCGCACGCGTCAATATCAATCCAAAGAAGGTGAAACAAAGTATTTTACCTATGTGGATGTGAGCAATATGGTGCTCACAGGTTCTCGTCCGGAGGGGAATGCCGATGCCGGAGCAACGACCATGGAGCCGCAACCTTCTTCTTATACCCCCGTTGAAGGCGATGACCTTCCATTCTAAATATTGTCTAACGAAAACCTAAGATTTTGGACTCCGTCCCGCGATTATTTACAGAAATAATTTTCATTCAAAACATAGAGAGCAGCACATTGACTTTGGTGATTGTGCTGCTTCTATTAAGTTTTCTCTTTTCAGCTGCCGAAGCGGCATTGTTTTCTCTGAGCCGTCAACAAGTGCAGTTGCTTGATGATTCCAACCGTCCGGCCGATCGCAGATTGGTTCATCTCCTCTCAACACCCGATAAAGAAACAGCTGGCACGCGGTCATTTGCCACTGCGCAGTTGATGAGTACACTGTGCAATGCCTTGGTCATTATTGCTCTGCTTCCTTATCTCCATCCGCTATGGGAAGGATTTTGGACGGAGCGTTTTCTGCCTTTGGCCGCCTTGGTGCTCGGTTTTATTATCATCACTGAGGTAGTTCCCAAGACCATTGCTTATCGCTATAATCTAGCATTGGCGCGCTTTATGGCGTTGCCTATGAGTCTATGCAGTTATCTGTTGTTTCCTGTTACATGGCTTTTGCAGCGCTTTTCAAAATCACTTGAGAAAGCAATTAAACCCAACGGCTCATCTCCATTATCCATGGATGAACTGAGCCATGCGCTGGAGTTGACTACTGATGACAACCTCACCGCAGAAGAGAACAAAATCTTGGAAGGCATTGTGACCTTTGGTGACAAGGAAGCTGCACAAATCATGACTTCGCGTGTGGATGTGGTGTTCCTCTATGACACCGACTCCTTTGAGGAAGTAATCGCTACCGTGACGGAAAGTGGTTATTCGCGCTTGCCTGTGATTCATGATTCGCCTGATGACGTGAAAGGTTTCCTCGTAGTAAAGGACTTGTTGCCATATATCGGAGAAACCGATTTTCAGTGGCAAACCTTGGTGAAACCACCATTCTTTGTTCCTGAAAATAAAAAGATAGATGATTTGTTACAGGAATTCCGCGTGTCCAAAACCCACATGGCGATAGTGGTGGACGAGTATGGCGGTACTTCAGGCATCATAACGATGGAAGATATTCTGGAGGAAATTGTAGGAGATATCTCCGATGAGTTTGATGATGAAGACCTGCAATATTCCAAGTTGGATAACCGGAACTATGTAATGGAAGGAAAAATTCCGATGGTTGACTTTTATAAGATTCTGGACATTGATGATACCTTGTTTGAAGAAGCCAAAGGCGATAGCAGTACGCTTGCGGGTTTCATCATTGAACAGGCCGGTAAAATTCCTGAGAAAGGTGACGAGATAAGTTTTGAAGGGTATACATTCAAAATTGAATCAGCTGATAAACGAAAAATCAAGCGGGTTAAAATTACCTTGCCTGCATAAAATTGAACTATGCATCATACAATGAAAACGTGGGCTAGATGGGTATTGATTACGCTGCTGGTCATGAGCTGTTCCGATACGACTACACCAAAACCACGCGGGTATTTTCGCATCGCCTTGCCTGAGAAGTCGTATGTCGCTGTGGAAACCCCTTGTGGAGTTCAATTTGATGCACCCAATTACTCAAAACTGGAAATACTGAAGAAGAACAACCAAGGCGACTCTTGCTGGTTCAACCTTTCGTTCCCAAGATTCAATGCGCGCTTGCATTGTACCTATGTGCCCATTGAGAACAATTTTGATTTGCTCATCAAAGACTCATACAACTTTGCAGCCAAGCATGAAATGAAAGCCTCTGCGCTTAAGCGCACAATTATCGATAAACCGGAAGATCGGGTGTTTGGTATTTTGTATGATATTGAGGGCGATGCGGCCTCACAACTGCAATTGTTCTTGAGCGATAGCACCAATCATTTCTTCAGAGGCTCGCTCTACTTTTTTAATCCGCCAAATCCTGATTCTATTGCTCCGGTCTTGAAGTTTATCCGCGAAGACATTGTGCGCATGACCGATTCATTTAAATGGTCAAACTAGTCTAGCGCAACCAGCGAATCACAAGAATAAGTACGATGACCAAGACCATGAGAAAGGTAATCTTATTCATGGTGTGCATGGCTCTTGTATAGGATGTGCCTTCTTCCTTTTTGAATAAATTCAATGGGTTGAGGTAATACAAAATTTTCTTGATCATCGTACTCCTTGTGTTTTGTTCTGTTCTACTAATTGTATTAAGGCTTATAACAAATGCAAGAAATTTCCACTTTGCAGTTGCGTGGAAGGACTGCTACTTGCACACATTCGCGAGCCGGAAAATCGCTCGTGAAATAACTGCCATATACGGCATTCACTTTTGCGAAGTCATTCATGTCCTTGAGGAAGATGGTTGACTTTACCACGTGTGAAAAATCAAACCCGGCAGCATCTAAAATCGCTTTGATATTGGTCATGACAAGACGTGCTTCTGCTTCTACATCGGCTGGTGTGTACTCTTGCGTTTTTACATCCACACCAATCTGGCCACTGATGAAAAGCATATTGCCGGCAACAACAGCTTGGCTATATGGTCCGATGGGAGAAGGTGCATTGTCTGTTTTGATAATCTTTTTCATGTTCATCGTGTGATTTGTGTGCGAAGATACCTGTCAAAATCGTTATCAATAAAGGTCGTTTTTTCGCTTCCATTTCATGAATCATTGCGCATCCCCACAATCTACTGACTGAGATTTTGTTCCTGTCTATCTTTGGGAGTCTATTTTGCACTTATGAAAAAATTATTTCTGGCTTTACTTGTCATTGCTGCCATGTGTTCCTTTATAGCACCACCGAGCTATAAAGTAGCTGTTCTTAAGTACAAAGGAGGCGGTGATTATTATTCCAACCCCACAGCAGTTCCCAATCTCGTGGACTTCGTGAATAAGAACCTCGGAATGAACATCGACAAGGAGGTTCCTTACATCGATGTGGGAAGCCCGGATATTATCAATTACCCGTTCATCCATATGACCGGTCACGGTAATGTGGTGTTTACCTCAGACGATGCGGCCAATCTTCGCAATTATTTGATTGGCGGGGGCTTTTTGCATATCTCCGATAACTACGGGATGGACCAGTTCATCCGCAAAGAGTTGAAAAAAGTGTTTCCTGAATTGGAGTTGATAGAGCTGCCATTCAATCATCCTGTTTATCATCAGACCTATAAATTCCCCAATGGATTGCCCAAAATTCATGAGCACGATAAAAAAGCACCACAAGGTTTTGGCTTGATTTGGGAAGGTCGCCTGGTTGTTTTCTACGACTACGAATGCGACCTTGGTGATGGATGGGAAGATCCTGAGGTACACAAAGATTCGCAAGAAGCGCGCACCAAAGCACTTCGCATGGGAGCGAATTTGATTCAATACGCTTTCATGGGAGTTGAGAAATAATGAAGAACAAGGGAGGTTCCTTATCACTCGAAGAGCTCAAAGAGTTTTTAGATGAAAAAGCGGAGCTCTACAATACACCGTCATTTATCGAAGCAGATCCGCTTTCGATTCCCCATCGGTTCAGCCTAAAAGAGGACATTGAGATTGCAGGATTTTTGGCCGCTACCATTGCATGGGGCAATCGCAAAAGCATCGTGGCCAATGCTAATCGCATGATGCATTTGATGGATGATTCGCCATATGATTTTGTTATGGAGCATCGCCCAAACGATTTGAAACGCCTGAAAGGCTTTGTGCATCGCACATTCAATGATGTGGATTTGAAATATTTCATCCAAGCGTTGCGCCATATTTATTCTCAACATGGCGGATTGGAACAAGCATTTAGCACAGGGCTTCAACACTATCACAATCTGCAACACAGTATCTCAAATTTCAAAAGGTTGTTTTTCGAAATGGAGCATCCTGAGCGCACACGCAAACATTTGTCGGACCCTTTGTCGGGGTCTTCGGCAAAACGCATCAACATGTATCTGCGCTGGATGGTTCGTCAGGATAAGAAGGGAGTGGACTTCGGGATTTGGAAAAGTATTTCGCCCTCGGCTTTGTCAATTCCGCTGGATGTGCATACAGGAAATGTTTCGCGAAAGCTGGGTTTGCTGCAGCGCAAGCAGAGTGACAGCAAAGCCGTAGCCGAACTTGATGAGGCGTTGCGCAAGATGGATCCGGTGGACCCGGTCAAGTACGACTTTGCGCTCTTCGGTTTAGGTGCCATTGAGAAATTCTAAGCATTTCTACTCTCCTGTGTTTGACAGTTTTTCTAAACCTTAACCCTTAGAAAAGCGTGGAAATTGGCGCCTGCCGCTTACCTTCGCGCGCCATGAGCAGTATTGTTACGCTGAGTGAGTTTATTATGGAGCAGCAGGCGGATTTCCCCTATGCTTCAGGTGATTTGTCACGCATATTATCTGACATCGGAATCGCTGCCAAAATCATCAACCAAAAGGTCAACAAGGCCGGTCTGCAGGATAATATTTTGGGGGCCATGGAGAGCACCAATGTACAAGGTGAGACCCAGATGAAACTCGATGTCTTCGCGGACAATGCTTTGCTCAATGCCCTCCGATGGGGTGGTCAGGTTTGCGGGGCGGCCAGCGAGGAAAATGAGAAGTACTTCGCTTTTGATACTCCGCTGTGCAGAAAAGCGAAGTATGTGATACTCTTTGACCCGCTCGATGGTTCGTCTAACATCGATGTGAATGTGAGTATCGGTACCATCTTCAGTATATTCAGAAGAACCAGCAGTGTGGGTGATTTGGCCAATGTGAATGACTTCCTACAGAAAGGCACCGAACAGGTTGCTGCCGGTTACGTCATTTACGGAAGCAGCACCATGCTTGTGTACACCACCGGCCACGGAGTCAATGGCTTTACACTTGAGCCCAGCATTGGTGAGTTCTGTTTGTCTCACCCAAATATGAAAACACCGGAGGATGGAAAAATCTACAGCATCAATGAAGGTAATTTGCTTTCATGCGGCAAAGGTGTTCAAGCTTATGTGGAGTGGTGCAAACAATCAGATAAGAGTACAGGACGTCCTTACAGCGCGCGTTACATCGGTTCATTGGTAGCCGATTTTCATCGCAATCTGCTCAAAGGCGGTATCTATATCTATCCCGGAACCACTAAGAATCCGGATGGAAAACTGCGATTACAATATGAATGCAACCCGCTTGCATTCATTGTGGAGCAAGCGGGAGGAAAGGCATCTACCGGTCATGGCCGTATTATGGATGTACAACCTGCTCATCTGCATCAACGTGTTCCGCTCATCATTGGTAGCAAGAACATGGTGGAACGCGTAGAAAAACTCATTGCTGAACTCGAGACACAGGAAGTACAACCATAATCTTTGAACATGTCGGATAGCCTGGTTATCATACCAACATATAACGAGAAGGAAAACGTGGAACGCATGGTGCGCACGGTCTTTTCATTGCCCAAGGCTTTCCATGTGCTCATTGTAGATGATGGCTCCCCTGACGGTACCGCAGAGATTGTAAAGGGGCTTCAAAAAGAATTCAACGGCCAATTGCACTTGATGCAACGCGAAGGGAAACTAGGGCTCGGTACGGCTTATATCGCAGGATTCCGTTGGGCTTTGGAGCGCGACTATCAATTCGTGTTCGAGATGGACTGCGACTTCTCACATAATCCTAAGGATTTGGTTCGTCTCTATGAAGGTTGCACAACAAGCGGTGGCGACATGTCCGTAGGTTCGAGATATGTGAAAGGAGGAGGAGTGAAGAATTGGCCTTTCAAGCGTTTGGCCATGAGTTTTTGCGCATCCCTTTATGTCAACACCATCCTTTGGTTGGGCGTGCGTGATAGTACAGCAGGTTTTGTTTGTTATACCCGAAAAGTTCTTGAAACCATCGATTTGGACAGTATTCGTTTTATCGGTTATGCTTTTCAAATTGAGATGAAATACAATACCAAACAGCTTGGATTTAAGATTGTGGAAGTGCCAATTTTGTTCATCGACCGAGAACACGGAGTGAGCAAGATGAGCATGAACATCTTCAATGAGGCTGTAATTGGTGTTTTGAAAATGCGCTTCAGACGCATCAGCCGTAAGAATGTGAAGCACTAGTGCTTTCAAATTTTTCAAACATGAAAACGCTTATTCAAAATATTGCCATCGTCAACGAAGGTAGCACGGTGGTATCCGATGTTCTTATCCATGAAGATGTGATTGCTAAAATTGGCAACATCGACAAAGCATCTGTTCAAGCAGATGAAATCATAGACGGTACGGGATTGCATCTTTTTCCGGGTGTGATAGATGATCAGGTTCATTTTCGCGAGCCGGGGTTGACTCACAAAGGAGAGATTGCCACAGAAGCCAAAGCCGCTGTTGCAGGAGGCGTTACTTCTTTTATGGAGATGCCCAACACCAATCCGCAAACCCTCACACAGGAATTATTAGAGCAGAAATACCAACGTGCTTCGGAAGTATCTATGGCGAATTATTCATTCTTCATGGGAGCCAGCAATGACAACCGCGAAGAGGTGCTCAAAACAAATCCGAAGAATGTCTGTGGTATCAAGGTTTTCATGGGAAGCAGCACAGGCAATATGCTTGTGGATAACAAAGAGACTTTACGCATCATATTCTCCGAAGCACCTTGTATCGTGGCTACCCATTGTGAAGATGAGGCCACGGTAAGAGCCAATCTTACACATTACAAGGAACTTTACGGAGAACAAATATTACCCCAACATCATCCGCTGATTCGCAGCGAAGAGGCATGCTATCGCTCATCTTCCATGGCCGTGGAGTTGGCAGAGAAATACAATACGAAGTTGCATATACTGCACATTTCTACAGCAAAGGAGACTTCACTTTTCCGCAATGATATTCCATTGCGAGAGAAGAAGATTACTGCTGAGGCCTGTGTGCATCACCTTTGGTTTTCTGATGCCGACTATCTCACCAAAGGCAACTTTATCAAGTGGAATCCGGCTGTAAAAACAGCTCGTGACCGCGATGCCATCCTAGAGGCGGTGCTTAGCAATCGCATTGATGTAATAGCTACGGATCATGCGCCCCATACATTGGAAGAAAAGCAAAAGCCATACTTGGAAGCACCCAGTGGTGGACCGTTGGTGCAGCATTCGCTCGTTGCGATGTTGGAACTTTATCACCAGGGCAAAATCACCTTGGAACGAATAGCCGAGAAGATGAGTCATGCCGTGGCTGATTTGTTCCAAATCGAAAAGCGTGGATATATCCGCGAAGGATTTAAAGCAGATCTTGTATTGGTTGATTTGAACCGTCCATGGAAGGTTCAAAAGGAAAACCTCTACTACAAATGCGGTTGGTCGCCTTTCATGAATGAGACCTTCCAATCGCAAGTGTTGACTACGTTTGTGAACGGTAACAAGGTGTATGACCGCGGAGTATTTGATGAAACCAAGCGTGGTGAGCGCCTCACATTTGACCGATGATTCGAGTAGCTTTTTTTATAGCAATAGCTTGTCTCTGTGCGTGCAAACCCGGAGACCCTAAGCCTACAAAACCTGTATTGACCGAAGAGCAATTGATTAATCTAATGGTAGATATTCGATTGCTGGAGGGAGCATACAGTTATCACTACCGTGCTATAGATACTTCTGAGGTTAAGTTAAAAGATTATTATCAGCAGATTTTTGAGAAGCATGGAACCAGCGCTCAACAATTTCAGGACAGTTATAATTTTTATGCTTCACAAGATGGTAAACTGCCTGAACTGGAATCTGCCATCATGGAGAAACTGGAGTATATGCAAGTTGCACTGGAAACAGCACAGGAATAAAAAAGGCCGGTTACAACCGGCCTTTTTCTTTTATGCTTTGATACATCAATTCGTTTTGTTATTGGTCTCTTTTTTATTCTGATTTGAATTGGCTTCGTGCTTCAAACTAAAGGTAATCGGCATGATGAAATTGGAGTCGATTGGAATTCCGTTTTTGGAAGCAGGGGACCAGGTAGGCATAGAAGAAACAAAGCGCATGGCTTCTTCGTTGAGCAAATAGTGTACGCCCTCTGAAACTTCAGGACGGCTTACTTCTCCCGTTGCATCCACTGTGAATGTCACATACACGGTACCTTCAAGGCCGCGCTCTTTTGCCTCTTCAGGATACTTGAGGCTATCTGCGATAAGTTTTTGAAGGGCTGCGGTTCCACCGGGAAATTTAGCCGGATTGGTGGAGCGTGTTTTGGCTTTGAAATTTTCATCCGGATAATAGCGATCTGGCTTTCTGGTGCCATCAAAGCTCCAGCGTTTCCAAGTTCCTACTTTATTGCCGTTTTTGAAATGGCCTTCTGATTCCGGATTTCCGTTAGCGTAGAAATATTTAAACTGGCCATTCTCTGTTTCGAGCTTGGCATCAGAATATGAACCAATCATCATCACATCACCGGTCATATATTTCAAAACCACATTGTACAAAGTATCATTGACCATTTCCACTTCACGGATATACTTGGCACCGTTGGCTGAAGAAATCACATTGAAGGAGGCGTCCAAATATTGGCTTTGACCTTTTGATACCAGATTAATAAATGTGAGTGCACACAACAACAAACTCAAACGCAGCATTCGATTCATACTCAAGGATAATCGTTAGGTATTCGTCTTTCAACGAGAGCAAAAGTAAGTAGTTAGGAGTGATATTCCACCAAGACGACTGAATTGCATAATAATTGTAGAGTAAATTGCAAACCTATTTTATTTCTCGCATGGATTACGTATTTGAAAAAGCTTGGCAGGACACAGTTTCCAGAATTTCAGCCTCTTATGGTGAGAAGCTGGACTATGCCGCTATTCTTTTTCTCATAGGAGTGCAGGAGCTCAATCAGGATTATCAAAAGTTTAAGAAGCATCAAAAGGTTGAGCTGATTCATATCGGTATTTGTTCGGTTTTGGCACCATATGGCTACTATAAATTCATTGGAAGGGATGAGGATGGTTGGCCGCATTTTGAGCGTACTGAGCTTTTGCCTCATCTAAATCCTGAAGAGCAGGAATTGCTCGTCAAGAAGGCAATCATTAAGTATTTTGCTGAGGAGGTTCCTGTTAGACAGGAATGATTTTCACCATCAGAGTCGATTGCCTGTGCTCAGAACATTTTCCGGTACTTTGAGCAAGCAAGTGCCGCGCCTGTCCTTCTGTGTAAAAAGCCGATAACAATATTTTTATGAAACGAAAAAGGCAAGGAGAATCTTCCTTGCCTTTTCTCATGTATCATCACGGTGGCAGAATCAAACGTTAACCACCCCTTCTTCCTCTTCTTTGAGCTTCATGATTTGCTCCAGTGCATCGGGAATTACATCACTGCAAATGGTAACAAACGCACCTGAAGGAGCGTTCCTGATAGCGTAATCGATAGCTTCACGCTCTTTTGGTATCACGGTTACTTTTCTGTCAGGACTCACTTCACTGATGCCTTGTTTCATGAGATCAATGATTTCTTCTTCGGATCTTCCGCGCAGGTTTTTATCTTGACGGATAACGATTTCATCAAACATACCTGCGGCTACTTTGCCCAAGTTGATGATGTCTTCATCTCTGCGGTCACCCACACCGGCAATGACACCAATTTTCGGTGATGCATCCACTTTGGTCAAAAATTCGCTGATGGCCATAAACCCGTGTGTGTTGTGTGCATAGTCCACCATCACAGTGAAGTGTTTGAAGTGGAACATATTCATGCGTCCCGGTGTTTGTGCGGGGCTTGGAATGAACGTTTGCAACGCGGTGCGCATGTCCTCGATTTTGAAGTTGCGCACAAAACCTGCAAGCACACACGGCAGGATATTCGCAATATTGAAAGTGGCTTTGCCTCCGTATGTC
Organism: Flavobacteriales bacterium; assembly: GCA_036562565.1. Lineage (GTDB taxonomy): Bacteria > Bacteroidota > Bacteroidia > Flavobacteriales_D > Sanyastnellaceae > DATCJY01. The sequence continues at coordinate 2,797 of DATCJY010000052.1, read as the reverse complement.
AATGGAATGGCACTTGCTTTTTCTACGCGAATCTTCCAGGTTCCTTTGCAAATGGTGATATATCCGTTTTCATAGATGGCTGCTAGTCCGCCTTCTTTGATATGCTTTTGGATGTGTGGATTGTTTTCATCCAGTGAGAAGAATGTCACCTTACAATCAAGGTCTTTGGCCATGTTTCGGGTGTATTCGTTGTCGGCATTGAGAATGGCATAGCCGTCAGGCAATACGGAACCGGGAACTACGGCTTTCACGCGTGCGAGTTGTTCCAATGTATCGATATCACCGAGGCCAAGATGGTCTTCTGCAACATTGGTGCATATGCCGATATCACAGCGGTGGAATCCAAGTCCTGCGCGCAGTATTCCTCCTCGTGCACATTCCAATACAGCAAAATCAACTGTCGGGTCTTTAAGTACAAACTCCGCACTGATAGGGCCTGTGCAATCCCCGCGCATCATGAGCTGGTTTTGGATATAAACTCCATCGGTTGTGGTATATCCCACTTTATAACCCATGGTTTTTACCATATGGGCCATCAGGCGTGTAGTAGTGGTTTTTCCGTTAGTTCCTGATACGGCAATGATGGGAATGCGCGCACTTGTTCCGGGTGGATACAGCATATCAATTACCGGTTCTGCAACGTTGCGTGGAAGACCTTCCGTAGGGGCTATGTGCATGCGGAAACCCGGTGCTGCGTTGACCTCCAACACGGCACCTCCATTTTCTTTGATTGGCGTGCTGAGGTCTTTTGCCATGATGTCGATACCGCAGATGTCCAGTCCGATAATGCGCGCAATGCGTTCGCACATGAAAATGTTATCAGGATGCACCAGGTCGGTCACATCGGTGGCGGTGCCACCGGTGCTCAGATTAGCAGTGGGTTTAAGAAAAACTTCCCTTCCTTCCTCAATGACGGTATCGAGGGTGAGGCCTTCGCGGTTGAGCATCTCCATGAGAAAATCATCAACGGTGATTTGTGTGAGCACATTTTCATGGCCATAGCCTCTGCGTGGATCTTGGTTGGTGATGTCGATGAGTTCTTGAATGGTGTGTTTGCCATCACCAATAACAGCTGCGGGTTTGCGAATAGCTGCCGCAACGAATTTGTAATTGATCACCAACACGCGGTGGTCCTGACCCGTGATGTATTTCTCTACAATCACACCGCGCGAATATTTTTTGGCGGCATTAAAACCAATCAATGCGCTTTCCCAATCATTGATATTGGTGGTAGCTCCTTTGCCGTGATTGCCATCCACCGGCTTGGTTACGATTGGATATTTAATGGAATCAATGGCATCTTTGAGACCTTCCTCACTGTACACGATGCGGCCCTTTGGAACGGGAATTTCCGCAGCTCCCAAGAGATTTTTTGTTTCCTCTTTATCGCAAGCAATATCCACTGCAATGCTGCCGGTGGTGCTTGCAATGGTGGCACGAATACGTCTTTGGTTGACACCATAACCCAATTGTACCAAGGAATGTTTGTTGAGTCGGATGTAAGGAATACCGCGAGATACGGCTTCTTCAACAATGCATCCTGTAGATGGCCCTAGTCGTTCTTCTTCACGGATCTCACGCAGCTTCTGGATGTCTTGCTGCACATCATAGTCTTCACCGGCAATCAATGCTTCTGCAACACGCACCGCAGCGCGTGCTGCATACTGTCCGGCTTTCTCTTCCATGTAGCTAAATACCACGTTGTAAACACCTTCTTTGGAGGTTTGGCGTGTGCGTCCGAAACCGCACATCATACCGGCAAGGGTTTGCATCTCCAAAGCAATGTGCTCAATGACATGGCCCATCCATGTACCTTCTTTTACTCTCTGAAAGAAGCCGCCCGGCTCACCAATGGAACAGCGATGGCTATACATACTCGGAAACATTTTTTCCAGTCGCTCGCTGAACCCATCAATCAGGTTGGTTGGTTTTTGTTCCAAGTCTTCCAGATCAAGCTTCATTTGAATCAGCTTGTGTCTGCGGATGCTCCAGTAGTTGGGACCCTTCATTACTTTAATATCGAGTATTCTCATAGGGAATGGGGTTTTAATGCTTTGCAGCAAGAATCTGTGTGATTAAAATTCTGGTGAAGGCCAGATAACATGTTTTTCGTGATTTCTCGCTTGGTTATAACTAATTGCTTGAAACAAACATAAGAAAAGGCATTATGAATTTTTAAGTTATAGAGTGGAAAAATCTGTTGAAAGCCCATCTAACTTTTTCACTGGCTTTTGCGTTGAAGGATATTTTTGCGATTCATCAGTAACTATAGAAAATTGAAATATCCGAACGGTAAACTCATCTCCATTGGTGGAGCAGAAGATAAAGGAACCGAAACTGAGGGCCTTTATATAGCATCCCAAAACCAACACTTCGTTCAGTTGGGAATTTTAAAGCGTGTGGTGCAAGAAATCGGTGGGCCGGACAAGCACATCATCATCATAACTACTGCAAGCAGTATTCCCGAAGAAGTGGGACAGAACTATTTGGATGCATTCCACAAGATTGGTTGTACCCATGTGGAGCATCTGGACATACGCAACCGCGATGATGCACGGAACCCTGAGAATATTGATCGTGCTAAACGCTGCGATGGTATCATGTTCAGCGGTGGCGATCAACTGCGCCTCACTACCATATTTGGTGGAACCGAGTTTCTCGAAATTATTCAGAAAGGATATTTTGAGGAAGGCCTTGTGATTGCCGGTACATCTGCCGGTGCGATGGCCATGAGCAATACGATGATTTATTCCGGAAAGAGTGATTTGGCTCACCTCAAGGGTGAAGTAAAACTCAC